>JAYYLR010000248.1:0-7723 GCA_036143955.1 Pseudomonadota bacterium | reverse complement strand
GGACTCAGGCTGGCAGGACACACCGGTCTATGCGCGCGAGAAGCTGCCGCTGGACGCGCAGATCTCCGGTCCGGCGATCCTCGAGCAGATGGACACCACGATCCTTATCGAACCGCAGGACAACGCGGTCTCGGACGAGGACGGCAATATTCTGGTCACAGTGGGGAGCAAGTGATGAGCCTCGATCCCATTACCCTCAGCGTCATTCAGGCCGGACTGCAGCAGGTCTGCGATGAAATGGATCTAAGCTTCTCGCGGGCCGCCTTCTCGCCCGTCATCGCCGAGGCGAATGACAGGTCGGACGGCATCTATGCCGCCGATGACGGCGCCCTGATCGCGCAGGGGGCAGGCGGCCTGCCCGTCTTTGTCGGGACGATGCAATATTCGACGGCCGAACTGATCCGGCTGATCGGCGAGGGCCGCGCGGCCGCGCCCGAGCCCGGCGACATCTATATCGTCAACGATCCCTATCTTGGCGGCACGCATCTCATGGATGTGCGCTTCGTGCGTCCCTATTACCGTGACGGCAAGCTGTGGTGCTGGCTGTCGAATACCGGCCACTGGCCGGATACGGGCGGGGCCGTGCCGGGGGGATTCTCCGCCTCGGCGACCTCGGTTGAACAGGAAGGGCTGCGCCTGCCGCCGGTAAAGCTTTTCAAGAAGGGGGTCATGGACGAGGAAATCTACGCCATCATCTGTTCCAACATCCGTGTCGCAGACCAGCGGATCGGTGACGTGAAGGCACAGGCTGCCGCGCTGGATGTCGGGGCTGACAGGCTCGACCTTCTTCTGGGCCGCTATGGCGACGACACGGTGGCCGAGGCGATCACCGAGCTGCGCCGCCGCGCCTCGGCGCAGATGCGCCAGATGATCGTCACCATGCCCGAGGGAAGCTGGCAGTCGGTGGCCTATGTCGACAGCGACGGCGTGGTTGACGAGCCGCTCGAGATCAGGCTCGACATCACCAGGGTCGATGACAGGCTGCGCTTTGATTTCGCCGGGTCGAGCCCCCCCTGTCGCGGGCCGATGAATTCGGTGCTGGCAACGACATTGAGCTCGGTCTATCTGGCCATGCGGCACATCTTCCCAGAAGTGCCGATCAGCGCCGGCGCGTTCGAGCCGCTGGATATCACCGGTTATGAAGGCACCTTCCTCGATGCGCATTACCCGCGGCCGGTTTCCGGATGCGCTGCCGAGGTCAGCCAGAGGATCGCCGAGGCCGTGTTCGCAGCGATGGTCCAGCCGCTTCCCGACAGGGTGACTGCGGCGCCTGCAGGCACCAGCGGAAACTTCGCGCTTGGGGGCCATAATGCAGAACGCGGGCGTGATTTCGTCATGTACCAGCTGTCCGGTGGCGGTTATGGCGGCAATGCCGATGGTGACGGTCTCAGCAACGGGTGTTCCACCATCGGGATCTCCAAGGCACCGCCGGTAGAGATCATGGAGCAGGCCTTTCCTGTGCTCTATCACCATTATGCGCTTCATGAAGGGTCTGCCGGCGCGGGCCGCACCCGGGGCGGGTTTGGGCTCGATTACGAGCTTGAGCTCCGCAACGGCAACGCCAAGGCCAGCTTCGTCATGGATCATGGCAGGTTCGGGCCGCAGGGCGCGCTTGGCGGCGGTGACGGGGATGTGAACAAGGTGGTGGTGTTCCGGGATGGCGAATCCTATGTGCCGCTGCATTTGTCGAAGGAACAGGATATCCCGCTCGAAACGGGTGACCGCGTATGGGTGCGCACACCTGGCGGTGGCGGCTATGGTGACCCGCTACAGCGGAGCGCGGCGCTGGTGCTCGAGGATGTGCGCCTTGAGCGATATACCATTGAACAAGCGGCTGATTTATATGGTGTAGTTCTTTTAGTTTCGACTGGTAGCGAAGGCAACCATGGCTTAACGCTTGATGAGATAGCGACCGAGGCAAGGCGAGCGACGCTTCGAGCGTCCCGCTAAAACGGGCAGAAATTCGCCAAGCTTAAAAACAATCTTGCAGCCTAATAAAAGCACCACAGTGAGTTGGAGAGGCTGCGTCACTATTGAGCGCTAAACGGTCGTCAGGTTGGGATGTTTTTTGAAGCCATTGAAATAACGCTCATTTTAGCAATGTTGGTAGCATTTTTTGCCTCTGGCATGACAGCTTATGCTGGCTTCGGTGGTGCACTAGTCATGGTTCCGTTATTCACGCTTATGATAGGCCCCATACAGGCCATAGCACTTACAGGCTTATGCAATTCGATCGCACTCTTGCATGTATTGCCTCGCATAATTTCCGTGGTCCAATGGAAAGAGGTTGTGCCGCTTTTCGCGGGGCTGCTTATCGCGGTTTCTGTAAGTGCAGATTTTATAGTTTCAGCAGATCAATCATTAATTCAGATGTGCATAGGTATCTTTGTTCTCCTAGCAGCTCTTATTATGATATGCGATTTGCGCTATCGGGGACCAAGAGGACTAATACCAAGTTTTGGAATTGGCGCCCTAACCGGAGCAATTATGGGGGGCGCCGGGGTTCCGGCTGGGCCTGTGATGGTTATCTACTACATGGCTGCGCAAGAGCCACCAAAGATCCAACGCGCTAACATAATGGTTAGTATTTGGCTTCTTATTTTAATTATGTTGGCCAATCTATTTTTTCGTGATGCTATAACTTTTAAAACAGCAACAAATGCAGTCTTTATTGTGCCTGTCTCCATAATTGGTGCGTTTGTTGGGGAGTATCTTTTCAAGCGAGCGCCAGTAGCATGGTTCAAAACCTTTGCGCATGGATTGCTGCTGGTGATCGGGGTTTTAATGATATTTATCTAATTCTAACATCGCGGCTATGTTGCCCAATCGTCGGTTTGCAGCCATAGGCGTGTCATAAACCGCTGACATTCACATAGACAGCATAAAGCGACATGGTGGCGGTAATAAACAGGCGATTTCGCTTTGCCCCACCAAAACATACATTGGAGACCACCTCAGGTATCCGGATCTTGCCTAGCAGCATACCGTTAGCGTTAAGACAATGCACTCCGTCACCAGCTGAAGTCCAGATGCGGCCTTCTGTATCCACCCTAAAACCGTCGAAAAGCCCTGCTGTACATTCAGCAATCACCTCGCCACCAGTCAGGCTACCACCATCCGCCGTGACCTTATGCCGCCTAATATGGGCCGGCCCATCAGGGTAATGCGTTCGTCCAGTATCGGCGATAAAGAGAAAGGACTCATCAGGTGAGAAGGCGATGCCGTTTGGTTTAACGTAATCGTTAGCTACGATTGTTACGGCACCACTATGCGGATCAATTCTATACACATGACAGGCGCCGATCTCACTTTGTGCGCGCCTGCCTTCGTAATCCATCAGTATTCCATAGTCTGGATCGGTGAACCATATCGACCCGTCAGAGTGTTCTACAACATCGTTTGGCGAGTTAAACCTTCGGCCTTCAAAATTATCGGCAATAACTGAGACCGTTCCATCATGGCCGGTGCGGGTGACCCGTCTACTTAGATGCTCGCAGGTAACCAGCCGCCCCTGCCGGTCTGTGGTGTTGCCGTTGCTGTTCAGTGCTGAGGAGCGAAAAACCGAGACGGATCCGTCGGTATCGTCATAGCGCAGCATTCGGTCGTTTGGTATGTCGGACCAGACAAGGTAGCGTCCTCCGCCGAACCATGCCGGTCCCTCGCACCAGCGACCGCCAGTCCAAAGACGTTCGACATGAGCCGAGCCGAGGATACAGCTGCTAAATTCGGCGTCGTGGATCTCATAGCCGGTGCCTTCTAGTTGCCCGAACATTCCAAGCCCCCACTTCTTCATTGTTGCATCACAGACTATCTTGGAAAGCGGGCTCATGGGCAAGCAGACTGTCGACAGCGATAACCCATGATGGCATGACTACTTATTGGCATGCCGGCCTAAATGCGACTTTGCCCACAGAACATTTTGGGAGACTTAAAGCCATGATGGAATTTGCTAGATATCCAAGCCTTGAAGGCAAGAGCGTAATTGTAACAGGAGGGGCTTCCGGCATTGGCGCTGCTACCGTTTCCGCATTCGCCGCGCAGGGTGCGAAGGTAGGTTTTCTCGACCGCGATGTCGATAGTGCAGCCGCGCTGAAGGGCAGCATTGATGGAACTGTAGATTATGAGATTTGTGACCTGCGAGATATTGAAGCGCTGCGCGCTGGTATTTCCGCATTGGCAAAGCGCAATGGTCCAGTCACTGTACTTGCAAATAATGCCGCCCGGGACGATCGCCACAAATGGCAAGAGGTAACTCCAGAATATTGGGATGAACGGCAAGCTACAAACATCCGTCATATGTTTTTTGCAATCCAGGCTGTAGCGCCCGATATGATTTCAGCGGGTGGTGGCTCAATAATCAATCTTGGCTCCAGCAGCTGGTGGGAAGCTCAGGGTGGCTTTCCCGCCTACACCACAGCAAAATCTGCTGTCCATGGTCTTACGCGCACAATGGCCCGCGACCTTGGCCAGCATAGGATACGGGTGAATACGGTTGTGCCAGGTTGGATTATGACTGAGAGGCAAAAAGAACTTTGGGCAACACCTGAGGCTTTGGAAAAACATCTCCAGCGGCAATGTCTTCCGGATCTGATTGAGCCTGTGTACGTGGCACGCATGATAGTCTTTTTGGCGTCGGATGACACTAATGCTTGCACTGCTAACAATTTTTTTGTTGATGCAGGGTCTATCTAATTCGAAGTTCGCAGCTATGTTGGGTTTTCTGCGCGCTTATTCCCAATACGGATCCAATGCAGGTAAGGATCTGTCATTACTGATTAAACCTCCTCTTATTATTTGTGCAATCTCAACTTTGACTGCTGAGATGATGAACCTTCAGTCTTGCTGAATTCTGAATTTCAGAGACATGCACAGTGAGGGACCATTTGCGAGCGACACACATTGAGAAACGGTTACGCTGCAATCTGTAGTTCTGCTATCGGGAGTTTTTAAACTTCAGGCCGTCAGCACCTTGTCATAGCCGAAAAGCGCAACTGCGCCGCCGGTATGCCAGAACAGCACCCGCTGGCCGGCAGAGAATTTGCCTTTGCGGATCAGGTCGATGAGGCCAGCCGCCGCCTTGGCCGAGTAGACCGGGTCGAGAAGCAGACCTTCCAACTCGGCAAACATGCGAACGGCCTCAAGGCAGCCTTCGGTCGGAATGCCGTAACCCTCGCCGACATAATCGCAATTGGCTACGACATCCTGCGACCTTACGATCCCGGCGCATCCTAGGCGTTCCGCTGTCGCTGCCGCAAGGGCCAAAACATTAGCTTCCTGTTTCGGTTTTGGCGCGCGCACACCGATTCCCAGCAGCGGGATATTCGCATTCATGGCGCGAAGCCCGGCGACGATGCCCGCCTGTGTGCCGGCGCTGCCGGTGGCCTGAACGATGGTATCGAAAGAAAGCCTCGCGTCATTCGCCTGGGTAACAAGCTCCATCGCGGCATTGACATAGCCGATCGCCCCGGTCGGGTTCGAGCCGCCACCCGGAATGGTATAGACACGGGCGCCGTCACTCCGCCGCTTGTTGGCTTCGGCCTCCATGATAGCGTTCATATCGCCGCCGCCGGGGTGGATCTCGGTTGTCGCGCCGTGCAGATGGTCGAGCAGGACATTGCCGTTGCCGTTATAGTTCGGATCATTCGATCCTGTGCGATCCTCGAGAAGGATATGGCACTTCATGCCGAGTTTCGCCGCCGCGGCAGCGGTCTGGCGGGCATGGTTTGACTGGGTTGCGCCTTGCGTCATCACCATTTCGGCACCGGCGGCGTCTGCCTCGGCCATCAGGAATTCTAGCTTGCGGGTCTTGTTGCCGCCTGTCGAAAGACCAGTGCAGTCATCGCGCTTGACCCAGATTTCCGGTCCGCCGAGCTCTGCAGACAACCGCGGCATCGGTTCGAGCGGAGTCGGAAGGTGGGCAAGCGCAATTCTGGGAATGGCGGCAAGATTCATTGGTCTATCTCCTGTTGACGGTGGCAGCGAAATCTCGAACCGTCTCAATGAATGGCTTGTCATCAGCAAAGCCGATGCCGGCGGCGCGCTGGCTGGCCACCTTGGCAGGCCAGCTGGTAACGATGCGCTCGATGGTCTCATCACGCTCCCAGCTCAAGCGGGCGGCCACATCGGCGCCGCCGATAGCTGTCAGCGCCGCCGCCATTTCACCTACGGTGACGGAAATACCGGGAAGGTTCACGCCGCGCGGACCGCCCCAGACGTCGTCCGAAGCTGCCCCGGCATGGCGCAGGCCAGCCACCGCGCCATCCGGCGAATTCAGCACAACGCAAAGCTCGGGATTGACCGGCACATTAGCGTTCTCCCCCTGAAGCGGTTCGCGGATCATGCCCGACAGGAACGAGCTTGCCGCGCCGTTGGGTTGTCCTGGGCGGACGCTGACGGTCATAAGCCGCAGCGAACGCGCGGTGATCAGGCCGCGCCGCGACAGGTCGGCGAAGAACGCCTCGAGCATCAGCTTTTGCGATCCATAGCTGTTCTGCGGCGTCGGGTGCGTGCTGTCGTCGACAACCGGCGGAAGAGGGGCTTCTGGCGTGCCGCCATAGATGGCAAGTGTGCTGGAAAACACCAAAAGGGGGCGATGCGCCGCTGATGCGAGGCAGCGCCCAAGCGCTACACCGGAAAGCAGATTTGCATTGATCCCGAGATCGAGTTCCGCCTCGCACTCGCCGCTGGTGGCGCTGGCGAGGTGGAACACGGCATCGGCGCTGCTGAACAGGTCGGGTTGCGCGGCGACGAGGGCGCCGAGATCTCCCTCGACCCATTCTGCGCCGTCTGGCCCGGCCGCGCTGTCGGTGACCACATGATCGACAAGGACAAGCCTCTCGACCACTTCATCGTTGCCGTTGAGCCGCATGGCACTGCCCACAGGCATGGTTGCTGCAAGCCGGTTGCCGATAAATCCGTTTGCGCCGGTAATCAGAATGTTTGCCATGTCGGCCGGGGCCCTTGTTCATGTTTCATATCATCCCGTCTACGGTAGGCCAGCCGGTCGTCGCCAGCAAGGTTTGTGCAGCCTTCGGAGGCCAGATCACAACGCGGCCATCACCTTGCCGCCTGAAAACGGCGCATCGCAAATTCCGATGTTTCGTATTGCGCCAATTGCTGATATTCCCCAACGGCCTGTTTCATTAACGGAGAGCGACATGGCGACTTTTGTGCTTGTGCATGGTGCATGGCATGGCGGCTGGTGCTGGGCCCCGCTTGAGCGGGCGCTTCGTGGCTACGGTCATGATGTCACGTCTCCGACGCTGACCGGCCTTGGCGAGCGCAGCCATCTCGCGTCGCCCGACATCGTTCCCGACACCCACGTGCTTGATATTGTCTATCATATCCAATGGAAGGATCTCGAAGATGTCATTCTCGTCGGCCATTCCTATGGCGGCGTGATCATTACGGGTGTCGCCGATCGGTTGCCGGAGCGCATTCGCGCGCTTGTCTATCTTGATGCCATCGTGCCTGAGAAGAGCGGGGTGTCTGCCATTGCCAACCGCAACCCCGAACGCGCTGCCGGAGATACTCACCGGTGTACGGATCTCGATCGGTGTTTGCTGGGGCACGCTGGTGGCGGCAGAGATGCTGGCTGGCACGACAGGTATCGGCTTTATCGAGAACGTCGCCCGTACGGTGTCCGATTATGAGCTGATCTGGGTCACGATCCTGATCATGGGCCTGCTTGGCCTGCTGTTCGACCTGGTGATGCGCTGGGTGA
>JAYYLR010000247.1:0-2636 GCA_036143955.1 Pseudomonadota bacterium | reverse complement strand
GCGACGGGAACCGACACTGGTGGGTCAATCCGCCAGCCGGCGGCCTTCTGCGGTGTTGTCGGTATGAAGCCAACCTATGGCCGGTGCTCGCGCTGGGGGATCGTTGCCTTTGCCAGTTCACTCGATCAGGCCGGTCCGTTCAGCCGAACCGTGGCCGACAACGCCCTGATGATGCAGGCCATGGCAAGCCATGATCCGAAGGACTCGACCTCGGCCGATGTGCCGCTTCCCGACCTGTCGGCGGCGCTCGACGCCGGTGTCCGCGGAATGAAGATCGGCGTTCCGTCGGAATATGTCATGGACGGCATGGATGACGAGGTCGTCGCCCTCTGGCAACAGGGGCAGGCCTGGCTTCGCGATGCTGGTGCCGAGCTTGTCGAGATTTCACTGCCGCATACGAAATATGCGCTTCCGGCCTATTACATCATCGCACCGGCCGAGGCGTCGTCCAATCTCGCGCGCTATGACGGTGTTCGGTACGGGTTGCGGGTCGAGGCGGGCTCGCTTGACGACATGTATGGCGAGACACGTGCAGCCGGCTTTGGTGAAGAGGTGCAACGCCGCATCATGATCGGCACCTATGTGCTGTCGGCCGGCTATTACGATGCCTATTACCTGAAGGCGCAGAAGGTGCGTCGCCTGATCAAGCAGGATTTCGATGCCGCCTTCCAGAGTGTTGATGCGATCCTCACCCCGGCAACACCGACAGCGGCCTTCCCGGTCGGTCGCAAGGTGGATGATCCGGTGACCAACTTTCTGAACGACGTGTTCACCGTGCCTGCGAACCTTGCCGGGCTTCCCGGCATGGCCGTGCCGGCGGGCCTGAACAGCGACGGCCTGCCGCTTGGCCTGCAGATTCTCGGTCGGCCTTTTGACGAGGCGACATTGTACAGCATCGGCCGCGTGATCGAGGACTCGGCCGCTTTTACCGCGGTGCCGCAACGCCGCGCGGGAGGCGCATGATGAGCGATCTTGTCGAAGGCCGCACCGGCGAATGGGAAGTCGTGATCGGGCTTGAGGTTCATGCCCAGGTCTCGTCCAACGCGAAGCTTTTCTCGGGCGCCCCGACCGCCTTCGGGGCCGACCCGAACGCCAATGTCTCGCTTGTCGATGCGGCGATGCCGGGCATGCTTCCGGTGATTAATCAGGAATGCGTCCGTCAGGCCGTTCGCACCGGTCTCGGGCTGAATGCGGAAATCAATCTCGTCAGCGTTTTCGACCGCAAGAACTATTTCTATGCGGACCTGCCGCAGGGCTATCAGATCAGCCAGTACAAGCAGCCGATCGTTGGCGAGGGGACGCTGCGTCTCGACATGCCTGATGGCACGACGCGCGACATCGGCATCGAGAGGCTTCATCTTGAACAGGATGCCGGCAAGTCGATGCACGACCAGCATCCCTCCAAAAGCTATATCGACCTGAACCGCACCGGTGTGGCGCTGATGGAGATCGTCTCGAGGCCGGACATGCGCTCGGCCGCCGAGGCCGCGGCCTATGTCAAGAAGCTCCGGTCGATCCTGCGCTATCTCGGGACCTGCGACGGCAACATGGAAGAGGGCTCGATGCGCGCCGACGTGAACGTGTCGGTCCGGCGCCCGGGCGAGCCGTTCGGAACCCGCACCGAGACGAAGAACCTCAATTCGATGCGCTTCATCCAGCAGGCCATCGATTACGAGGTGGCGCGTCAGATCGAGATCATCGAGGATGGCGGCGAGATCGACCAGGAAACGCGCCTGTTCGACACCTCCACCGGCACCACCCGCGCCATGCGTTCGAAGGAAGACGCGCATGACTATCGTTACTTCCCCGACCCGGACCTGTTGCCGCTGGTGATCCCGCAGGAGGAGGTGGACGAGCTTCGCGCGGCGCTGCCGGAACTTCCCGACCAGATCAAGGACCGGCTGACCGGCGACTACGGGCTGTCCGCCTATGATGCTTCGGTAATCATCGAGGAACGCGACACCGCCGCCTATTACGAGGCCGCCAGCGAGGGTCGCGACCGCAAGCTTGTCGCCAACTGGATGACGGTGGAGCTGTTCGGCGCGCTCAACAGGTCGGGGCAGGGGCTTGCAGATTGCAAGGTCACGCCGCAGGCCCTCGGCGGGCTCGTCGGGCTGATCGAGGACGGCACGATTTCCGGCAAGATCGCCAAGGACGTATTCGCCGACATGTTCGAGACCGGCAGGGAAGCTGGCGACATTGTCGAGGAAAAGGGTCTGAAACAGGTCTCCGACAGCGGTGCCATCGAGGGCATGATCGACGAGGTTCTGGCTTCGAACGAGGACAAGGTCGCCGAATACAGGGGCGGCAAGGACAAGCTTTTCGGCTTCTTTGTCGGCCAGGTGATGAAGGCCTCGAAGGGGCAGGCCAACCCCGGAATGGTCAACCAGCTTCTTCGCGACAAGCTCGACGGCGGTTGATCGCCGGCGACGCCATTTCAGGTTTGACAGCCGCCGCATTCAAAGTTAGGAAACACCCTGCATACGCCGTGTATCTTCTCCGGTCCGCAGCACGCATCTGACGCGTGTCGGGTCCGGCCCCGGCGGAGGGGTGGCCGAGTGGCTGAAGGCGGCGGTTTGCTAAATCGTTAAAGGGGGAAACCCCTTTCCGGGGTTCGAATCCCCGTCCCTCCGCCA
>JAYYLR010000246.1:0-3163 GCA_036143955.1 Pseudomonadota bacterium | reverse complement strand
GGCCGCTTTGGTATGGATTTTGCTACGCCTTACACCGCATGCGCATGTAAAGGGACAGTGACATCATGGATATCGCATCACTTATTGGCCTTCTTGGCGCCATCGGCATGATCCTTGGCGCGATGATTTCCGGTGGCGGCATAGGCCCTTTCATCGACGTTCCGTCGATCCTGATCGTCTTCGGTGGCACCTTCTTCGCCGTTATGTATACGGCGCCGCTTCCTGTCTTTCTGGGCAGCTTTGGTGTCATGGCCAAGGGCTTTCTTCCCCCGGTCAAGAAAATGGACGGCATGATCGAGCGCATGGTCGATCTGGCCGGCATCGCCCGTAAGGACGGCATGATGGCGCTCGAGGGGCAGGAAGTCCCGGACGCGTTTTTCGAAAAGGGTCTTCAGATGCTCGTCGACGGCGCCGATGAAGCCAAACTTACGGCGCAGCTCAAGCAGGAAATCAAATCAATGAAGTCCCGACACGAGGCCAACCAGGGCGTGATCAAGGCCTGGGTCGATCTGGCGCCGGCCATGGGAATGATCGGAACTCTGATCGGCCTTGTTCTCATGCTTGGTAACATGGCTGACCCGAAGGCGATCGGCCCGGCGATGGCGGTGGCACTTCTGACCACGCTTTACGGCGCCTTCATTGCCAATATTCTCTTCGCACCGCTTGTGACCAAGCTTGAAGGCTATACGGCCTATGAAACCGTCTATCGCGAGATGGTGGTGGAAGGCCTTCGCAACATCGCGCGCGGTGAGTCACCACGCAATATTCAGGATCAACTTCTGTCCAACCTGCCGCCGAAGCTGCAGGAAAAGCTGGCCGCGGCCTGATCTGATCGGTCACAGCCCGCCACCGCTGGTGGCCGGATGGAACGGGAGAGGAAGTCATGAACGACGCCATTGATGAAGAGGTCGAGGAGCAGGAAGAAGAGGAATGCCCGAAATGCCCACCTGTGGGCGCACCGGCATGGATGGCCACCTTCGCCGACATGGCGACGCTGCTTATGGCCTTCTTCGTTCTCATCCTGTCATTCGCCGAGTTCAACGTTCCCAAATTCAAGCAGATTTCGGGCTCGCTTAAGAATGCCTTTGGCGTGCAGAAGATCGTGCCGATCGTTGAACAGCCGAAGGGCACCACCGTTCTGTCTCTGAATTTCAGCCCGTCGCCCTCCCCGTCCGTAACCCAGGACATGACGCAGCAGACGACCGACGTCACCAAGCCGGACCTCGAGGTCAAGCAGCGCGACAAGGATCAGGATGGCGGCGAGAGCGACGGTGCAGAGGAAATCGTCAAGGCGCTCGAAGATGCCATCGCCCGAGGGGATATCGAGGTCGAGGTTCTCGGCGAGAACGTCGTGGTGAATTTCACGCCCACCGAAGCCAAGGATGAGGAGCTTCCGAACCTCCTGCAGGAAACACTGGAAGCCATCGACAAGGCAAAGAAAGCTGCCGGAAAGGCCGAACAGGAAGTGTTGTTTGGCGGCCTCGAGCAGAAGCTGGCGCAACTTGCCGCTGCGGCTGATGCCGCCATCCAGTCGGGCAACGCGGCTTCCGCCGAAGCAAAGGCCGAGGCCGATCAGCAGAAGGCGTCCAACGACAAAGCCGAGATCGCCGAGGATGACCTGAAGGTCGCGCTCCGTCAGGAGATTGGCCAGGGGCTGGTCGCCGTCGATCGGCAGGAAGACAAGGTCATCATCACGGTTGGAGCCGGCGGCGCATTCCCGTCCGGATCCGCCGAACTCACCGAAGCCGCGCGCAAGATCATGGAAGAGATCGCCGGTGTGAATGAAGCCGGATCAGGCGAGATCACGGTGTCCGGTCATACGGACGACGTGCCGCTGATCTTCGGTTCGCAGTTTCGCGACAACTGGGATCTTGCGGCCGCGCGCGCTGCCAGCGTCGTTCAAGCGCTCGAGGATACAGGCAAGGTGCCGGCTGGCCGCATGCAGGCTATCAGCTTCGGCGAGTCCCAGCCTGTCGAGTCGAACGACACGGCCCGTGGGCGCGCCACCAATCGGCGGATCGAAATCGAAATCAACTATTGATGTGCGCCGGGTCTGACCCTGCAAGGGTCAGATCAATCCAACCGAACCTATTGCCAGCCCAAAGCAGGCGCTCGTCGCCAGCACCTTGATCATACCGACCCTGAAGATGGAGATTGCAAGAAAGGCTCCGACGGTGATGGCGCTTGCCACCGGATCGAAACTGGTAATGGCCGGCAGTTGGAGCACCTGTCCGGTGATCGGCATTTTCACATCGACAAGTTTTGCAAACATCACCCGCAGCCCGAACCAGATGGCAAGGTTAAGAACAACTCCAACCACGGCAGCCGTTATGCCTGTCAGGGCTTTTGCCAGAAGCCGGTTGCCACGAAGTGCTTCGATAAATGGTGCGCCGAGGAAAATCCAAAGAAAACACGGCGCGAATGTAACCCATGTGGTAACAAGCGCTCCAAGCGTACCCGCCAGCATCGGATCCAGCATGCCAGGGCTTCGATAGGCCCCGATAAAGCCGACAAACTGGGTGACCATGATCAGCGGTCCGGGGGTTGTCTCGGCCATCCCAAGACCATCGAGCATCTCGCCGGCGCTCAGCCAGCCATAATGCCCAACCGTCTGTTGCGCCATATAGGACAGCACGGCATAGGCACCGCCGAATGTCACAACCGCCACCTGACTGAAAAATACGCCCTGCTGAACATAGATATGACCGACGCCAAGCCAGCCATAGAGAATGACGATCGGGGCCAGCCACAGCAGAGCGCAGAAAAATGCCGCCCGCAAAGCGCCGTGGTCGGCTGGGCTAACACGATGGTCGGAAACACGGCGGTCTATGACGCGTTCATCACCGGCGTCGCCCAGATCATCTTCATCGGAATCAGTAGGCACTCGCCATACAAATGCGATCAAAGCCGCGCCAAGAATGACAAGCGGGAAGGGAACATCGAATACAAAGCTGGCAAGAAAGGATGTCGCTGTTATCAGAACCAACCGGCCTTGCTTCAGTATCTTGCCGGCAAGCCGCCAGAGCGCCGTCACCACAATCGCCAGAACGGCCGCCTTGACACCAAAGAATATGGAGGTCATCGCCATCGTCTGCTGATAGCTGACGTAAAGAATGCTGAGCGCCAGAACAATGATCGCCCCGGGCAGGACAAACAGCACGCC
>JAYYLR010000245.1:0-5370 GCA_036143955.1 Pseudomonadota bacterium | reverse complement strand
GAATGCGGGTGGCGATGATCGGCCAGACGTGAGTCTGCCAGCGATCATGATCCATCACGAAATCATCGTAATCGACCGCCGGATCGGGATCCGCCGGGCATCCGGCAAGGTATGTCCGCGGCCCATCCTGGCGGAAATGAACGCCCGACGGGTCTATGGTCAGCGGCAGATCCCGGTCAAGCGGTGTTTCGGCCGTGAAGATCCAGGTTAAGCGCTTTCGCGGTTCGACGGGAATTTCGATGCCGGCCATCGCGGCGGTGCGCGCCGCGCGCGGCCCGCTGGCATTGACGACCGTCCCGCAGGCGATCTCCCGCCCGTCGGACAGCTTTACGCCAGTGATCCGGTCTGCGTCGCGATCCATAGCCACCACCTCGCCGCGAAGATATTCGACGCCGTTCTCGCGGGCCGACCGACGCATCCAGTCGAAAACGCCGCCGCCGTCCCAATAGCCCTCGTTTTTCAGATTGATCGAGCCGAGGACGATGTCCTCGAGATTGTAGAACGGGTAGCGCGCCGCGATCTCGTCGGGCGTGAGCAGTTCGGTTTCGGCACCGGCGGCACGCTGCACGGCCTGGTTGGCGCGCAGCACGCCGGCAAAATCCTCGTTGTCGGCAAGATACATGTAGCCGTAATTCTGGATCGCCAGCTCGGGAATGCGCTCATCGCCGCCCATATGCTCGCGAAGATTGGTCACGAAATCGGCGGCGAACTGCGAGATCCTGATATTGAGCTCGGTCGAGAACTGCTGGCGCATGCAGGAATTCGTATGTGCCGTCGACGAGAATTCGTAGCTCGGATCGCGTTCGATCACGAGAACAGACCCGTCGAAGTCCAGATTTCGCGCCAGAAAGAAGGCCGTTGCCGATCCCATGATGGCGCCGCCGACGATGACGACGTCATAGGCACTGCGTTCCGGTGTATCCGCCATGGCTCCGGCCGTCATTCGCCCGCTCCCCCCTGTATGACAGACAGAACGTCCCAGCAGGCGCCCATCGTGTGGTAATCGACCTTGCCGGCCGGCGATTTGTAGGGTTCGATCCAGGCGCCTTCACGGCTGACGATTCGGAACCAGGCGCCGTTCTCATGGTCGACGAGGTGCCGCCAGGACCAGTCCCACAGACGCAGGTAGTCATCCCTGTAGCGGGCGTTGCCCGTTCGATGGTGTAGCCGCCAGGCGGTGGCGATGGCTTCGGCCTGGACCCAGAAATATTTCGTCGCGTCGGCGAAGCTGCCGTCAGGCCCGTAGCCATAGACAAGCCCGCCATGATCCCTGTCCCACCCCTTCTTCATCGCCGTATCGAACAGTGAGACCGCCACTGTCAGGTGCCAGTCGGCGGGCTTGTGCGTGTCGATCTGCAAAAGCAGTTTTGCCCATTCGACCTGATGACCCGGCTGGAAGCCCCATGGTTTGAACAGGTCATCCGGCTTGTCGATGTTGTATTCCCAGTCATGGGTCCAGTCGGTGGAATAATGTTCCCATACCTGCCCGTCCGCGGCGGCGGCGAGGTCGACGGTGAATTTTCGGGCAACGCTGTCGGCGCGCTCGAGGAACATGGTTTCGCCTGTGCTCTCATAGGCGGCGATCAGCGCCTCGACGGTATGCATGTTTGCGTTCTGGCCGCGATAACCGTCAAGACGGGCAAGGCTCTGGTCCCGCTCGTCGGCATAGGCGCCGTGCGCGGGCTCGTAGAAATGCGTCTCCATGAAATGCCAGCATCTGTCGAGCATCCCGCGGGCGCCGTCGATGTCGACGCGTGCCGCCCAGGCCGCCGCAAGAATGACAAAGGCGTGGCCATAGGCCATCGCCCGGCCGTCCTCCACGATATCGCCGCGGCGCTGCCAGAGATAATGCCCCTGCTCGGCAAGGTGGTGCGTTTCAAGATATCGCAACCCGTGCGCGGTCCAGTCGCGATACCGGTCCTCGCCGGTCTGCAGAAAAGCGTTGGCGTAATTGAAGACGAAGCGCGTCGAGCTGACGAGATGCCGTGTCTCGCGGTCATAGACCGAACCGTCATCGAGAAAATGCTGGAAGAACCCGCCGGCGGGATCAAGGACGTTCGGCTCATAGAAGGCGAGGATGTCCTCGATATGAGAGTGCAGGAAGTCGGGAGACGTGAAGTCGGGCAGAGGTGCGTCGGTCATCGGTGTCTAGGATTTCCAGTCGTGGTCCTCGACGACGACACCGCGATAGGCCGTCAACTGCAATTCCAGATCCCCCATATCGGTTTCTATGTCCTTGAAAATCGGCTGGCAGCGCTTGTAGGCCTCGGGATCGGAATATTCGAAAAGCCAGCCCATCTGTGTCTTACCCTGCTTGTTCCAGATCTGCATTCCGGCGTAACGAACCAATCCCTGTTCGCGAAGAAGCGGCAGGTATTTTTCACGTACCTGTGCCCAACGAAACTGGTAGAGCTCCATCTCCTTCTCGGACTTGAAAACGCCCGATGTGAAATTCACCAGCATCTCTTCCTTCCAGCTATCCGGACCAACACAGAACAGCCTTATCGTGTCACAGGACCAGGGTCGCGTGAATGCCAAATCAGCGACCTGAGCCCTTCTCGGCGCCGGCCGTTCGTCATCATCAAGCCGCTTGTGATCCTGACCCGCATTGCTATGGTGCAGGTCATCGAAGAACGGAGGGCAGATTTGGCAGATGAAAGTGCATTGAGGGTGGCTGTGTTCGGTCTTGGCTCGATGGGATACGGCATTGCCTCGTCGATTCTTCGCGCCGGCCATATCGTCCACGGATTCGACGTGGTTCCCGAGACCATGGCGCGTTTTGAGGCGGATGGCGGCTCGTCCGGCGAGATTGCCGAGGTCGCGCCGACGCTTGATGCCGTTGTTGTCGTGGTTCTGAATGCGGATCAGACGGAGGCCGTGCTGTTCGGCGAGTCCGGCATCGTCCCGCAATTGCGGTCCGGTGCGGTGGTCCTGTCCTGCGCCACCGTGTCGCCGGAATTCGCCCGAGAAAAGGCGGCCCAGTGCGAAGCCCGCCAGATCCGTTACCTCGACGCGCCGATTTCCGGCGGCTCGGTGAAGGCGGCGGAGGGACAGCTCAGCATCATGGCTTCCGGAAGCAAAGCCAGCTTTGATGCCGCGGCGCCAATTCTCGATGCCACGGCCGAAGTTGTTTTCAACATGGGCGACGAGGCGGGCGCGGGATCGGTCATGAAGGTTGTGAACCAGCTTCTGGCGGGCGTGCATATCGCGACCATGGCCGAGGCCATCACCTTCGGCATGAAGCAGGGCCTCGCACCGGACAGGTTCCTGGAGGTCATTTCGAAATGTGCCGGTACCAGCTGGATGCTGGAGAACCGTGCCCCGCATATTGTGGATGGCGACTACACCCCGCATTCGCAGGTCGACATCTGGCTGAAGGATCTCGGCATCGTTCTGGACATCGCAAGGGCGGACAAGTTCAGCGCCCCGATCGCGGCGGCGGCGTTGCAGCAATATGTGGCCGCCTCCGGCATGGGGCTTGGCAAGGAAGATGATGCCGCGGTGGCCAAGGTCTATGCCCGCAACAGCGGCATCGAGCTTCCGGGAGAGTGACGGATGGCAACGCTTCTCGGCTGCATCGCTGACGACTTTACCGGCGCGACCGACCTTGCCGGCCTGCTGGCCCGCTCTGGCGTGCATGTGTCGCTGCGCCTCGGCGTTCCCGAAGCGCCCCCGTCCGACACCGCTCCTTTCGAAGTGATTGCCCTGAAATGCCGCACGGCGCTGGTCGCCGATGCGGTTGCCGAATGCCGTGCCGCCCTGGCCTGGCTTCAGGATGCTGGTGCCAGCCGTTTCTTCTGGAAATACTGTTCGACCTTCGACAGCACGGCCGAGGGCAACATCGGACCGGTTGCCGAGGCATTGATGGATGACCTCGGCACGGACCAGACCATCTATTGTCCTGCCTTCCCAGAAAATGGCCGGTCCATCTTCATGGGCAATCTGTTTGTTGGTCGGCAGCCGCTTGCCGAAAGCCCGATGAAGGATCACCCGCTGACCCCGATGCGCGACAGCAGCCTGATGCGCCTTCTGGAGCCGCAGGTGACCCGCCCGGTCGGGCTTGCCGACAGACTGACGGTGGCGCGCGGCGCACCGGAACTGCGCCGCCATCTTGCGCGGCTTTGCGATGACGGCGTGGCACATGTGGTCGTCGATGCGGTGGCGAATGAAGATTTGCAGACAATCGCGGAATCCTGTCGTGACATGATGCTGATGACCGGCGGTTCGGCGGTGGCGATGCCGCTTCCGAAGCTGTATCACGACGATGGGCTTCTGGCGGCTGACGCACCGTCTCCGGACCGGCCGGATCTTCCCGTCGGTGCGGTGGTGCTGTCTGGAAGCTGCTCGGCGATGACCAATGAACAGGTTGCCGCGTTCAATGGCGAGCCGTCGCTTCGGCTTGATCCCATGAAGCTTGCCGAGTCCGGGCACGGGGCGGCGTTGGAGTGGTTGCGCGAACAGCCGGCGGACGGCACCCCGATGATTTATGCAACCGCAAGCCCGGACGCCGTTCGCGCTGCGCAGGAGCATCTCGGTACCGCGCGGGCGGGCCAGCTCGTCGAGAACGCACTGGCCGATCTGGCGAAGGCCGCCTTTGCCGCGGGACGTCGGCGGTTCGTCGTCGCCGGCGGCGAGACGTCGGGCGCGGTGTCGCAGGCGCTTGGACTTTCACGGCTCGATATCGGGGCGGAAATCGCCCCTGGCGTGCCCTGGACATTCACGACTGTCGATGGTGAGCCGATTGCCATAACTCTCAAATCGGGCAATTTCGGCGACCGCGATTTCTTTACCACAGCGCTGGCACGGCTGGAGGCGTCATGAGCGACGAGGCAAAACTTCGGGAACAGATCTGCCTGCTGGCGAAATCGATCTTTGATCGAGGTCTGACAGGAGGCAGCACCGGCAATATTTCGGCGCGGACGGATGATGGCGGGCTCCTCGTCTCACCGACCGGAACCAGCTTCGGCAGGCTCGACCCGGCACGGCTGAGTCGTTTCGATGCTGGGGGAAAGCTGGTCGATGGTGACGCCCCGACCAAGGAAATGCCGCTTCACACCGCTTTCTACGAAACGCGTTCGAAGGCCGGGGCGGTTGTCCATCTCCACAGCTGCCATTCGGTGGCGCTGTCGATGCTTCCCGATGTCGACCCTGACAATTTCCTGCCGCCACTGACACCCTACGGCATCATGAAACTCGGCCGGGTCAAGCTTTTGCCCTTCTTCCTTCCCGGCGACGCGGCGATTGGCGAGGCGGTTCGCGGGCTTGCCGGAAAGCGAAGTGCCGTGATGCTTGCCAATCACGGGCCGGTCGTCGCCGGAAAGGATGTCGAGGCGGCGTGCAATGCCGTCGAGGAGCTCGAGGATACGGCGC
>JAYYLR010000244.1:0-3098 GCA_036143955.1 Pseudomonadota bacterium | reverse complement strand
ACGGATTGCCTGGCAAAGATTGGTCTTCGGATGGAGGCAATATTCGCATTCGCGGCATTCCGGCGTGTAGAGCGGAATGACATGGTCTCCAGGCGCCACACCGGTCACGCCGGGCCCAACCTCACGCACGATCCCAGCCCCCTCATGGCCGAGAATGGCCGGGAACATGCCTTCCGGGTCTTCCCCGGACAGGGTGAAGGCGTCGGTATGGCAGATACCGGTGGCCATGATCTCGACAAGAACCTCGCCCTGGCGGGGACCGTCAAGATCGACTTCCATGATTTCAAGCGGCTGGCCGGCAGCAACCGCGACAGCGGCACGCGTCTTCATCTGCATTTCCTCCCTTGGCGCCGTTCATGCGACGGCGTCTCTTTTGTGCCGTCACGATGACACGACGACATGACCGGCACAAGACGCTTTGATGCTGTGTTTCCGGCGCGGCAATTCTATCGCTGCAGACGCCCTGCTTCAGGATGGAAAAACGGCAGGTCGTTGGCGCGTGCAAGCGGCGTTCGCCCAAGAATGTGATCCGCCGCCTTTTCCCCGGTCATGATGGAAGGGGCATTCAGATTGCCGTTCGTGATGCGCGGGAAGATCGAGCTGTCGGCAACACGCAACCGGTCCACGCCGATCACACGGCATTGCGGGTCGACGACGCTCATGTCCGAATCCGCGGCACCCATGCGCGCCGTTCCGCACGGGTGGTACGCACTCTCCGCATTGTCGCGGATGAAGGCGTCTATGGCTTCGTCGGACACGGCATTCTCCCCCGGCTGTATTTCGGCGCCGCGATAGGGATCCATCGGCTGCTGCCCGATGATCTCGCGGGTCAGCCTGATGCAGCGCCTGAATTCGGTCCAGTCGTCGGGATGGCTCATATAGTTGAACCTGATTTCAGGCGGGCTTCCGGCATCCGTATCCCGGATGTGGACATGCCCGCGCGACTTCGAGCGCATCGGCCCGACATGAAGCTGGAAGCCGTGACCCTCTGCCGGCGCCGTGCCGTCATAGCTGATCGCGACGGGAAGGAAATGATACTGGATGTCGGGATAGGCAATGCCGGCCGCCGAACGGATGAAACCGAGAGTCTCAAACTGGTTCGAGGCGCCGAGACCACGCTTGAAGAACAGCCATTCCGCGCCAATCCGCGCCTTCGCCAACAGGCCGAGATGCCTGTAAAGCGTGATCGGCTGCAGGCAGGCAAGCTGGAAATAGACCTCGAGATGATCCTGCAGGTTGGCGCCGACCCCCGGACGGTCGGCTAGCACGTCGGCACCGGCCGCTTTCAGCACCTTTGCCGGGCCGACCCCGGACCGCTGGAGAATCTGGGGTGAATTGATGGCACCGGCGGCAAGGATGACCTCGGCATCCGCCTGAACCTCATGGGCGACGCCGCCGCGAAAATACCGCACGCCGGTTGCGCGCCGGCCGTCGAAAAGGATCCTGTCGACAAGCGCGCCTGTGACGAGCCTGACATTGCCGCGCCTGATCGCAGGCCTGAGATAGGCGTTCGCCGCCGACCAGCGCCGGCCCTTCCAGACCGTCATGTCGGCCGGACCGAACCCCTCCTGGCGATGGCCGTTATAGTCGGGGGTGGCGGCGTAGCCGGCCGCCTCGGCCGCGGCGACAAACGCGTCGTGAAGCGGGTTGTCGCGCGGCCCGCGCGTGACGTGAAGCGGCCCGCTGGTGCCGCGCCAGGGCGCCTCGCCGCCATGCGATGTTTCCATCCGGCGGAAATAGGGAAGAACGTCGGCGTATCCCCAGCCGGTGGCGCCGGACTCCTCCCAGTGGGCATAATCCCCGGCATGGCCCCGGACATAGATCATGCCGTTGATCGACGAGGAGCCCCCGATCACCTTGCCGCGGGGGCAGGCAAGCGAACGCCCGCCAAGCGCCGGCTCCGGTTCTGCCCGGTAGCCCCAGTCATAGCGCGGCATGTTCATCGGATAGGACAGCGCGGCAGGCATCTGGATCAGCGGCCCGGCATCGGTTCCGCCAAATTCCAGTACCAGGATCCGACGTTTGCCGTCCTCGCCAAGCCGATAGGCGAGGGCGCTTCCCGCGGAACCTGACCCGATGATGATATAGTCGTATCGCTTCGTCATGGCGTCACTATCGGGAGCCGCTTGGCCGCCGTCAAGCAACCCGTGGGTGCGCGGATTTTTGGGATGATTTTTCGCAAGCTCCCGGCCATAGTCGGGACATGACCATGATCCTTTCAGATATCGCCTCACGCCTGGCCTCCGGAAGCCTCAGCGCCCGGGACCATGTCGAATCCTGCCTCGCCGCCATCGATTGCGAGGACGGCGCGCGCGCCTTCATCACCGTCAATGCGGAAACGGCGCGCAAACAGGCCAACAGGATCGACAAGCTTCGGTCCGCCGGCGCTCCACTGCCACCCTTTGCCGGCGTCACGCTGTCAGTAAAGGATCTGTTCGATATTGCCGGCGAGATAACGACAGCCGGCTCCAGGGTTCTTGCCGACGCGAAGCCCGCGGACCGTGACGCAACCGTGCTGGCGCGTCTTCGCGCCGCCGGCTTCATCGTCATCGGACGGACCAACATGACCGAATTCGCCTATTCCGGTCTCGGCATGAATCCGCATTACGGCAATCCCCGCAGCCCCTTCGGGCGCGACCAGGGGGGCGGGCGCGTTGCAGGCGGCTCGTCATCGGGAGGCGCGGTGTCGATCTGCGATGACATGGCGGCGGCCACGATCGGCACCGACACAGGTGGCTCGACCCGCGCGCCGGCAGCCTTCTGCGGCATCACCGGCATGAAGCCGACGACGACGCGCATGCCGTCGCGCGGCGTCTACCCGCTTTCGTCATCCTTCGACGCCGCCGGGCCGATGGCGGGAAGCGTTGCCTGCTGCGCCATCCTCGACGACCTGATGACGGGCGGCGAAGGGCATGCGGAGACGCCCTTTCCCGCTTCAGGGCTTCGGCTTGCCGTACCGCGCGGCTATCTTTTCGATGATCTTGACCCCGAAGTCGCCGCCGCCTTCGATGCCGCTGTCGACAGGCTTTCGGCCGCCGGCGCCAACGTGACCGACATACGAATCGATATCCTTGAGGATCTTCGCCCGGCAAACCTGC
>JAYYLR010000243.1:0-2682 GCA_036143955.1 Pseudomonadota bacterium | reverse complement strand
AACTAATGGCCAATGATAAGAGCCGAAACCTTCAGGAACTGTTTCTGAACAATGTCCGCAAGTCCCACGCACCTGTGACCGTGTTTCTGGTGAATGGCGTCAAGCTGCAGGGGATCATCACCTGGTTTGACAATTTTTCGATCCTGCTGAAACGCGACCAGCATGTTCAGCTCGTCTACAAGCATGCGATTTCGACCATAATGCCGATGGCGCCGGTACAGCTTCACGAGCTTGACGATGACGAAAATCTTGAAGCGGATACTGAGTAAACGGTCCCACCGACGGTGATATTTTATGTTTGATGAGCTTTCCAGCGCTGTCGCTGAGTTGATGAGTGCGGCCTGTGAGCAGCTTGTGTTGCCGCGGTTCCGACGCCTCTCCAGTGAAGAGATCGAGACCAAATCCGGGCCAAACGATCTTGTCACCGTTGCCGACAGGGAGGCCGAGCTTTTCCTGACACCACGCCTGCTGGACCTAGTCGATGGCGAGGTGATCGGTGAAGAGGCCTGCGCATCCGATCCTGGGCTTCGTGCGCGCGCCGATGCGCCTGTCGCATGGACCGTCGATCCTGTTGACGGAACCGGCAATTTCGTTGCCGGTAACGAGAGGTTCTGTTGCATGGTCGCGCTGATGAATCATGGTGTGCCGGTAAAGAGCTGGATCCTGTTCCCGCTTCAAGGCCGCTTGTTCGCTGCCACTGCCGGCGGAGGGGCCATGGTCATTGACGAGGGCGGCGACCCCAAGCGGCTGGAAATAGCGAGCCAGGACTGGTGCCTCGACGAAATCGCAGGGTCGGCGAATATCGGCGCCATTGAAGAGCCGCGGCGGACCGAGCTGCGGCAGAAGCTGCGGACCCTGCCGGGACTATGGCACCCGAAATGCGCCGGCTTTCTGGGTTCGGAAATTGCTGCCGGCCGTCAGCATTTTCTTCTTCACAGCCGTTGCACGCCGTGGGATCACGCGCCTGTCGATCTGTTGTGCCGTGAGGCCGGCGGCCATTCCGCGATGCTGAATGACGGAGGGGCGTTCAATGGCAGCTATGCGGCGCCGATGATGATCGCGCCGGATCGGGACAGCTGGCAGGCATTGTACGACCGTGTCTGGGCCTAGCCCTCGCGCTTTGCCCGCTGCCAATGGAATTCCATCTCTTCAAGCGAGACCTCGTTCAAGGATTTTCCATCCTGTTCAATTTGTTGTTCAATATATCTAAATCTTTTTTCGAACTTTGAGTTGCATGCCATCAACGCTGTTTCGGGATCAACCCCGGCCTTGCGTGCGAGGTTCACGGCGACAAACAGGACGTCGCCAACCTCGTCCTTGACCCGCTCCATATCCGCACCGCCAGCTGCGACCTCCTCCCGGAGTTCGGCCGTTTCCTCGTGCAGTTTTTCGACCACCTGATCGATATGCGGCCAGTCGAAGCCGACCCGCGCGGCGCGTTTCTGGAGTTTCAGCGAACGCAGCATCGGCGAAAGTCCCACAGCGACATCATCGAGCACGCCGGTCTGCCCGCGCCGCGCTCTCTCGGCCGCCTTGATGTCTTCCCACCTTCGGCTCTGCTGTTCGATCCCGGGGCGGTCGTCCTTGCCGAAGACATGCGGATGCCGGTCAATCATCTTGTCGGAGATGCTTTGTGCCACGTCGGCAAGGGTGAAAAGCCCCGCCTCTTCGGCGATGCGGGACTGAAACACCACCTGCAGCAGCAGGTCGCCAAGCTCGTCACGGATGTCTCCTGTGTCATTGCGCTGGATGGCGTCCGCTACCTCGTAGGCTTCCTCAATCGTGTAGGGGGCGATCGTCGCGAAATCCTGTTCGACATCCCACGGGCACCCGGTTTCGGGATCACGAAGGCGTCGCATGATGTCGACGATGCGATCAAGCTGGCGAAGAATTTCCTCGTTGGAGGTAAGGGTGGATCTGTCTGTCATGACGGCGAGCCCTGAATGGAACGACGCCGCATTCTGGCGCTTTTGGGAGAAGTCTTCAACGCTGCCGGTTCCGACGTCGGCCGGGTCTTGCGTGATGATGCTTTTCTCCCCATTATCTTGGCTCATTCCCGCACGCGAAGGAACGTCCCATGACGGAAAATGACGCCAAGGCTCCGGCCAGGAAACCCGGTTTCCTGGGGCGCCTGAGATCCTGGTTCCTGACAGGTCTTCTTGTTACCGCGCCGGTCCTTCTGACGGTCTACATCACCTGGGCGGCTATCGAGCTGATTGACGGCCAGGTGGCGAGCATCCTTCCGGGTTTCAACAAGCTTGTCGTCGCCAACATCCCCGGCGCGGGCCTGATCATCGGCCTGATCCTGATCACCGTCATCGGTGCGGTGGCTGCCGGATTCTTGGGGCGCTGGCTGATCGGGCTCGGCGAGTCGATCCTGAACCGGATGCCGGTCGTGCGCACCATCTATGGCGCCAGCAAGCAAATTCTGGAAACCGTGATCTCGGCGCAGTCCGACGCTTTTCGTGACGCCGTTCTGGTCGAATATCCGCGGCGCGGCCTGTGGGTCATCGGCTTCGTGACCGGCGGCACCAAGGGCGAGGTCGCCGAGCGTATGGATGGCAACATGGTCAATGTCTTCATCCCGACGACGCCGAACCCGACATCCGGCTTCCTGCTGTTCTGTCCGCGGAACGAGGTGATCTATCTCGACATGTCGGTGGAGGATGCCGTCAAGCTTGT
>JAYYLR010000242.1:0-3317 GCA_036143955.1 Pseudomonadota bacterium | reverse complement strand
CGACGCAGGTCGAGGCGCCCATATCGTCGTCGAAGTCGAATACGATGCGCGCATCGGCCCCACGACCGGCAAGGCCGATGACGTCATTCACCTGAACCTCGCGGCAGGCACGCACGCACAGATTGCACTGGATGCAGGCATCCATGTTGACGGCGATCGCTGGATGGCTGTCGTCGGGGATGGCGGCAGGCTTGGACGGGAAGCGCGCCGCCGCGACCTGCTGCGACTCGGCATAGTGCCACAGCTCGGACTCCGGGTCATGCGCTGCCTCGCGCGGGGGCTGGTCGGCGACAAGAAGTTCCATCACCATTTTCCGAGCGTTTTTCGCGCGATGGTTGTCGCTGTTCACGACCATCCCGTCGGTCGGTGTCCGGATGCAGCTTGCCGCGAGGACGCGTTCGCCCTCGATCTCGACCATGCAGGCCCGGCAATTGCCGTCGGCGCGGTAACCGTCGCTGTCGCGGTAGCAAAGATGCGGGATGTCGGTGCCATGGCGTGCCGCGGCCTGCCAGATGGTCTCGCCCTCGCGGGCCTCGATCATGCGGCCGTCGAGGGTGAAGGTGACGCCCTTGGCGGCGCTGTCGATTCTGGCTTTGCTCATGACCGTTTTGCCTCGATATCCTCGGGGAAGTGGCGCATCACGCAGACAAGCGGGTTCGACGCCGCCTGGCCGAGACCGCAGATGCTGGCATCGGCCATGGCCACGGCGAGTTCGCCAAGAAGGTCGGTATCGGGTGCGGCCGCCCCCATCATCGCCACGGCCTTTTCGGTGCCGTTGCGGCAGGGGGTGCACTGGCCGCAGCTTTCATGCGCGAAGAACTTCATCAGGTTCAGCGCGGCGTCCCACATATTGTCCCTGTCGGACAGCACCACGACGGCGTGCGAGCCGACGAAACATCCTTCCTCGGCGAGCCTGCCGCCAAAATCGAGAGGGATGTCGGCTTTGTCTGCCGGCAGGATTCCGCCCGACGCGCCGCCGGGAAGATAGCCCTTGAAAACATGACCCTCGGCCATGCCGCCGCAGCGTTCGATGAGGTCTTCGACGGTCGAGCCGGCGGGCGCGATCACCACGCCGGGGCGGGCGACACGGCCGGACACCGAATAGCTGCGCGGCCCGGGATGGCCATCCTGGCCCTGATCGTTGAACCAGTCGGCGCCATGGTCGAGGATGTCGCGGATCCAGTGCAGCGTCTCGACATTGTTGACCAGTGTCGGGCGCCCGAAGATGCCGACCTCGGCAACATAGGGCGGGCGGTGGCGCGGCAGGCCGCGCTTGCCCTCGATGGATTCGATCATCGCCGACTCCTCGCCGCAGATATAGGCGCCGGCGCCGCGCCGAAGCTCGATCTCGACATGGTCGGAAAGGCCGGCGACGCGAACCCTGTCGAGCTCCTGCCGGAGAAGGGCGATGATTTCGGGATATTCGTCCCGCATGTAGATGAAGCAGCGCTCGATCCCGACGACATGCGCCGCGATCAGAATGCCCTCAACCATACGGTGTGGATCCGTCGAAAGGTACAGCCGGTCCTTGAAGGTGCCGGGTTCGCCTTCATCGCCGTTCACCGCCATCAGACGGGGGCCGGGCTGGCCACCGACGATGCGCCATTTGCGCCCGGTCGGAAAACCCGCGCCGCCAAGGCCGCGAAGCGCCGCGCCATCCAGGGTGTCGAGTGCGGAATCGCACGTGCGCTCGCCGGCGAGAAGTTCACGAAGGATCCTGTAGCCGCCCTTTTCGCAATACTCGTCGAAGAGGCAGGCCCCGTCCGGCGGTAGCATGGCGGGCGTTTCCGTGACGCCGGCAAGTTCGCCTAGGGTCGCCGGCGCGACGAGCTGGTGGCCGATGGCGGCAGCCGGCGCCTTGTCGCAGGCGCCGATACAGGGCGCGGCGACGAACCGGACATTTTCGCCGGCCTGCGCCTGTAGCGTCTCGAGAAGCTGTTCGCCACCAGCCATCATGCAGGACAGCGAGGTGCAGACCCTTACCGTACAGGCCGGCGGGGGTGTTTCGCCCTCGCGAACAAGGTCGAAATGGTCGTAGAAGCTGGCGACTTCCCAGATTTCGGCCATGGGAAGGCGCATCCAGTCGGCAAGCGCCGCAAGATGACGCGCCGACAGATGCCGGAACCGGTCCTGGATGGCATGAAGGCTTTCGATCAGCAGATCGCGGCGCGGCGGTGTCGGGCCGAGAAGCTGCTGGATTTCCGCCAGGGCTGCGGGATCGACGAGTCGCCCCTTCGGTTTGTAATTGCCCTTGCCGCGGCTTGATTTCTGTCCCTGGCGACGGTCCGCCGGAGCGCCTGCTTCGTCCACCTCGAGTTCCCCCTCATAATACACGCTGGCGTCGCGCCGACGCGTCGCGCATCGCGGCTGCTACTATCTCCACTTGCCGCCCGACAATCGCCGCCAATTGCGCCATTGGGTGACGCAATCAGGATGTTATTCTGTCCGCTCTCCCTCGGGAAGTTCGGTCTTCACGAGTTCGATGACGTCACAATTGATCATCTGTTTGCCGGCATTCGGAAAATTCACCGTGACGTTGCTGCCGACAACAGACTGTACCTGACCAATGCCCCAATCGGGACGGTCGGGATGCGACACAAAGTCGCCAAGTGAAAAATAGAGCATGGCGCTCCCCGCAGCAGATCCGGATGCGCCCTTGTAGCACGAATGCCGGTTAAACGGATGGCTGTTGAAATCCGGCGGTGAGTGCGAACAAAAAAGGGGGGCGAAACGCCCCCCGAAGGAATGTGATGTGTCTTGTGACGTCAGCTTGCGGAAAGCTGCTGGCCTGCCATCGCTGCGCGGCGCTTCGGGGCCGGCTTGATGATCGGCTCGTCAATTTCAACGTCGTCGATACTGTCGGGAAGACCGGCCGGAGTCTGGCTCACAGCCTCGGTTTCGCGAAGGATGTAGCCCTGGCCCCAGACGGTGTCGATGCTGACGCCGCGCGCGCCGGCAACTTCCAGCTTGCGACGAAGCTTGCAGATGAAGACGTCGATGATTTTCGGCTCCGGCTCGTCCATGCCGCCATAGAGGTGGCTCAGGAAAGCTGTCTTGCTGAGGACGGATCCCTTGCGAAGCGCCAGGAACTCCACAATCCGGAATTCCTTGCCGGTCAGCGGAAGCTGCTCGCCGGCGATCAGCGCAAGATGGCGGTTAAGGTCGACTTCCAGGTTTCCGACGGAAACGGTGGCAGAGCTGTGGCCGTGGGTGCGCCGGATGATGGCGTCGAGGTTTGCCAGCAGCTCGAACCGGTCGAACGGCTTGGTCAGATACCCGTCTGCACCTGCGCCAAGCGCGGCGATCTTGTCGTCGGT
>JAYYLR010000241.1:0-36362 GCA_036143955.1 Pseudomonadota bacterium | reverse complement strand
TTGCGTGGCGATGCCATTCACCAAGGCGATCAGGCACGCGATGAAGAGCAAAGCTTCGAATCCCGCCGCTCCGACCATTTTTTCAACAGGGTGGGATCTGGTCCGCCGATGGTGCGCGCCATTCGGTAGTCGAAGACTGTTGTGATATCCTTATCCATCTTGTCGGTTGTTGCGTCCGCCATTCGGCTGGGGCGCGCGCATCGGTTTTGATGGAGGCACCAATGGGAAAGCTTTTAACGGATGATCAGGTCAAACATTACAGAGAGTACGGTTTTGTCAGCCCTGTCAGTGTCTTAACCGAAGATGAGGCAAGTGAATGCCTGGCTGAAATCGAAGCTTTCGAGGTCGAGACCGGCAAGCAGATCGATTTTCCCTACAAATCACGATGCCACCAGCTTTTCTCATGGGCGGACCGCATCGTTCACCATCCCAAAATTCTGGATGCTGTCGAAGACCTCATTGGTCCGGATATTCTTTGCTACCACGCAACGCTCTGGGTGAAGCCGCCGCGTTCGAATTCTTTTGTCAGGTGGCATCAGGACGGCACCTATTTCTTCCTTGATCCTGCCGTGCAGGTGACGGCCTGGGTCGCCTTGACCGTTGCCGATGACGAGGCCGGCTGCATGCAGGTAATTCCGGGCAGTCACAGAAACGATTTTGTCGAGCATGATGATGACTCCGATCCCGGTAATCTTATTCCCAGAGGTCAGGGGATAGCCTCCGAAGTCGATGCCACGACCGCGACAAGCATGCCGCTTCAGGCCGGTCAGATGTCCATCCATCACACAAAACTGTTTCACGCATCCTTCAACAACAACCGGGACATCCGCCGTATCGGCCTCGGCATAAGTTACATACCTACATCCGTGAGGGATGTTGGCGACGCCAAAGCGCATGCGCTTTTGGTGAGAGGTGAAGACAGGTTCAACAATTTCCTGACTGAGAAAAGGCTGTGGAAAGCAGGAACCGAAGAACAGTTTGATTATCACCTGGAATTAATGAAAAGGTTCCGTCAAAGACAGGATCAGGGCGCGTCCTTTTCAAAAGCCAGTTTGGCGTAAGGCCGCCGGCTCCGTCTCAAATGTTGATAAGTCTTGCTGGCCGAGGCAGGTATCTGCCTGTCCGGCTTTGCACGTTCCGCCATTCTGCTAAACTCTGGCCATTCGCCCGGGCCTGGAGGAACGCATGCGGCACGCCATTGTCTTCATTCTAATCGCGCTTTTGGGCGTTCAGGCATCTGCCGACACAACCAACAGGGCACTTCAGGTGTCACCGGTACCGGGTGTCTTTGTTGGCGGGGTTGGGCTGCTGTGCAACGCCGCCGATCCATCTTTGGATCGCAGGCACTATTTCCTGCTTACAAAGGGCCGCACCAGCTTTGGGTGGGCCGATTTTTCACGGGATGACGACATCAATTACAACATCTTCGAGGTGGGCAGATCGCCGGACTTTTATCGGGTGGCCAATACGTCACTGAAAATCGCCATCAATCGCAAAACCCTCAGGGCCACGATCAGCGGCATGGGAAGTGAAACCGATTATGAATGCGAGGCGATGAGCATCACCGACCTCCACAATGCTGCCAAGCTTGAGCTTCAAAAGCTTCTGAAGGGCAACAGGATCTAGCATGGCCTGACATGGACCAGTCTCCCCATCGCAAACGGATTCAGGAGGAAATGGAAGAGCTGCGCGCCCTGAGCGACGGCAGCAGGGGCAGCCGCGCTCCGGTCGAACTTGATCAGCAGTCTGTCGGCCGGCTCTCACGGATGGACGCCATGCAGCAGCAATCCATGGACCTGGCGCGCGAGGAGCGCCGCTGCCAGCGGCTTGCCATACTTGCTGCCGCGCTCAGGCGGATGGATGAAGACGAGTACGGCTACTGCCTGTCCTGCGGCGATGACATCGCGGCGGCGCGGCTCGTGGCGGACCCGGCGGCGACACTGTGTGTCGACTGCCAGCGAAGTCGCTAGCCTGTCTCTCGCCGCACGGCACAGGTGTCTGAAAGGACGGGTTTTCGCGACTGGCTCAGTTTACCTTTTCGATCGCATAGATGGTGTCGACGCAGTTGTTGGCGCGATCCCATTCCTGCATCTCCGGTGTCGACATGAAGGCGGCCATGGCGTCCATGTCGGTGCAGTTCACGAACATGACCGACTTGTGATCGTTCACCTTGATAAGTTCCCATTCCGAGATAAAGGCTGACACCTCGTCCTGACTTTCGGTGACGACGGCCTCAAATTCTTCGAAGGTGCAGTCGTACGTCGACACGATGCAGATATTCATCTCACTCTCCTCAGCTTTTGATCATTCGGTTCACGTAACATCACCCGGTTCCCACCGGTAAACCTTCAACCCTGTCCGGATCCTGGGCTCGATGGTAGCATACTCATCGTTGTTTTCGAGGCAGCAGTTGCAGGCCTGCAAGACGCAGGCCGTGCAGGTCAAGGAGGCCGCGGTGACGCGCTATGAAAGCTTTATGGCGAGGATCGCTTCGGGTGAATGCATCCTGACCGACGGCGCGACCGGCACCGAGGCAGAGCGGCGCGGCATCCCGCAGCTGGAAAATGCCTGGAATGGCGGCGGCGCGCTCAGCCACCCGGACATCATCCGCCAGATCCATCGAGATTATCTCGACGCCGGGGCCGAGGTCGTGATCAGCAACAGCTTCGCAACACATCGTCACGCGCTGGTGGATGCCGGCGAGGCGGACCGTTTCGAGGATTACAACCGCCGTGCCGTCGAACTGGCGGTTGAGGCGCGCGATATGTCCGGGGCGACGGGTGCGCTTGTCGGCGCCGGCATGTCCTATTGGAGCTGGACCGACAGTCCGCCGCTGGCGGCCGAGATGCGCCGCGCGGCAACACGGCAGGCCGAAGTCATGGCCGCGGCCGGCGCCGATGTCATCATGCTGGAAATGATGGTCGATCTCCCCAACCTGGAAATCATGCTCGACGCTGTCAGCGGCGTCGGGCGGCCGGTGTGGGCCGGCCTGACCTGCAGGCCGGGCGACGGCGGTGTGATTGCACTTCGGCGGGGAGGCAGTCTTTCCGACGCCGTCCGGTTGCTGGACGCGCACGGTGTTGACCTGGTCAATATCATGCATACGGAGGTCGAGGATATATCAGCTTCGGTCGCCGCCATCAGCGAACTGTGGCAGGGGCCGATCGGCGTCTATGCGCATTCATCGACCGAGGTCGACAAACAATGGGTCTTCGACGATGTGATTTCCCCGGCTGCCTATTGTGATCTGGCGGCGCGATGGAAGGATCAGGGTGTCAGCCTCATTGGCGGGTGCTGCGGCATCACCACGGCGCATGTCATCGAGATGAAACGCCGGCTTTTCGCCTGAAAAGGCCGTGGGGTGATTGAACAGCGAGCGGACGCCTCCCAAATCTGCAATGGTAAGAAAAACCGGCCGTCAAGGCTGACTTCGTGAAAGGAATTGCAATGGGTCTCAACGTCTATCTGTCAGGAGAAATCCACACCGACTGGCGCGACCAGATCACCGAAGGCGCGGCCAGCCTCGACATTGCCTTTTCCGGGCCTGTCACCGATCATGGCGCAAGTGATGATTGCGGCGTTCACATTCTCGGCGCCGAACAGAACAAGTTCTGGCACGACAACAAGGGCGCGAACATCAATGCCATTCGTACGCGCAACGGCATTGCCGCCGCCGATGTTGTCGTTGTTCGGTTCGGCGACAAATACAAGCAGTGGAATGCCGCCTTCGATGCCGGTTATGCAGCGGCGCTCGGCAAGTCTCTCATCATCATGCACGGGCCGGACCACCAGCATGCCCTGAAGGAAGTTGACGCCGCAGCGCTTGCCGTGACCGAGACGCCCGACCAGGTCGTGCAGATCCTGCGTTATGTTCTGGACGGCACGCTGTCGTAGGATAAAGGCGCGTCCGCCGGCGGCAGGTCTCCCTCCGGATTCTCGGCGAATTCAACGCGGCGCATGGCGACATGCGCCAGCCGTCGCGTCAGGTGGTTCCGGCGCTGTGCCGCCAGTTTCCGCAGTGGGGCAGGGCGCCATTCAAGACAGTCGAAACCATCGGTGATGATGACCCCGCACGTCTCGGCTCCGGGTAGAATCTCGCGTGGGAAATCGTCGGCAACAGCGAAGTAGAAACGGTCACCCCACTCCAGATAGTCGCCCCATTTCCGGTCGCTGGCGAAATCCTGTCGCGAGGATTTCACTTCAACAATGGTGATCGTACCACGACCGTCGACAGCGATGACATCGACCCGGCGGCCGCTCTTCAGGGTGAATTCGCGAAGGCATGCGTCGCCACGTTCGATAAACATGCGGGCGACGGCATTGGTAATTCTGGCTGTGGTGACATGATCCTGATCGTTCATCCGCAAAGGTTAGCGCAGCCGGGCCGCCGCCGCCATGCGGCAGTTTCCCGGTATGTCATGCGCTCTTGCGAAGGGCGGCGGAAATAAGATCGCGCGTATAGGGCTGCTGCGGGTTTTTCATGATTGCCGATGTCGGTCCGGTTTCGACGATCAGACCATTCTTCATCACCATCATGTCATTGCTGATCGACGCGATGAGGGCGATGTCGTGGCTGATGAACAGATAGCCGAGCTCATAACGGTCCTGCAGCCCCTGAAGAAGGGATATCAGGGTTTTCTGAACCGTCATGTCGAGTGCCGATGTCGGCTCGTCGAAGATGATGATGCGTGGCTTCAGGATCAGCGCGCGGGCAATGGCGATGCGCTGGCGCTGTCCGCCGGAGAATTCATGCGGGTAATTGCCTGCGACGGCAGGATCGAGCCCGACATCCTGCAGCGCGTCTTCCACCGCCCTGCGCCGCGTTTCAGCTGTTCCGAGCCCGTGCGCGGTCGGTCCTTCGGCGATGATGTCGCCAACCGACATGCGCGGCGACAGTGAGCCGAACGGGTCCTGGAACACAATCTGGACCTGCCGCCGGAACGCCGTTAGCCCGCCAGTGTCGTGCTGGCCGATATCCTTGCCGTCGAAGGCGACGCTGCCGCTGTAGGAGACAAGCTGGGTCAGCGCCCTTGCCAGTGTCGACTTGCCGGAACCGCTTTCGCCGACGACGCCGAGGGTGCGTCCCGGCTGAAGCCGCAGGCTGACGCCATCCACCGCGCGGATCCAGTTTCGTGTCCGCTTCAACAGGCCGCCTCGAACCGGGAAATGCACCTTGATGTCCTGCGCCGTCAGCAGGTCCGGCCCGCTGCCCCTTGCCGGTGGCCTCGTCCCCTGTGGCTGCGCGGCGATCAGGTCGCGTGTATAGTCCTCGCGCGGTTTATCGAAGACCTGTTTTGTCGGTCCGGTTTCAACGATCCGTCCGTTTCGCATGACAATGACCCGGTCGGCGATCCGCCGGACGACGCCGAGGTCATGGGTGATGAACAGCATCGCAAGGCCGCTGTCGCGTTTCAGTTCGGCAAGCAGATCGAGAATCTGCGCCTCTATCGTTACGTCGAGCGCGGTTGTGGGCTCGTCAGCGATCAGCAGGTCCGGATTGTTGGCAAGCGCCATTGCAATCATTACGCGCTGGCGCTGCCCGCCCGACAGCTCGTGCGGATAGGAGGTCAGGCGCCCGGCAGGGTCGGGGATGCCGACGCGGGTCAGCAGGTCGATTGTGCGTTCCATGACCTGCGGCGGTGACAGGCGCTGGTGCAGGCGCAGGCTCTCGCCGATCTGCCTTTCGATGGTGTGAAGCGGGTTAAGCGACGTCATCGGTTCCTGAAACACCATGCCGACCTGATTGCCGCGAAGCGCCATCATCGCGGCCTCGTCATGCGGGTCGAGGCGATCACCCTTCCAGGAGATGTCGCCGGACTGCACGGCGCTGTCGGGAAGAAGCCCGAGTCCGGCAAGCGCGGAAACGGATTTGCCTGATCCGCTTTCCCCGACAAGCGCCACTGTCTCGCCGGGCATGATGTCGAGCGAAAGCGTGTGAACCGCCGGTGTGACGGTGCCGTCGCGCCGGAACCCGACCGCAAGGTCCTTGATCGAAAGAAGCGGCACGGTCATGAGAAGGTCTTCCTTGGGTCGAAAGCGTCCCGAACGCCCTCGAAGATGAAAACAAGCAGCGCCAGAAGGAAAGCGAACACGAAGAACGCGGTAAGACCGAGCCATGGCGCCTGCAGGTTCTGTTTCGCCTGCAATGTCAGCTCGCCGAGGGAAGGCGCGGAAGACGGAAGGCCGAAGCCCAGGAAATCCAGCGCCGCGAGCGATCCGATGGCACCGGTGACGATGAAGGGCAGCATCGTCAGCGTCGCCACCATCGCGTTCGGAAGCACATGGCGGAACATGATCACCAGCGGGCGCACGCCGAGCGCCTTGGCGGCCTGTACATATTCGAAATTCCGCGCCCGCAGGAATTCCGCCCGCACGACGCCGACGAGCGCGGTCCAGCTGAACAGTGTCATCAGGAACACCAGAAGCCAGAAATCCATCCGCCAGATCGCCGACACGATGATGATGATGTAGAGCGACGGCGTCGCGCCCCAGATTTCGATCAGCCGTTGCGCGAACAGATCGGTCCTGCCGCCGAGATATCCCTGTACGGCGCCGACGAAAATGCCGATCACCGATGCCATTACCGAAACGATGATGGCAAACAGCACCGAGAGCCGGAACCCGTAAATGATGCGGGCAAGGACATCCCGTGCCGTGTCGTCGGTGCCGAGCCAATGCGCGGCATCGGGCGGTGACGGGGCAGGGACATCGAGCGTAGAGATTGTCGAATGGTGGTACGGAATCAGTGGCCAGACCAACCATCCGCGTTCGATGGCGCCACCGTCCACCACACCGTCTGCGGCATCCTCGATCAGGGCCTCCGGCGCGTCCCAGCATTGATCCATGCCACCGGTGACGATCAGGCACTGGACCTCGATGTCGCCGTAGATAGCCTCGGTTCGCAAATCGCCGCCAAAGGTTGTCTCGGAATGGAAGCTGAAGATCGGCATGTAGAAATCGCCGCGATATTTGACCAGGATCGGCCGGTCATTCGCCAGCAGCTCGGCAAACAGCGATACGGTGAAGCAGGCAATGAAGACGACCAGCGAGACGAAGGCGCGCCTGTTGCGCCGGAAATTCGCCCAGCGGCGCCGGTTCAGGTCGGAGCCGGTCATGACAGCCTCGATTCAAAATCGATACGGGGATCGATCCAGACATACATCAGGTCCGAAATCAGTCCGATCAGGAGCCCGATGAGGCTGAAGATGTAGAGCGTGCCGAAGACGACGGGATAGTCTCGCGCGACCGCGGCCTCGAACCCCATCCGACCAAGCCCGTCTAGAGAGAAAATCGTCTCGATGATGAGCGAGCTGCCAAAAAAGACCGAGACGAATACCGCCGGAAAGCCCGCAATGACGATGAGCATTGCGTTGCGGAAGACATGGCCATAGAGGATGCGGCGCTCGGCAAGGCCCTTCGCCCGCGCCGTCAGCACATATTGTTTGCGGATTTCGTCCAGAAAGGAGTTCTTGGTTAGAAGCGTCAGCGTCGCGAAGGCGGAAATCGTCGAGGCTATGACCGGAAGTGCGATGTGCCAGAAGTAGTCGAGCACCTGCCGCCAGGCCGGCAGGTCGGCGAAATCCGGCGAAACAAGGCCACGGAGCGGGAAAACCTTCACATAGGAGCCACCGGCAAATAGCACCAGCAGCAGGATCGCGAACAGGAAGCCCGGGATGGCATAGCCGACAATAATGAGGCTTGAGGTCCAGCTGTCGAAGGAGGTGCCGTCACGAACCGCCTTGCGGATGCCCAGCGGGATCGAGATCAGATAGGCGAGGAGCGTCGTCCACAGACCAAGCGAGATCGACACCGGCATTTTTTCCAGAATCAGTTCGGTGACCGAAATCGACCGGAAGTAGCTCTCGCCGAAATCAAACCGAAGATAGTCCCACAGCATCGACAGGAAGCGTTCGGCGGGCGGCTTGTCGAATCCGAACTGTCGTTCCAGGTCGGCGACGAAATCCTCAGGCAGGCCCTGCGAACCAAGATAGTCGCTGTTCTGACCTGCCTGCCTGATCTCGCCGCCGCCACCGGCGATGCCGGAGAATACATCAGCTTCGGATTCAAGCTGCGCCAGAATCTGCTCCACAGGTCCCCCGGGCACGAACTGCACCAGCGCGAAATTGATCAGCATGATGCCGAACAGGGTCGGGACGATCAGGGCCAGGCGTCGAAGGATATAGGCCAGCATACGGGCAGCGTCTCGCTAACGGGCGTCAGAAGGCGCCGGCTGCCTTCAGCCGGTCATGCGCCGCCTGGTCGTACCACCAGAAATCGAGTGCGCCGAGCGCGTAGGGCGGGAGGGTCTCCGGGTATCGGTACATGTCGTAATAGGCAATGGTGTGAATGTTGCGGAACCATTGCGGGACCCAGAATTTTTCCGCCCGCAAAACCCGGTCGAGGGCACGCGTGGCGTCATCGAGCGTCTGCCGCGTTTCGGCCGCCATGACGTCCTTGATCAGGGCGTCGGCCGCGTCGCTGCCATAGCCGGCGAGGTTGAAGATCGAGAACTCGGCGCTCTCGGAGCCGAAATACTGCTCAAGCTCGGAGGCGGGGGTCAGTTGCGTGCGGAAATTCCCGACCACCATGTCGAAATCATGGTTGCGCTCGCGCTCCGTGAGCTGCGCATTGTCGATCCGCGTATGAATGGCGTCGACACCGAGAGCGCGAAGGTTCTCGATATACGGATTGATGACGCGGTCAAATGCCTGCGAATCATTCAGGATCTCGACCTGCAGTGTTTCGCCGGCCGCGTTTCGCCGCATCCCGTCATCACCAACCGGCCAGCCCGCCTCGTCGAGAAGTGCTGAGGCGCGGCGCAGATTGCGCCTGTCCAGCTGGCGTTCAGACGATGTCGGGGCCATCACCGCCTCGCCATCCAGCACGCCATCGGGAAGCTTGCCCGCAATCGGCCGAAGATAGGCGAGTTCACCCTCAGTGGGCGCGCCTTCGGCTTTCAGGTAGCTGTTTTCCCAGAATGAATTGATACGCGCATAGATGCCGTAAAAGAGGGTCTTGTTCGACCATTCGAAATTGAACATCAGACCGATCGCTTCGCGGACGCGGATATCGCTGAATTTCTCCCGCCTCAGATTGAAAACGAAGGACTGACCTGACGCCAGTGTCCCGTCGGGCGGAGTGTCCTTTTTGGCCCAGCCTTTTTCAATGGCCGGGAAATCATAGCCGGTTGCCCAGATTTTCGAGGACGCCTCGTTTCGGAAGGTGTAGTTGCCGGCCTTGAAGCCTTCGAAAGCACTGTTGTAGTCGGCGTAATATTCGATCCTGATACGGTCGAAATTGTGCCGCCCACGGTTGATGGGAAGGTCCTTTCCCCAATACTCCGGGTTGCGGCGATAGATGATCTGCTGCCCGACATCAATCGAGTCGAGGACATAGGGGCCGGACCCGGTGGCCGGTGTCAGCGTCGATTCTTCAAAATCCGCGCCCGAGGTTTCGTAGTAGGCTTTCGAGAAAATCGGAAGGCCGCCGACAAGCTGTGGCAGGTCGCGCGTCGGCACGTCGTCCTTGAAGGTGAATTTGACCCGATGCGGCCCCAGCGCCTCTGCGCTTTCGACTTGTTTCTGGATCACGGCGCGGAAGGATGGCAGCCCTTTGTCACGGAGGGTCTCATATGAAAAGACGACATCCGCCGCTGTCAGCGGCGTGCCGTCTGAGAATTGTGCCTGCGGGCGCATGTTGAAGACGACATGGCTGCGGTCGGCCGGATACTCCATAGATTCCGCGACGAGACCGTATACCGCGTCGGATTCGTCGGCGGTGCCTTCAAGCAGGCTCTCGAAGAACATGGACGCCAGGCGGCCGGCACGACCCTTGGTCGTGTAGGGGTGCATCGAGTCAAAGGAGCCGAAACCCCAGATCGAAATTTCGCCGCCTTTCGGCGCGTCGGGGTTTACATAGTCGAGATGCGCGAAGTCCGCTGGATATTTCAGCTCGCCAAAGGTCGAGATGCCGTGGGAGGTGATTGTGTCTGCCTGTGCATTGCCGGCCAGCGCCGTAACGACGAGTCCGGCAAAAGCGACCGGGCGGGCGGCCGACAACATGGATGTCACTGACGAAATCATCTTAAATCTCCGCTAACCCCGCGACGGCGCGGGCTGTTTGTCATGCAACGACAGGCTGATGTCGCCACTGCTTTGTCGTAATGATATAGTCGATCATATTAGCGGATGTAGGGCCAACAAGCTAAAGGCCCTTCGGAAAGGGGCTCAAAGGTGCGAAATCTGATCCTTGGTGTCGGCCTTGCAGCTTTGGTCTGCGGCGGCATCTATTTCGCCATCCCCTACCTCAAGCCGACCAATGACGCGTTCGCGCCAACCACTCCGTCATCGCATGTATCGAAGCGCCTGAAAGGCGTGTTTACGGGCATGAAGGTTGGTTTCGGCAACTGACGCCGAGGGCCCGAGCCGCCAGTGCGGACCAGTTGTTCCTAAACGAGACCACAGGCTCACAAACTGTCGCACCGTTGCGGTGATTGGTCACATCGCGTCGCGATGTTAGTGCTTTTCAGCGATTGTCTTTTGCGGAACTGTGGTCGAAGGAATATCGGGCGCGCGTCCGAAGACGTGCGCGAGGGGCTTTGCAAGGGGAGGACTAAGCATGATCCCAGGTGCATTTGAATATCACAGGCCGGAGTCTGTCGACGCTGTCGTCAGCCTTCTGGTCGAGAAAGGCGACGATGCGCGCGTCATCGCGGGAGGGCACAGCCTGATCCCGGTCATGAAGCAGCGGATCACCGACATCAGCCATCTTGTCGATTTGGCCGGTGTGGCGTCTCTGAAGGGTATCAGCATTGATGGCGGCCGTATCACGATCGGCGCGATGACAACCCAGAATGAACTCATTACAAGTGACGAGCTCGCGGCGAAGGCGCCGATCATTCGCGAGGCGTCGCTGCAGATTGCGGACCCGCAGGTGCGCAATCTCGGAACCATTGGCGGCAATGTCGCGAATGGCGATCCTGCCAACGACATGCCAGGCCTCATGCAGACACTGGACGCGACCTATCATCTGGCAGGTCCCGACGGTGAGCGTGCGGTTGCTGCGCGTGACTTCTATGAAGCCGCTTATTTCACCGCGCGTGAGGACGAAGAAATCCTGACAGCCGTCAGCTTTGACGTCCCGACAGGTGGATACGCCTATGAAAAACAGAAACGCAAAATCGGTGATTACGCCACGGCGGCTGCCGGTGTGCTGCTGACCGTGGAAGGCGGGTCCTGCACCAGCGCCTCGGTCGCGCTGACCAACCTGTCCGACACGCCGGTCTACTGCGAGGACGCGGTTGGTATTCTTGTCGGCAGCTCGCTAGACGATGATACGGTGGCCGCTGCGGTCAAGGCCGCGGTTGGCGCATCCAATCCGGTCGCCGACACGCGCGGTCCGGTGGACTTCAAGAAATATGTGGCAGGCGTGATCGTCAAGGCGGCGATCGAAAGCGCACGCTCGCGCGCCTGAGGGAGGAACTGATGGAAAAGATGCACATCAAGCTGAACGTCAACGGCAAGGACGTTGACCTTCTGACCGAGCCGCGCACGCTGCTGATCCACGCTCTTCGCGAGGAACTCGGCATCACCGGCCCGCATATCGGCTGCAGCTCGTCGCACTGTGGCGCCTGCACGGTCGATATGAACGGCATGTCGGTGAAGTCATGCACCGTGTTTGCAGCGCAGGCCAACGGCGCCGAGATCACCACGATCGAAGGTCTCGGTTCGCCTGACGGGCTGCATGTCCTGCAGGAAATGTTCAAGGAACATCACGGCCTGCAATGCGGTTACTGCACGCCCGGCATGATTACGCGTGCCCACAGGCTGCTGCAGGAAAATCCGAACCCGACGGAAGAGGAGGTGCGTTTCGGTATCGCCGGAAACCTCTGCCGTTGCACTGGGTATCAGAACATCGTGAAAGCCATTCTCGCCGCTGCGGCGAAGATGAATGAAATGAAGGAGTCCGCATAATGAACGAAGCAACCCCTCCGAAGGAAGATCGCGTTGCCGCACTGAGTGGTCTCGGCACGTCGCGCAAGCGCGTCGAAGATGCCCGTTTCACTCAGGGAAAGGGCAATTATGTCGATGATCTGAAGCTTCCCGGCATGCTGTTCGGCGACTTTGTCCGTTCGCCCTACGCCCATGCCCGGGTCAAGTCGATCAATACCGAAGCGGCGCTGGCACTGCCCGGCGTCCATGCCGTCCTGACGGCCGCCGACCTTGAGCCGCTCGGTCTTCACTGGATGCCGACACTGGCCGGTGACAAGCAGATGGTGCTTGCCGACGGCAAAGTGCTGTTCCAGGGCCAGGAAGTGGCCTTTGTCGTTGCCGATGACCGCTATGCCGCATCCGACGGTGTGGCTGCCGTGCAGGTCGAGTATGAGGAACTTCCGGTTCTGGTCGACCCGTTCAAGGCGGAACTCGACGGTGCGCCGGTGCTGCGAGAGGACATTGCCGACCAGAAGGAAGGCGCCCACGGTGCCCGCCGCCACCCGAACCACATCTTCACATGGGAATCCGGTGACCGCGCCGCGACCGAGGCCGTTCTGGCCGAGGCAGAGGTCGTTGCCGAGGAGATGATCTACTACCATCGCACGCACCCGTGCCCGCTGGAGACATGCGGCTGTGTGGCGTCGATGGACAAGGTCAACGGCAAGCTGACAGTGTGGGGCACCTTCCAGGCGCCGCACGCGGTACGTACGGTCGCCTCGCTGATCTCCGGCATCGCCGAGCACAATATCCGCGTCATCTCGCCGGATATCGGCGGCGGTTTCGGCAACAAGGTCGGCGTCTACCCCGGCTATGTCTGCTCGATCGTGGCTTCGATTGTCACCGGCGTGCCGGTGAAGTGGGTCGAAGACCGCTCCGACAACCTGATGGCAACGGCATTTGCCCGTGATTACTGGATGATGGGGCGTATCTCGGCGACAAAGGACGGCAAGATTACCGGCCTTCACTGCCATACCACGGCCGACCATGGTGCGTTTGACGCCTGTGCCGACCCGACCAAGTTCCCGGCCGGCTTCATGAATATCTGCACCGGCTCCTACGACATCCCGACAGCGTATCTGGCGGTCGACGGCATCTACACGAACAAGGCGCCTGGCGGCGTTGCCTATCGCTGTTCGTTCCGGGTGACCGAAGCTGCCTATTTCATCGAACGGATGATCGAGGTTCTTGCCATCAAGCTCGGCATGGATGCAGCGGAACTTCGGGCCAAGAACTTCATCAAGAAGGATCAGTTCCCGTACCAGTCGGCGCTTGGCTGGGAATATGATTCCGGCGACTACCATACCGGTTGGGAAAAGGCTCTGAAGGCTGTCGGTTACGATGACCTTCGCAAGGAGCAGGCGGAGCGAGTCGAAGCGTTCAAGCGCGGCGAGACGCGCACGCTTCTGGGCATCGGTCTCAGCCACTTCACCGAGATCGTCGGTGCGGGCCCGGTGAAAAACTGCGATATCCTCGGTCTTGGCATGTTTGACAGCTGTGAAATCCGGATCCATCCCACCGGCTCGGCGATCGCACGCCTCGGCACGATTTCGCAGGGTCAGGGCCATGCCACGACCTTCGCGCAGATCCTTGCCTCGGAGATCGGCATTCCGGCAGAGGACATCACCCTCGAAGAAGGTGACACCGACACCGCGCCCTACGGTCTCGGCACTTACGGGTCGCGCTCGACCCCGGTTGCCGGTGCCGCCACGGCGATGGCCGGCCGGAAAATCCGCGCCAAGGCGCAGATGATCGCGGCCTATCTTCTCGAGGTCCATGACGACGACGTCGAGTGGGATGTTGACCGGTTCGTTGTCAAGGGAGCGCCGGAGCGGTTCAAGACGATGAAGGAAATTGCCTTTGCGTCCTATAACCAGGCGATCCCGGGCGTCGAGCCGGGTCTTGAAGCGGTGAGCTACTACGATCCGCCGAACATGACCTACCCGTTCGGGTCCTACATCTGCGTGATGGAGATCAATGTCGACACCGGAACCACCGAAATCCGCCAGTTCTATGCATTGGATGATTGCGGCACCCGGATCAACCCGATGGTCATCGAAGGCCAGGTCCATGGTGGCCTGACCGAGGCCCTCGCCATCGCCATGGGACAGGAAATCGCCTATGACGAGCAGGGCAACGTGACCACCGGAACGCTGATGGATTTCTTTGTCCCGACCGCGGTCGAGACCCCGAACTATCAGACCGACCATACCGTGACCCCGAGCCCGCATCACCCGATCGGCGCGAAGGGTGTCGGTGAAAGCCCGAATGTGGGCGGCGTGCCGGCGTTCTCGAACGCTGTCCATGATGCGTTCCGGGCCTTCGGCCTGACGCAGTCGCACATGCCGCATGACCACTGGCGTATATGGAAGACCGCGAACAGCCTTGGTCTTCACGACTAAAACGGAACGGCTGGGGCCTCTGGTCCCAGCCGCCTTCTCATGACCTGGACAAATTTAAAACAGCGCCTTGATCAGGCCGGCTATGTCGCGTCAGACGAGCTGGCAATGGCGATTCATATTGCCCTTCATCTGGAACGGCCCATTCTTCTCGAGGGCGACGCCGGTGTTGGCAAGACCCAGATCGCCAAGACCCTGGCCGAAATCGAGAACACCGAGCTGATTCGCCTTCAATGCTATGAGGGTCTCGACGCGTCGGCCGCCATCTATGAATGGAATTACCAGCGCCAGCTCCTTTCGATCCGCGCTTCGGCGGATTCCGGTGCCGCCGCCGGTGAAATCGAAAGCCGCATTTTCTCGCGCGAATTTCTCCTTGAGCGGCCGCTGCTGCGTGCCATCCAGCAACCGATTTCACCAGTGCTGCTGATCGACGAAATCGATCGCGCCGACGAGGAATTCGAGGCCTTCCTTCTGGAGGTTCTCTCTGATTTCCAGATCACAATTCCGGAATTTGGGACCATCGAGGCAAAGAGCCGCCCGATCGTCGTGCTGACGGCGAACGGAACACGTGATCTGTCCGACGCCCTTCGGCGGCGCTGCATATACAGTTTCGTTCCCTATCCCGACCGCGAGACGGAGCTCGCCGTTCTTGCCAAGCGCGGGCCAGACATCTCGCCCCGGCTGTCACGCCAGATCGTTGGTTTCGTGCAAAGCCTTCGCGAGGAGGATCTGGAAAAGAAGCCGGGAATTGCCGAAACGCTGGACTGGGCGGCGGCACTTGCAGGTCTGGGGCTCCGTGACCTGACGGACGATCCGGTGGCGCTGCAGGCCTCGCTGGTGACGCTACTGAAGACCGAGGCCGATCGTGCCAGCATTCCCACCGAGGTGGCGCAGCGCCTGGCGGGCGTCGCGGGGTAACGCGTGATGCCGCGGGTCACTCGTTTTCCGACACGCGCCTCGACGGCCGAGCGCATGGGGGACTTTACCCGGCATTTGCGAGAGAACGGGGTTCCCGTCGGCATGCCTGAAACGGAACTTGCGCTTCGCAGCATGGCAATGGTCGATATCGGGCGGCCGGAAGAGCTTCGCATGGCACTGAAGGCCATCTGCGCCGGCGACTCCGAAACGCATGGTCGTTTCGATGATCTGTTCGACGCCTATTGGCACAATTCCGGGCATACGCGGCAGGAACACAGGCGGACGCACGACCGCAAGCCGGACAAGAGCAGCTTTAGCAACCTTTCGCGGTTCATGAGCCAGCAGGATACCGGCGAAACCGGCGATACCGATACGCCGGACAATGACAATCATGGCGAAGCCGACAGTGACGGCGAAGGCAAGCTGGTATCGACCGAGGTGGTCAACAACGACAAGAAGGATCTTCGCGAATTCCTTCTGCCGGAGGATCAGGCCGCGGCAGAACGTGCGGCACGGCGGATCGCCGCCGCCATCCGCTACCGGCGCTCGCGGCGCAGGAAGGCGGCGCGCAAGGGCGACATGATCGATCTTCGCCGGATCATTCGGCGGTCGGTATCAAGCGGCGGTGAACCGATGCAGCTTCTTCGCAAGCGTCGGCCCGACAGGCCGGTGCATCTTGTGGCGATTCTCGACGTGTCCGGATCCATGACGCTCTACGCCCGCGTGTTCCTCGCCTTTCTTCGCGGACTGATCGATGTCGACCAGCGGGCGGACGCCTTCCTTTTCCACACCAGTCTGATGTGTGTCAGCGACGCGCTTCGTGACAGCGATACGCTTCGTGCGGTAAACAGGCTTTCAATGATGGCCCAGGGATTCGGCGGCGGCACACGCATCGGCCACTGCCTGGAACAGTTCACCAGCCAGTACGCCGGCCGCATGCTTGGCAGGCGAAGTGTGGTCATCATCATGTCGGACGGCTATGACAGCGGTGGATCAGAAAAGGTAGGGCCCGCGCTCGAGAAGCTGAAACGCAGGGGTTGCAAGCTTGTCTGGCTGAACCCCCTTATCGGATGGAAAGACTATGCGCCGGTTGCGGCCAGCATGGCGGCGGCGATGCCCTATCTGGACCGTTTCGCGCCTTGTAACACACTGGAGAGCCTGGCGGCGCTTGAAGAGGATCTCGAGACATTATGAACGGCAGGGCGGACAAGGGGATCACCGAGACGGCGGCGCGGCTTCGCGACGAAGGCACGCCGCACGCCGTGGCGACCGTGGTCCGGACAATTGCGTCCACTGCAGCCAAGCCGGGCATGAAGGCCATCATCCTCGAGGACGGGGCCTATGCCGAAGGCTGGCTTGGTGGTGGTTGTGTAACATCGGCGGTGCGCAGAGCAGCGCAGACCGCGATTTTGACGGGTGAGGCAACCCTCGTATGCCTGCGGCCGGAAGAGCTTCTTGCCGACGCGGAAGATGGCGAGGATATGGTGATGCTGGCGCGTAACGGCTGTCCCAGCAAGGGGTCGATGGACATCTTTGTCGAGCCCGTGGTGCCTCAGCCGGAGCTTCTGGTCTTTGGCACCGGGCCTGTGGCGAGGGCGCTTCTTCGCATCGCCGGTGGTTTCGGGTTCACGCTTGCCTGCTGTGGTGATGACATTCCCGATGACGGGACGGTGTCGCATTTATTCTCCAGGCCTGAGGATGTGGCCTCGCATGCCGGCGGCAATGCCGAGCGCTATGTCATCGTCGCGACCCAGGGCGCTGGGGATGTCGCGTCACTCACTACGGCACTTCGGATGCCGAACAGCTATCTTGCCTTTGTCGGCAGCCGGAAGAAATTCGCCAGCTATCGCGAGCGACTTCTGGCAGCCGGCATTGCGGCATCGAACATTGATCTGGTCCGTTCACCGGCAGGTCTCCATATCAATGCCGTGACACCCGAGGAAATCGCTCTCTCGGTCATGGCGGAAATCGTACAGACACGGCGCAGCGCGCGCCGGGCCGAGGCGGTCAATGGCTGAGCTTCAGGTGATTGTTCTTGCCGCTGGCATGTCGAACCGCATGGAAGCCGACAACAAACTGCTTCTTCCTGTCCGGGGAATGCCGCTGGTACGCCGGTCAGTCTCAAATATGGCGATGCTCAAGGATGCTTCGGTAACCGTGGTTCTCGGTCATGAGGCCGACCGTGTCGCCGAGGCGCTTTCCGGCATCGATGCGCGGTTCGTGATTAATGAGTCGTTTGCCGACGGGCAGATGACGAGCGTTTATTGCGGGCTTGCGGCAGCAGGCGAGGGGAGCAATTTCATGATTGTCCCGGCGGATATGCCGCGCCTCACGACCGTGGATTGCAAGGCGCTCCTCGCAGCTCATGCCGCCGCGCCTGCGGGACGTGTTTCGGTTCCCTTCAGAGGCAAGGGCGGGTCGCGCCAGCGCGGCAATCCTATTATCCTGCCCGCAGAGGCCGTGGCCGGCATTCTTGACGGCGGCGTTAATCTCGGATGCCGCGGCCTCCTTGAAAAACAGCCGGAACGCCTGTTTCCGGTGGAAATGACGTCGGACGGCTTTTTTGTCGATCTCGACACCCTTGAGGCCTATGCCGCCGAATTAGCGTTCAGGGCCGCCTAACCAGAGATTGGGTCTGAAAGGAGACACCAGGAATGGAACTAGCTGACGAAATCACCATCCCGGCGCCGCGTGCGAAGGTCTATGACGCGCTGAACGATGTCGAAATCCTGAAGGCATGTATCCCGGGATGTGAGGAACTGGACAAGGAATCCGACACCGAGCTCGTGGCCAAGGTCACGCTCAAGGTCGGTCCGGTCAAGGCTCGCTTCAGCGGACGTGTCACCCTCGACCGGAGCAAGGCGCCGGATTCTTTCAGTCTCGCTGGCGAAGGCGATGGCGGCATTGCCGGTTTTGCCAAGGGCGGTGCCGATGTGGAACTTGTCGAGGACGGTGAAAACACCATTCTTCGCTATGTTGCCAAGGCTGAAACAGGTGGTAAGCTTGCACAGCTGGGCGGTCGTTTGATCACCAGCACAGCGAAAAAACTCTCGAAAATGTTTTTCGAGAAATTTGAGAAAGTTATGAGCGGTGAGGTCGAGCTGGAAAAGGCCTCCTGACCGCCTTGAGACGGTGCCCGCCACGTGTGCTCGGTTCAGATGGCCGACCTCGTCGGCGTCTTCTGTGGGGAGGAAGGGGCGTGCTGAAAAGCCGCTGCTGCGAGCCCTGGCGGGTACCACCCTTTATCAAAGCGTGTCATAGACAGGCAGCCTTATGAGCGAACTGACCAGGGCCACGATCATCCCGTTTCTGAACGATATATTCGACAGGCGTGGCGCTGACGAATATCTTGGTGAGCCGGTCACCATCGGCGAGCACATGCTTCAGGCCGCGCATTTCGCGAAGGCTGACAAGCACAGCGAAGAGGTGGTGACGGCAGCGTTGCTTCATGATGTCGGCCATTTCACCGGCGAGTTCATCGGCATGCCGCTGGTGTCGGGGACCGTCTTCATGGAGGACACCACCGACCGCAAGCACGAGAATGCCGGTGCCGCCGTGCTGGCCCCGTTTTTCCCGGACCTTGTGGTGGATTGCTGCCGCCATCACGTCGCTGCGAAGCGCTATCTCTGCGCGCGTGAACAAGGGTATTTCGACACCCTCTCCGAAGCGTCGGTCCACTCGCTGAACCTGCAGGGCGGACCGATGGGTGACGAGGAGGCGGCGGCATTCGAAGCGCATCCGCATTTCACCGCCATCATTGCGGTCCGCCGCTATGATGAGGCCGGCAAGGATCCGGATCTTGAGGTGGCGCCGTTCGCTAGCTACCTGCCGATGCTTGAACGCATGGTGGCAATGGCGGGGTGATCCGCTAGCGGTAATCGATCTCGGTACGAAACGCCGGACGTGTCATCCAGTCCCAGTAGGTTTCATACAGTTTCGCGGTGACCGGGCCGACAGCCGCATTTGCGAAAATACGGTCATCGACTTTCGTCAGACCGATAACACCGCCGCCCGAGGTTGAGATGAACACCTCGTCAGCTTCCATGAATTGAGCCAGTGGCAGCGGCCTGATTTCGACCCTCATCCCGATGTCCCTCGCCATTTCGATGACCGTACGGCGGCTGATACCTTCAAGCATGCCATGGTCAGATGTGACAAGCCTGTCACCGGTGACGGCGAAGACGTTGAAGCCCGGACCTTCGGTCACATGCCCGTCCTCGTCCAGAAGGATAACCGTCTCGAAACCCCGGTCCTTGGCTTCGAACAGGCCTGCGGTGAAATCTCCCCAGTGATAGTTCTTCACCCGTGGATCGACACTCGACTGCGGAATGCGCGTCACCGATTTGGCGATCCATGCGGTGCGCGCTTCAGGCGGCAGTTCGGGGCGCATGACATGGATGTAGGGGACACACCAGGCATAGAAGTGATTGCCGCAGTCCCGCGGGTCGCGTGTCCCGGGGATCAGCGGTACACCGCGTGACGCCACCATGGCGACATAGGCCTCCTTCAATCCGGATGCCGCTACCATATCCGTCAGAGCCTGCCGGATTTGCGATCCATTCATTCCGACATCCATGCGAAGCGCCCGCATCGAGCTTTCGAAGCGATCAAGATAGTCGGCAAGACGGAAAAAGGCGCCGTCCCAGACAGGAACGACGTCATAGGTTATGTCGCTGTGGATGAGGCCCCAGTCATTGACCGGCAGCCGAGCTTCGGACAGCGGCATGACCTGTCCGCTCATCCAGGCCGCACCTGTGGCAAGGGGATTGGTTTCAGGCATCAGGACGCTCCATTGCCCCCTGTTCATCAGGTGTTGGCGTGTGGTTGAAAAGATAGGCGTTTCTGCAGGTCTCCCGACCGCCAAGAGCCTCGATCCGCTTCTCCTGATCGGCGAAACAGCGGGCATTGACGGCGTCGGCGTCACAGATGGCGGCAAGCCGGCGGGCGCCATCCTCGCGCGCCACAACGGCGCGTTGCGAGGTGTCGGTGCCGAGATCAACCAGCTCATGCGGATCCGCCTGCAGATCGAAAAGCTGTGGTGGCAGGCCTGTGTAATGGACGTATTTCCAGTCGCGCCACCGCACCATGAAGGCGCCAGTGCTCGAGCCGCCATCATGATATTCGGCAAAAACCGTTCGGTCCGGATCGTCAGGCAACGATGCGAGCTCGCGAAGTGATCGGCCGGGTGCCTCGGTGTCCGGCGCAAGTCCGAACATGTCGAGCGCCGTTGCGGAGATGTCGACACATGCGGCCGACGTTGTGCATTCGTGGCCATCGGGGACCTCAGGCCCGGCCATGATCAGTGGGATTCCGACCGAAGCCTCATACATCACCTGTTTTGTCCAGAGCCCTTTTTCGCCGAGCATGTCGCCATGGTCGGAAAGATAGATCACCAGCGTGTTTTCCAGATGGCCGCCTGCCTCAAGGGCCTTGATGATTCGTCCGATGCAGGAGTCCAGAAAACTTGTCAGTCCGAAATAGCCGGCGAGCGCGGCGTGGCGACTCTCTGCCGTGAAGTGGCGGTCATAGTCGAAGAAATCCGCGAGGTTCCTGATCTCGGGGTGGGGCGGAACGCCCTGAACCGCGAGGTCGAAATCGCGGTGGGCGTTGAGGTCGAAATAATCTGCCGGTGCTGTCAGCGGATAATAGGGGCTGACAAGGGAGACAAAGGCCGCCCAGGGTTCGTCTGTATGCGCCCTTGCACCGATCCAGTCCGTCGCCGCATTCGTGATGGCGCGGTCATAGGCCGTGTAGCTGCTTTCACCGCGACCGCTGTCTGCAGCCAGTTCGGAAGCGACGTCATAGGGCGGCGGGTCCTCACGCAGCAAGCCGATGGCCCAGCCAACCCCTCCGACAACATGCATCGGCAGAATCTCTTCCAAGAAGCCATTGTCGTCATCGGTGGACCTGAAATGAAGTTTTCCGATCGAGGCGGTATGAATGCCGGCATCGCGAAGACGATGCATCCAGCTTCGGGTGCTTCCGTCATAGGGCGTGGCGCTGTCCCAGTGGCCAATCTGGTGAACATGCCGCCCACAGGCCAGCGCGGCGCGTGTCGGAACGCACATGGGCGACGCGGTATAGGCGTTGGTGAAACGGGTGCCTCTTGCCGCCAGCCTGTCCAGATTCGGTGTCAGGACGTGCGGATGTCCGGCGCATCCCATGGCATCGCGCCGATGTTCGTCCGAGCATATGACAAGCAGATTCTTCGGTTTTGGGGATGGCGTGCTCAATATGGCGTCACTTCTGCGGATAGAGCGCCTCGATCCGGTCGCCATAAATCTCACGCACAACATGACGCCTCACCTTGAGCGTGGCAGTCATCTGCCCGTTCTCGGTCCCGAACGGCTCGTCAGCGATGATGAAGCGGCGGACGCGTTCGAGCTGCGAGAGACGGCTGTTTGCACGGTCGACAGCCTCGCTGACCATCGTGTAGAGCGCGTCGGGAGAGGTGGCAATGTTGCGAAGCTCATCAGAGGGGACGATGACGGCCGAAAGCCAGGGGCGCCTGTCGCCATCCACCATCGCCTGTTCGATTTCAGGCTCGATCGTCAGCAGCGCCTCGACGCGGCCGGGTGCGATGTTGTCGCCGCCGGAATTTACGATGATGTCCTTCTTCCGTCCGGTAATCGAGATGTACCCGTCAGCGTCGATTTCGCCAAGGTCGCCGGTGTGGAGCCAGCCATCGCGTATCGCGCCCGCGGTGGCGGCCTCGTCGCGCCAGTAGCCCTTCATCAGAAGATCGCCACGGACAAGAATTTCACCATCGTCGGCCATGCGCAGGTCGACCCCGGCGACCACCGGGCCTACGGTTTCGATCTTGATCCGGCCTGGCCGGTTGGCCGAGATGAGCGGCGATGCCTCTGTCTGGCCATAGCCCTGAAGCAGATTGATCCCGAGGGCCATGAAGAAATTGCCGATTTCAGGGTTCAGCGCGGCGCCGCCTGAAATGAAATATTTCAGCTGGCCGCCCAGCCGGGCCCGCACCTTGGTTCTTACCAGCCGGTCGACAATCAGGTTCAGCAGGAATTCATGCGGCAGCAGATGCCGCCCGGAGAGCCGCTTGGTTCCAAGCCTGACAGCTGCCATGAAAAGTTTTTCCGAGACCCCGCCTTTCGCGCGGACGCCCCGCATGATGCGGTCGTGCAATACTTCATAGAGGCGCGGCACGGCCGTCATCAGCGTAGGCGACACCTCGATGAGATTGTTCGCGATCTGATCGGTGCTTTCGCAATACCAGACCTCACCGAGGATCTGGAAGGGAAGGTGCATGCCGGCGGTGTGCTCATATGAATGTGACAGCGGCAAAAGCGACAGGAACCGCTGGTTCTCGACAACCTTGCCCTCTGCCAGAAGTTCAACGGCGGCTGTGATGTTGGCCTGAATCGACCGGTGGGTCAGCATGACCCCCTTTGGCCGTCCGCCCGTTCCCGAGGTGTAAATGAAACAGCAGACGTCGTCAGGCTGCTGTGCAGCAAGCCGGTCGTCAATATCGACAAGGGGATCCGCGCCTTCAATGGCCGCGCCCCAATATCTCAATTCTGGACGCAGATCCTGCGGGGCCACGAAACCGTCGTCCATGACAATCAGGTGGCGAAGTGAAGGTGCCCGGTTTGCTGCCAGCGCGATGCGCGATGCAAGCATGCCTCCGGAGGTGATGGCCACGCTCGCTCCGGAGTGATCCATGATGTAATGATGGTCGTCTTCCGTGTTCGTCGTGTAGGCGGGGACCACGATGGCTCCGACGGCCATGATGGCAAGATCGGCAATCGCCCATTCAGGGCGGTTTTCCGCCGAGATCAGGACCCGTTCGCCAGGCTCGACACCGCATTCCACCAGCACCGCGGCAAGCCGGCGAACATCATCGGATATTTCCCTCCAGCTTCGCCCGTGCCAGTCACCGTCACGCTTTTCGAACAGCAGCTTGCGGTCGCCGCCCTGTTCGACATTGTCGAAAAACGCCTTTGGCAGATTGGCGGCCTCGACGTAATGCGTTCCTTCAGGCCAATTTTCGCTCATCATTCACAACCGTTCCGGATGCCCTGCTGTCAGTCGTCCAGCCACATCATGAAAGCTTAATGAAATTCCAAGTCGGTGCAAATGTCTTTGCGCGTTTGGCTATGCACGGATCACTCCGTGAGCATGGGCAAAAGGCTGAGTACGAGAAGCATGGCCATGATCATGTTAAACCGCCTGAGGGCGCGATCTTCGGTTAGAAGACGGCCGATCAGGGTTCCAAAGAAACACCATGTGCAGGCCGAAAAGACAGTCACGGTAAGGAATATCGGAAGCATCACGACAAGCGCGTCGGCAACACCGTCCGGACCGGAACTGTAAACCGAGATGGCACTCGCCAGAATGGTGAGCCCCTTCGGATTGATCATCTGGAATGCTGCCGCCTGCCAGAAGTTCAGGGGACGGCTTGCCGGCCGGTCTTCCGGCCTGCCGGCCGTGCCGATCCGCCAGGCCAGATACAGCAGAAAGAGAATGCCGGCGACACGAAGAAGCGTATGGGCCGCTGGAAAGGCGGCAAGAAGGCCAGCAAATCCAAAGCCGCCTGCAAGAACAAGAAGGCCGAACCCGACGATGATGCCGAGGATATGCGGGATGGTGCCGCGAAAGCCGAACGTGGCCCCGGACGCCGCGAGCATTACATTGTTCGGACCTGGTGTGAAGGCCGCCACCGCCGCAAAGAGGGCGAAGGCGGCCGTGGAAGCTGCGTCCATGTTATGTGATCGTCTTGTGGGCTGATGGTCTTCTGTCTAGACCAGATTAACGCCTCAGGGAACGGCTTTCAGCACGCAACTGACCATGTCGGTCCACAACAGGCTGCAAAGGCGCTCCGCATCGGCCACCTGCATGGAATCGGTCATGATGCGAAAGACAGACGACCCGTCCGAGGCTTCGCCCGAGGACACGATCAGGGCAGCGAGGTCCATGTTGTCGGGGAACACGACCTGAAGCCTCCCGATTTCCGATAGTGCGCCGCTTTTCGACCGGAATGCACCAAGCTGGACAAAGAAGCTCGGTTCGCCGCCGGCCTGTGCCGCCACCTGGCGTGGTGACGGCTGCGCATGGGAAGTAAGTGACGTCTCGCTCGGCGCCACCTCGAGTTCGGAGTCGAGAAGAGCAAGGCTGGCCGGTTGCGCAGCCACCTTGTCCGCTGATCCTGTGCGTCCTGCTCGTGCCTGTGTAACTGTTTCCAGGGCTGCTGTGGCACTCGCCAGTTCTCTGCGGATGGCGTCGCGCTCGTCAGTGAGACGCTGAACTTCATTCCGGGCTGCGCCGATTTCGGCCGTACGCTGCGCCATTTCATCAAGGCTCGGCAGGGTTGTGATGGTTGCCTCGGCTGCCCGAAGCGCCGTGGCAGTGTCAAGCAGCTTGCCGGCAATGTCATCGTAATCGCTGCGCAATCCTGCCAGTTCCTTCGAAAGCGAGTTTTGCGCCGCAAGTTCAGCCGTCAGCGCCTCGGAGAGCCTTGTTGTCTCGGCCTGAAGGGCGTCGTTCTGAAGGGTAAGGCTTGCCACCTCAGCGGCCGTTGCGGCCAGGCGATCGCGCTCGGCGCGGAAGTTGCCGAGCTCCGTACGAAGGTCCGCATTGGCGCTTGAAAGATCATCCACCTTTGAGCCAAGGGCCCGCTTTGCGGCCACTTCGCGGTGGAGACGGTCATTGTCTGTCTGCAGAACGGCGAGTTCGTCGTTCAGCATCGTCGTGCGGGTGCGCTCCATATCAAGCCGCTGCAACATGTCTTCCACCGCGTCTTCGGCCTGCTTGATCGTCGTCGCGGCAAGAATGGCACCGCCGCCCTCACAGGTCCTTGCAGGTTCGGCATTGCCGGTCGATAGCAACGGAAGCGGAGCCTGCCCCGGACTGCATGATCCGAGGGACGGGTGTTGTTTCAGGATTGCCCTGTCGGCCTGGGCATAGAGGCCGGTGCAGACGTCGCCAATCATGTCACTTGCGGCATCGCGCGCCGCAGGATCCAGAATTTCGGCATTTGCCGTATTTGCCAGATTGTTCAGAAGCCACATGGCGTAGCGGTTCAGCAGCTCGTCAACGCCGGTGCTGTCGACGTCGGTTCGTCCTTCCAGCTTGGCGGCATGAAGAATGACCGAACCGGAATAGGCGCGGCGCTCGGTCCAGAGACGGCCGACCTTTTCATCGACCAGCATCTGCATGGCCATCAGGTCGGCAAAGGCGCCGCAGACAGCGCCCTGTTCCGCCATCGCAGCGTGGGTTCGCCAAGAACCGAGGTCGATTTCAGCAAGAGCCGCCCGTGGCGCCTGAATCAGGGCGAGCAGCACTATCAAAAATCTTAGATATTGCAGACGGAACAACGAAAACACCTACCGGCACGATATGCCGGAACAGTCCCCAAAACCAAACGCGGCAGTTTATTCAAGTTTAACTAATTTTGTCAGCGCTATTGGGTGAAGCGCAACGCGTCTCCTGCAGCACGAATCAGCGCCATCGCCTTGTTCTGGGTTTCCTCGAATTCGGCCTGGGGATCGCTGTCATAGACGATCCCCGCGCCGGCCTGGATATGCAGTTTGCCGTCCCGAACGAATGCCGTGCGAAGCGCGATACAGGTGTCGAGGTCGCCCGCCGCCGATATGTAGCCGATGGCGCCGGAATAGACGCCGCGCTTGTCGGCTTCCAGCTCGTCGATGATTTCCATGGCACGGATTTTGGGCGCCCCCGACACAGTGCCCGCAGGAAAGCCAGCAATCATCGCGTCGACCGCGTCCAGATCGGGACGTATTTCGCCTTCCACCTGCGAGGCGATGTGCATGACGTGGCTGTAATACTCGACCTCGTAATTCGATTTTACCCGCACCGTACCGGGCCGCGAAACCCGCCCGACGTCGTTGCGCCCGAGGTCGAGCAGCATCAGGTGCTCGGCACGTTCCTTGACGTCGCTCATAAGGTCCTCGGCATTGGCGGCGTCTTCCTCGGGCGTTGCACCGCGCTTGCGGGTGCCGGCAATCGGTCGGATGGTGACGATGTCGTCACGAAGCCTGACAAGGATTTCGGGGCTCGATCCGACAATCGCCAGGTCGTCAAAATCGAAGAAGAACAGGAATGGCGACGGGTTGAGCCTGCGCAGGCTGCGGTACAGATTGATCGCCGGCAAATGGAAGGGGATCGAGAACCGCTGCGACAGGACCACCTGGAAAATGTCGCCAGCGCGAATGTAGCCCTTCGCGCGGTCCACCATGTCGAGGAAGTCGTCCCGCGCCATGTTTGATTGCGGGTTTGGAAGAACGGCCTCGCTGCCGCCGGCCTCGGTTGCCGGCATTGGGGCGTCGAGCGCCTGAAGTGCGTTCGATATGCGGCTCTGGGCGACATTCCAGGCCGCGGCGGCATCGTCCCACTCGGCGGGACGGATCTGGACGACAAGCGTGATGCTGTCACGAAGCCTGTCAAAAATGGCAATCAGTGACGGCCGCACAAGCATCGAGTCGGGCGTGTCGATGGCAACCGGGTTGCTGTCAGGGATCACCTCGATATGCCTGATCATGTCATAGCCGAAATAGCCGAAAAGACCTGCGGCCATCGGGGGGAGGTCCCCGGTGTTGGACATCGCGGATTCCGCCATCAGGGCGCGGAGCGAGTCGATAGGAGGGGATTTGTCGGGGGTGAAGCTGTCGCCCTTTTCTGGCGATCTGTTGATTTCCGCCACGGCGCCGCGGCTCCGCCAGATCAGATCGGGCGCAAGTCCGATAATCGAGAACCGGCCCCGGATTTCACCGCCTTCGACGGATTCGAGAAGAAAGGTATTCCGCTTGCCGGCGGCGAGACGGAGATAAGCGGACACAGGCGTCTGCGTGTCGGCGACAAGTTCTCTTGCCACCAGTTGGGGGGTGCCAGTGTCAAATCCGGCGGCGAAAGCCTCATAGGCGTCCTCTCCAGACATATGCCTACTGGCCGCCCATCAGAAGCTGTTGTACGCCACCAAGCCGAACCTGAAGATCATGCGTCTGCGACAGATCGCTCGCCAGGGTGTTGAGGATGTCACGCTGGATCGACCCAGAGGTGAAATCAGCAAGAAGCTTGGCGGTATCAGCAAGCTCTTCCGCTTCGGCCGGAATGACCGTCTCGGTGCGAACGGCTATGGCCTCGCTGCCGGTCTCAACAACGCGCGTCTCGCCGATTTTCTGGCCGAAGGCGGCAGTGGCAATCAACCTTGCGGCTTCATGATCAAGCCCTGTTCCGGTGCGGCGGAAGGCATCCGTTGCGTCAGCGCTGTCAAGGGCCTCGGCACCAACAGCTTCGGCTTCGGCGCGCGCGGCCTTTATGGCTTCGACAAGTTTCCAGTCGGTGATTGCACGGTTGCGAACTTCGGCAAGATCGCGCCCGCGAGGATCCGTTTCACCCGTGACCTCGACGATGAAGAACATGTCGTCAGCGCCTTCCTGAATCACGCCGGGTGTCCCGATATCGCCGGACCAGACAGCTTCCACAACAAGGCTGTCCTCGGCCAGACCGGCACCTTCACCGGCATAAGGCACGCCGTCAATGTCATTGCCACGGCGGTCGATGTCGGTCAGGGTCGCTGCGGTGCCGCCAACCTTGGCAATCGCCTCGTCGATGGTGGCACCGGATGCGACCAGGTCTTCAAGGATATTGGCCTTTTCGAAGATCAAATCGATGGCGCTTTCGGATTGAAGCGTCTGGCGGATCGCGTCGCGAACATCGTCAAGGCTTGCCTCGCCACCGGCTATGACTTCGTCAATGGCGAGAACATGCACCCCGAAGGCGGATTCGACAGGGCCTGCAATGCCGCCAGCCGCCGTTGCAAAAACCTGTTCGGCAAGCGCCTCGTCAAGGTCGCTTCGAGTCACGAGGCCAAGCTGCGTGTCCAGTTCGGACCAGCCAAGGAGATCCTGCGCAACGGCGGCGAATTCCTCACCACCTGACACCCGCTCGAACGCCATGCCGGCGACGGCCGCGTCATCAAAGACCATCTGCCTCACCCGCCGTTGTTCCGGGGTGGTGAATTCGTCAATGCGGTCCTGATAGGCGGTTCTGATCGCTTCGTCGGAAATCTCGATTTCGTCAAGGAACATCTGCGGATCAATGCTGCCGATCCTGGCGCTGCGAAGCGCCGGCGCGTCGTAACGTGACTTCACCTCATCAAACCAGCTCGACAGCGTCGAATCGTCGGGTTCTGCGACAGCGTCGGTATTCACCGTAACGGTTACAAGCTTCGCCGTGCGGCGTTCGAGTTCATGTGCGGTCATCGTGCGCGCGACAGAGCCAGGCAGCGTGGCACCGGCGGCAATGGCATCGACGATCTGCGCCCGGCGAAGCGTTGTCTCAATCTGGTTCAGATATTCCTCTTCGCTCATGCCGGCATTCGCGAGGATGCTGATGAACCGGGACTGCGAAAAGTCACCAAGTTCGTCCTTAAAAGACGGCTCGTTCGCCACCGCGTAACGCTGCATGTCACGTGTGACCGCAATACCAAGCTTCTGCGCCTCGGCACCGAACACCACGTCGCGGGCGAGCGCGCCGGTGACTTCGGAAAGCAGGCCAGACTGCAACGCCTCGCCGACGGTGGCGTTCGGCAGATAGCTGCGTCGCGCGCGATCGAATTCCATGGCCACTTCACGTGGTGACAGGCTCTGATCCCCGGCCGAAATGGCCTTGTCGCTGCCGCCGATAAGGCCGGTCGTCATGTCGCCGACGCCCCAGAGCGCGAAACCACCGGCCAGGAAGACCAGAAAAACCTTCATGATTGGCGACTTGGCGCCGCCGCGTAATGCCTGAAGCATGGAATGTCTCTGCGTTTGCTGTGTTGACGATGCGATCCGGCCACAAGCCGTGAAACCGGGTATTTAGACTGCGCCGTATTTGTAAACATTCCCTCCTTTGGGGGCAATTCAGAATTTCGTCTCATGGCGGTTGCCGCTGGTGACAAGCCGGGCGCTGTCGATGTAGTCTGCCGCGACGACGGAACGCCAGCGTTTTGCTGGCAAAGGGAGCCTGACGTGATCATTGCAGCCAACTGGAAGATGAACCCGCCTCTGGCGGATGCCGCACGGCTGGTGGCCGCCTATGCCGGTGAGGATTTCGAAGGAGTGACAAGGGTGCTCTTTCCGCCGGCGCCCTACATCGTCCAGATGGGCGTGCGCCTTGACGGGTCCGGTATTCTGGTCGGCGGGCAGGACTGTCATCAGGACGAGGCAGGGGCCCATACCGGCGATGTCAGCGCAGGCATGCTTGCCGACTGCGGCGCGCATTTCGCACTGCTTGGCCATTCGGAGCGACGTCAGGATCATGGTGAGAGCGACGAGCTTGTCATGGCGAAGGCACATGTGGCTTTGGCGGCCGGCCTGTCCGTGATGATCTGTGTCGGTGAGACGCTGGACCAGCGTGATGCCGGAAATGCAGAGGAGGTGGTGACCGCCCAGCTTGCCGGATCGATCCCGGCCGATCTCGACAGCGACCGTCTGATCGTCGCCTATGAGCCGGTCTGGGCAATCGGCACGGGCAAGGTCGCCGGCGTCGAAGACATCCGCGCCATGCATGTTTCCATTGGACGCTGGCTGGCAGGGCGCGGCTTGGAACGGGTTCCGGTGCTTTATGGCGGGTCGGTCAAGCCGGACAATGCGGACGCGATTTTCGAGGTCGCCGAGGTCGGTGGTGCACTGGTCGGCGGTGCCAGCCTGAAATCGGAGGATTTCGGTGCGATCTGCGCCGCCGGGTCGCGCGCGGCAGCATCGCGAGCGTCGTCTTCGTAAAGGCCTTGAAATGACGGGGAACACCCCATATAACAGCGCGGATACTGACATCGCTGACACTGGCAAGGCTGACGTGGCATGCAAACTCTGGTCCTGACGATCCACATCCTGATTGCGCTGGCGCTGATCGGCGCGGTGCTGCTGCAGCGCTCCGAGGGCGGTGGGCTTGGCATCGGTGGCGGTGGCGGCGCGGGCGGTGGGTTCATGACCGCACGCGGCACAGCGAACATGATGACCCGCGTGACAGCTATCCTCGCAGCCTGTTTCTTCGGCACCTCCCTGATCCTGGCAATCATGGCCGGCGGGCAGCGGGAGGCTTCCTCGATCATTGATGAAGTGATCAACGAGACCCCGGTACCGGCAAGCGGTCCGGTCGTCCCGACCAAAGAATAGCCCGCGTCAGATGCTTGCCGGTTTGTCAAGCGTCGGTGTGAAAATAAAACCACCACATGCTGTGAATTTGGACCTTACAAACCGCTGCATATTGCGGTAATAAGATGGCCCATGCCTCGATATCTTTTTATCACTGGTGGTGTGGTTTCCTCTCTTGGAAAAGGTCTTGGAGCGGCCGCCCTCGCAGCACTTCTGCAGGCGCGCGGCTACAAGGTGCGCCTCCGCAAGCTTGATCCCTATCTGAACGTCGACCCGGGAACGATGTCACCGACCCAGCATGGCGAGGTCTTCGTGACCGACGACGGCGCCGAGACCGATCTCGATCTCGGCCACTACGAGCGCTTCACCGGTGTTCATGCGAGACGGACTGACAATGTCACGACCGGGCGCATCTATTCCGACGTCCTGGCGCGCGAGCGCCGCGGCGATTATCTCGGTGCGACGATACAGGTCATTCCGCACGTCACCGATGCCATCAAGGACTTCGTGCTTTCCAACCACGAAGACGAGGATTTCATCATCTGCGAGATCGGCGGCACGGTGGGCGACATCGAATCGCTTCCGTTTCTCGAAGCGATACGCCAGCTTGGCAACGAGCTCGGGCGCGAGGGGGCCTGCTTCCTCCATGTCACGCTGATCCCCTATATTGCCGCGGCGGGAGAGTTGAAAACCAAACCGACGCAGCATTCGGTGAAGGAGCTTCAGTCCGTCGGCATTCAGCCTGATATCCTGCTGTGCCGGACCGAACAGCCGCTTCCCGAAGAGCAGCGCGGCAAGATTGCCCTGTTCTGCAATATCCGGCCTTCCGCCGTGATTCTCGGCATGGATGTCAACAACATCTACGAGGTGCCGTCGGCCTATCACGAGCAGGGTCTCGACCGCGAGGTCATGCGCCATTTCGGTCTTCCTGACGAAGCCCCCGATCTTGGCGCCTGGACACGGATCTGCGATCGTGTGGCCAACCCTGACAGTGAAGTCACCATCGCCATTGTCGGCAAATACACCTCGCTTCAGGATTCCTACAAATCACTTGGCGAGGCGCTGATGCATGGCGGCATCGCCAACCGCGCCAAGGTGCGGATCGAATGGATCGATTCCGAACTTTTTGAGAAGGAAGATGCTGCCATCGAGGCGCTTCACCATGTCAGCGGCATTCTGGTGCCTGGCGGTTTCGGCGAGCGCGGCTCGGAAGGAAAGATCCGTGCCATCACCTTTGCCCGTGAGCACCAGATTCCCTATTTCGGAATCTGTTTCGGCATGCAGATGGCGGTTCTCGAGACGGCGCGCAATCTTGCCGGGCTGAAGGGCGCCGGGTCGAGCGAGTTTGGCGAGCCCGAGATTCCGCTTGTCGGCCTGATGACCGAATGGACCGCGGGCAACCGGACAATGCAGCGGGACGGGGACAGCGATCTCGGCGGCACAATGCGCCTCGGCGCCTATCCCTGTATCCTTGAGGAAGGCACGCTTGCCAGGTCTCTTTACGGAAATCAGGAGATATCCGAGCGCCACCGGCACCGCTACGAGGTCAACATCGCCTTCCGCGACGAACTCGAGGCGGCCGGCATGTCCTTTTCCGGCTTGTCGCCCGACGGCAGCCTTCCCGAAATCGTCGAGCGGCCGGATCACCCGTGGTTCGTCGCCGTGCAGTTCCATCCGGAGCTGAAATCCAAGCCGTTCGATCCGCATCCCTTATTTACTGGCTTCGTCGCCGCTTCGATGGAAAAATCAAGGCTGGTTTGAGCCTGAGTGGCAGCATCGCTGCCGGGAGACACCGAAATGTCGACCTTCAATATTGCCGACGTGCCCTGCGGTGGCGAGAGCCCGCTGCTGCTGATTGCCGGGCCGTGCCAGGTCGAGGGGCTGGACCACGCGCTGATGTGTGCTGAAGCTCTCGCCGGCATGGCTGGCGACGCCGGTATGGGGTTTGTCTACAAATCCTCTTTCGACAAGGCGAACCGCACCTCTGCCGGAGCCGCGCGCGGCGTCGGCATCGAGGAGGGGCTGACGATATTCCAGAAGGTGAAGGATGAGATCGGCTGCCCGGTCCTCAGCGATGTCCATCTTCCCGAGCAGTGTGCCGCCGCTGCCGAAGTGATCGACGTTCTTCAGATTCCAGCCTTCCTCTGTCGGCAGACCGACCTTCTTGTCGCGGCGGCCGAGACCGGGGCCGTCATCAATGTCAAGAAGGGGCAGTTTCTGGCACCCTGGGATATGAAGCATGTCGCGGCGAAGATCACCGGTGCCGGCAACCGGCGCGTCATTCTGACCGAGCGCGGCACCTCATTCGGTTACAACACGCTTGTCTCAGACATGCGGGCGCTGCCGCAGATGGCCGATCTCGGGCATCCGGTGGTCTTTGATGCAACCCATTCGGTGCAGCAGCCGGGCGGCCTTGGCGGCAGTTCCGGCGGGCAGCGGGAATTCGTGCCTGTGCTGGCGCGTGCCGCCGTCGCCGTAGGGGTGAACGGCCTGTTCATGGAAAGCCATCAGGACCCTGACAATGCACCGTCAGACGGGCCGAACATGGTGCCGTTGGACGCGATGCCAGCCGTTCTTCAGTCATTGCGCCGGCTTGACGACGCGCGCCGTGGGTGACATTCCGCATCGCATTGCAATTTGCCGTGGCCATTGAAACGGCCTGTGCCGGCACAGGGAGGAGAACATGACAGCCATCGAAGACATCCAGGCCCGGGAAATTCTCGACTCGCGGGGCAATCCCACGGTCGAGGTCGACGTGCTGCTGGAGGATGGCGGCTTCGGCCGTGCCGCTGTGCCGTCCGGAGCGTCAACCGGTGCGCATGAAGCGGTGGAGCTTCGTGACGGCGACGGTTCGCGCTACGGCGGCAAGGGCGTCCTGCAGGCGGTAGAAGCCGTAAATCTGGAGATTTTTGACGCGCTTGCGGGCGCCGATGCAATGGATCAGGCCGGGCTTGACCAGACGATGATCGAGCTGGACGGCACCCCGAACAAGGCCCGTATTGGTGCGAATGCCATTCTCGGCGTTTCGATGGCGGCCGCCCGGGCTGCGGCCGACTCGGTCGGCATGCCGCTGTGGCGTTATCTTGGCGGCGTCCATGCGCACCTGCTGCCGACGCCGATGATGAACATCATGAATGGCGGCGCCCACGCCAATAACGCACTCGACGTTCAGGAATTCATGGTCATGCCCGTGGGTGCGGATCATTTCCCCGATGCCGTGCGGATGGGCGCCGAGATTTTCCATGCCCTGAAATCGCTTCTTGCCAAGGCCGGATATTCGACGGCAGTCGGCGACGAAGGCGGGTTTGCGCCGGCGATCAATTCGACCGACGAGGCGCTGGACTATATTCGCAAATCAATCGAGGCCGCCGGCTACACGCCCGGAGACGATGTCGTCATCGCGCTCGATGCTGCGGCGACCGAACTTTTCGAGGATGGCAAATACGTTCTCGCGGGTGAGGGGCGCAGCCTGTCTTCCGCCGAAATGGTGAAGATGTGGGCCGGTCTTGTCGGCAACCATCCGATCCTGTCGCTGGAAGATCCGATGGATGAGGAAGACTGGGACGGTTTTGCCGCTCTGACGGCCGAAGTCGGCGAGACGGTTCAGGTTGTCGGTGATGACCTGTTCGTCACCAGCGCCGAGCGTCTCGCGCGCGGAATCGCCGTCGATGCGGCGAATGCCATCCTTGTGAAGGTCAACCAGATCGGGACCCTGTCAGAGACGTTGCAGGCGGTGGAAATGGCGCAGAAGGCCGGCTACGGCGTGGTTATTTCGCATCGTAGCGGCGAGACCGAGGACAGCTTCATCGCCGACCTTGCCGTCGCGACGAATGCCGGCCAGATCAAGACGGGTTCGCTCTCGCGGTCCGACAGGCTGGCAAAATACAACCAGCTGCTGCGGATCAACGAGGAGCTGGACGCCTCGGGACTCTATGCCGGCGATGCCATCCTTCGCGGTTAAGAAATTCCAAAAAACTTAAGGAATCCGGCGATTCGCTTTTTTCTTGACGCCGTGAATCGGCTCTGATTCACTCGACCCAGTCACGTGGCGTTCGCCACAATCTGGAACGAGGTTGAAGATGTTCGCAATGCGTCGCCGATTGTTCGTTCTGACGGTAAGTTCCGGCCTGCTGGCTTCGGTGGTTTTCTTTTTCGGCTTTCATATTCTGGCTGGTGATCGCGGGTTTCTCGCGAGGCCCGAACTTGACCGCAAGATCGTGCTTGCTGAAGAAAAACTGACCCTGCTTCAGAAGCACCATGCGTTTCTCTCGCATCGGATCCATCTGTTGCAGGCCGGCTCCCTGGATGCAGATATGCTGGCTGAGACAGCCCGGGCCGAACTCGGGCTCTATTCACCGAACGATGTCATAATTTCAATTGATCTCTCGAAATTGAAATTTTCAGACATAACGCCGGAAATACAATTAAACTGAAATTGGGTTTATTGAGAAATAATCCAAATTTATCAGTGAAATAAAAATATTGAAAAAACCAATTTTTCAGTAAATCCTCCCTTGGTTATTGGCGACGCGTCTTTCCTGCGCGTCGGGACAGGCGACCCAAGGGAGGGGTTGATGGCTGAAAAGACAAGGGCAGCGCGGAAGCGCAAGCCGGGGCGCCCGCCGAAAGCGGCAACAGGCTCCAGAGCGGTGAATGATTTGCCGCCGCGCGACGAGCTGGTCACCATGTATCGTGACATGCTGTTGATCCGCCGCTTCGAAGAGAAGGCCGGACAGCTATACGGGATGGGTCAGATTGGCGGTTTCTGCCATCTTTACATCGGTCAGGAGGCTGTGGTGGTCGGCCTTCAGTCCGTCAGCAAGCCGGGCGACACCGTGGTGACGTCCTACCGCGACCATGGTCACATGCTTGCCTGTGGCATGGATGCCGACGGGGTGATGGCCGAGCTTACAGGCCGTGAAGGCGGCTATTCGCGCGGCAAGGGCGGCTCGATGCACATGTTCAGCCGCGAAAAGAATTTCTTCGGCGGCCATGGGATTGTCGGTGCTCAGGTTCCCATCGGATGCGGCCTCGCCTTTGCCCACAAATACCGCGAGGAAGCGAATGTCTGCATGACCTATCTCGGTGACGGTGCGGTGAACCAGGGGCAGGTCTATGAAAGCTTCAATATGGCGGCGCTCTGGGATCTGCCCTGCCTTTTCGTAATCGAAAACAACCAGTATGGCATGGGCACCGCTGTTACCCGCGCCGCGGCAGGGCGTTCGCTTGCGGATCGCGGGGCCGCCTATGGCATTCTCGGAAAGCAGGTTGACGGAATGGATGTTCTTGCCGTCCGCGCGGCGGGTGCCGAGGCGCTTGAACATTGCCGTTCCGGAAAGGGTCCCTTCATTCTCGAGATGAAGACCTACCGTTATCGCGGCCACTCGATGTCCGACCCGGCGAAATACCGGACCCGTGAGGAGGTTGATGCCATGCGCAAGCAGCATGATCCGATCGACCAGCTTCGTGACGTGCTGGCCAAGCAGGATGTCAGCGATGAGGAGCTGAAGAGCATCGATGCCGACGTCAAGGCGGTGGTGCTTCGTGCAACCGAATTCGCCCAGACCAGTCCGGAACCAGATCCGTCGGAGCTGTTCACCGACATCCTTCTTCCTGTTGGCGGCCGCGGTGCCGCGATGGAGGCCTGACAGATGGCGATCGAAATTCTCATGCCGGCACTATCGCCGACAATGGAAGAGGGAACGCTTGCCAAATGGCTTGTCGATGAAGGCGCCGAGGTGCGCAGCGGTGACGTGATCGCCGAGATCGAGACCGACAAGGCGACGATGGAGGTCGAAGCGCTGGATGACGGCACCATTGGCCGGATCATCGTTCCGGCCGGCACCGAAGGCGTGAAGGTCAATGCGCCCATTGCGACCCTGTTCGAGGAAGGCGAGACAGCCGAAACGGCCGTAGCCTTACCATCTGCGGCGGCG
>JAYYLR010000240.1:0-11703 GCA_036143955.1 Pseudomonadota bacterium | reverse complement strand
GGGCCGCCGCTCCGGACCGCTGACCGGACATATGTCCGGCTGACGGTCAAAGCGACGGCCCCGAGTGCTGTCCGTTTATGTTCGAGACTATGCCGCCGCGCGTGACTGTTCAACCAGCGCGGCAAAGGCTGCCGGCTCGTTCACGGCGAGGTCGGCGAGCATCTTGCGGTCGATCTCTATCCCGGCCTTGATCAGCCCGCCCATCAGCTGCGAATAGGTCACGCCATGCATGCGGGCAGCGGCGTTGATCCGCTGGATCCACAGGGCGCGGAACTCCCGCTTGCGCGTGCGCCGGTCGCGATAGGCGTATTGGCGTGCCTTGTCGACGGCCTGCGTGGCGGTGCGGAAAGTGTTCTTGCGGCGACCGTAATAGCCCTTCGCGGCCTTGATGACCTTGGCGTGACGGGCGTGCGTGGTGGTGCCTCTTTTGACTCGTGCCATGTTCCGGTCCCCTTATGCGTACGGCAGGAATTTCTTGACGATGCGCGCGTCGGCGTCGCACAGGATCATGGTCCCGCGGGCGTTGCGCTTCATCTTCTGGGGACGGCGGCGAAGGTTGTGGCTCAGGAATGCCGCCGAGCCGCGGACCTTGCCGCTGGCGGTCAGGCGGAAGCGTTTCTTCGCTCCGCTCTTCGTTTTCATCTTGGGCATTTCGACCTCTTTCATCTTAAGGTGGCCACCATACCGTGCGCGCGGTGTCCGCCCTGGGGCGAACGGTGGCTTGCTGCCGGCCGGGCATGCCCTGTTTTTTCAGGCCCGGACGCGACGTGACGTGCGCGAAGCCGTGGTTATAGGGCCAGGCGCGGCATAAGGCAAGGGGATTTGGCGGGTGGTGTGGCGGCCTATCTCGGGGCCAGGACCATCACCATCTGGCGGCCTTCCATCTTCGGCATCGCCTCGACCTTGGCAAGCTCCTCGGTCTCCTCGCGAACGCGGGCCAGAACATTGGCGCCGAGTTCCTGGTGCGCCATTTCGCGGCCCCGGAAACGCAGTGTGACCTTCACCTTGTCGCCGCCGTTCAGGAACTTTGTCACATTCCGCATCTTCACCTGGTAATCATGCTCGTCGATATTCGGACGGAACTTGATTTCCTTGACCTCGATGGTCTTCTGCTTCTTGCGGGCTTCGTTGGCGCGCTTCTGCGCCTCATATTTGAATTTGCCGTAATCGAGAATCTTGCAGACCGGCGGTTCGGCGTTCGGCTGCACCTCGACAAGATCAAGGCCGAAATCGCCGGCCTTCTCGATCGCGTCTCTGGTGTCGATGATACCAAGCTGGTTACCGTCAGGGTCGATGCAGCGTACCTTCGGCACCCTGATCGCGCCGTTGATACGTGGGCCGTCCTGAACGGGCGGCACGTTAGAGTAGGGACGAGCTATTTAACTTCTCCTGTCATCCTCAACGCCTTTTCCAAGGCAACAAATTCTCCGCAGAACAAGGGCCGGCGGCCCGCTGCGAGATGATTAGATATCAAAAAACGCAGGATTTGCCTAGTCTCTATACGTTTTGCAAAGTCCGGACGGATTGTGGGGCGGAGGACGGCGCACCACCTCACGCCCGCCGCGCAAGGTCAGGAGGGAGGCTCTCGCCGCGGAGCGTCGCCAGCGCCTCGTCCATATCGATGACCTGCTGCTCGTTCGAGCCGAGCCGCCGCAGCGCCACCGTGCCGGCCTCGGCCTCGCGTCCGCCGACGGCGAGAATGTAGGGGACCTTCATCACGCTGTGCTCGCGAACCTTGTAGCTGATCTTCTCGTTCCTGAGGTCGCTCTCGACGCGCATTCCGGCGGCGCGGAAGGCGTCGGCAACCTGTTCCGCATAGCCGTTGGCGCTGTCGGTGATCGAGGCGACCACCACCTGTACCGGCGCCAGCCAGGGCGGCATGCGGCCCGAATATTGCTCGATGATGATCCCGATCCAGCGCTCGAGCGAACCGAGGATCGCGCGATGAAGCATCACCGGCCGGTGACGGGCGCCGTCCTCGGCGACATATTCGGCATCGAGACGGTCGGGAAGCACGAAATCGACCTGCAGCGTGCCGCACTGCCAGTCACGCCCGATGGCGTCGCGAAGCACGAATTCCAGCTTCGGACCATAGAAGGCGCCCTCGCCCGGGTTCAGCGTCGTTTCCAGCTCCGCCGCCTCGCAGGCATCGGTCAGCGCCGACTCGGCGCGGTCCCAGACATCGTCCTCGCCGGCCCTGACTTCCGGACGGTCGGAGAATTTCACCCGCACGTCCTCGAAGCCGAAATCGGCGTAGATCGACTGCAAAAGCTCGCAGAACCGGACCGATTCCGACGTGATCTGGTCCTCGGTGCAGAAGATATGTGCGTCGTCCTGCGTGAAGGCCCGCACCCGCATGATGCCGTGGAGCGCGCCCGACGGCTCGTTACGATGGCAGGAGCCGAACTCGGCCATGCGAAGCGGCAGGTCGCGGTAGGACTTGATCCCCTGCCGGAAGATCTGGACATGGCAGGGGCAGTTCATCGGCTTCAGCGCCAGCGTGCGGTCGTCCTCGGCCTCGGCGGTGAACATGTTCTCGCGGAACTTGTCCCAGTGGCCGGAGGCTTCCCACAGCGCGCGGTCGACGAGCTGCGGGGTTTTCACCTCGGCATAGCCGCCCTCCTCGAGCCGCCGGCGCATATAGGTCTCGATCTCGCGATAGATGGTCCAGCCATTCGGATGCCAGAACACCGATCCGGCCGCCTCTTCCTGCAGATGGAAGAAGTTGAGTTGCCGGCCGAGCTTGCGATGGTCGCGCTTTTCCGCCTCCTCGAGCATGTGGAGATAGGCGTTCAGTTCCTTTTCGGTCCGCCAGGCGGTGCCGTATATGCGCTGCAGCATTGGGCGGTCGGAATCACCGCGCCAGTAGGCGCCGGCGACGCTCATCAGCTTGAAGGCATGGCCCATGCGGCCGGTCGAGGGAAGATGCGGACCGCGGCACAGATCGATGAAATCGCCCTGCCTGTAGAAGGTGACGGTTTCGCCCTCGGGGATCGCCTCGACAAGCTCGATCTTGAAGGGCTCGTCATTCTTCTTGTAGAACGCGACCGCCTCGTCGCGGGTCCAGACATTGCGGATAATCTCCTCGTCGCGGTCGACAATGTCGTGCATCCGCGCCTCGATGGCCGCCAGATCATCCTCGGAAAAAGGCGTCTCGCGGTGGAAATCATAATAGAAGCCGTTTTCGATCGACGGCCCGATGGTGACCTGGGTCTCGGGATAGAGCTCCAGAACGGCCTCGGCCATGACATGCGCCGCATCATGCCTGATGGTCGCCAGAATGGCGTCGTCCTTTGCCGTGACCAGCGCCAGCGACGCGTCGGAGTCGATCTCGCGGGTCAGGTCCCATTCCACCCCATCGACAACGGCGAGCATCGCCGCCTTGGCGAGGCCGGGGCCGATATCTGCCGCGACGGCAGCCGGCGTGACCGGGGCGTCATAGCTTCGGGTGGATCCGTCTGGAAGAGTCACGGTCGGCATGGCTGACTGTCGTCCTGGCTGTCAAAAAGGGGCATAAGAATGGCGTTTGCCACGGCATCCATGCGGCAAACTAGCTTCTGGGCTGGCGAAACTCAAGCTTGCTGGTGGCCAGCCGGCCCATCGGCGTGACGCGCCTTCAGAAGACGCGCGTAGATGTTGATGGTGCTGTTGCACATCAGCCGGGTCGAGAACCGGTCCTCGATATGGGCCCGCGTTTCCTCGGCCATGGTCTTGCGCTGCGCCGGCGTCACGTCGAGCGCCTTTGCAAGACAATCGGCAAGGCTGCCGGCGTCGACCGGGGTCGCCAGCCATCCGGTGCGGCCGTGAATGATCGATTCAGCGGCGCCGCCGTGATCGAAGGCGACAACAAGCCGCCCCATCGCCTGCGCCTCGAGCGAGACGCGGCCGAACGGCTCCGGCGTCACCGACGGCATCACCACGATGTCGGCCGCCATCAGCGCGGCGGGCATGTCGTCGACACCGTGGGTGAGGCGGAAACGCCCCTCGAGGCCAAGCTTCATGCCGTAATTCGTCAGCCTGTCGACAAAGGCCCGCTTGCCGTCCGCGGCGCCAAGGAGGATGCAGTTGAACTTGCGCTCGGAAATCTTCGCCAGCGCCTCGAGAAGGATTTCATGCCCCTTCCATCCGGTCGGCCGCGCCGGCAGCATGATGACAGGCTCGTCCTCGGGAAGCGAGATCGAGTCAACAAAGCGGATGATGCGCGACTGCGCAACGGCCGTCGCGTCGAACGTCTCGATATCGACGCCGCGATGAACAACAGAGAGCTTTTTGCCCTGCTCGCCGAACTGCCGTTCAATCTGACTTCTGACGTAGTTGGAAATGGCAATGATGTGATCCGGCGTCAGCATCTTGCGGTTGAAAAAGCGCTTCAGGACATTGCTGTTCTGAAAGCGGCCATGCACCGTGCTGACGGTTATCAGGCCGAGCGCCCGTGCCGCCGGAAGCGCGATCCAGGCAGGAACGCGTGACCGGACATGGACGATGTCGGCGCCCTCCTTGACGAGAATCCGGCGCAGCCTGCCGCGCGTCCCTGGCCAGGTCAGCGGGTTCTTGTTGCCGACCGGCAGCGTGTGATGAACGGCACCTATCCTGTCGAGATGCCGGACCATGGGACCACCGCCGGATATGACGACCGCGCGCCCGCCCGCCTCGGTTACGGCCTTTGCCATTTCGACGGTGCCCCGTTCGACACCGCCGCGCACAAGCGCGGGCAGCACCTGGACGACCACAGGACCGTTTGCGTCGCGGCTGTGTGACTTGACGAAGCGGGCGATCCGCGCGTTAGTGCTCATAAGCGTCTCCGTAACGGGGTGATAGCACCGCGCCGGAAATTCGAGAAGAGATTTCAGCAAAGCAAGGGTGCCGAACATGTCGCAAGCCAGCCATCTGTCGATCGGCGACAGCGAACATATTGCCTATCGGCGGGTCGAAGGCCGGACGCCCGGCGTCATGTTCCTGTGCGGCCACGGATCGGACATGGACGGCACCAAGGCGCTTGAGGTCGAGGCATGGGCGCAGGCGAACGGACGGTCCTGCCTCCGCTTCGACTATCGCGGACATGGCGGTTCCAGCGGCGAATTCCTCGACGGCAACGTTTCAAGCTGGACGCAGGACTGCCTTGCCGCGTTCGACGCGTTGACCGAAGGGCCACAAATCCTTGTCGGTTCATCGCTCGGCGGCTGGCTGATGCTGAATCTCGCGCTGGCGCGCCCGGACCGCGTCGCCGGCCTGATCGGCATCGCCGCGGCGCCCGATTTCACCGAGGATCTGCTCTGGGCCAATTTCGACGCCGGCCAGCGGCGCGAGATCGAAGCCGAGGGCGTCATCGCCCTTCCGAATCCCTATTCCGATGAGCCGGTCCGCTATCCCTGGCACCTGATCACCGACGGGCGGGACAATCTGCGGCTTCGCGCCCCGCTGGAGATTGCCGCGCCAGTGCATCTCCTTCATGGGATGAATGACGAGGAAGTTCCCTGGCAGACCGCCACCCGAACAGCGGCCTGCCTTACCGGCGAACATGTCGAGCTGTCGATTGTGAAAGCGGCGGGCCACAGATTTTCCAAACCGGACCAGCTGGCGCTTCTCAGGCGGGCCCTCGATGCGATGCTGGCGCGAATTACGGGCGACTGGAACAGGGGCGCCTAGAAATCGAGATTGGCGTAATGCGCCGCCGGTGCGAGGCCGGCAACGACATCCTCCAGCAGATCGCGAAACGCCGGACGCGACTTGATCTTCGCGTACCAGGTCCGCGCCTCGGGATGGCGGTCCCAGTCGATATCACCGAAATAATCGGTCACCGACAGATGCGCCGCGGCGCTGAGATCGGCAAGCGACATCGCCTTTCCGGCAAGCCAGTTCCCCTGCTCGGCAAGCCAGTCGATGTAGTCGAGATGGATATGCAGATTCGTCGTCGCGGCCCGCATCACCTGCGACGAAGGGTTGCCGCGCGCCGCAACCCGCTTGATGTAGCGTTCATTGAGAAGCGGGGTTCCCACCTCGGTCACGAACTTGCGTTCGAACCAGTCGGCAAGACGCCGGATTTCCGCCCGCTCCGCCGCAGTGCCCCAGATCAGGCTGTTATCAGATTCCTCGGTTTCCTCGAGATATTCGGCGATGACCATTGTGCCGCTGAGAACATCCCCGTCTTCGGTAACGAGGACGGGAACCTCACCCGACGGATTGATGGTCAGGAAGTCCTCATGACGGTCCCATGGCGTTTCCATCTTCGGCAAATAGACGAGGTTCCGCTCGGCAAGAAGAAGCCGGACGGTCCGCGAGGCGCCATAAAGAGGGTGATGATGCAGGACGCGCATGGAGTGGTGCCGTTAATACCCTGAAAACACGGGAAACCCTAACGTGGAACCGGGCGTACGGCAAGGGGCCCTTCGGGCAGTGATTCCAGCGCGCCCTGCTGCAGCTCGAAGAATTGCAGCCGCTCCGGTTCGATGAAGCCCGGCCAGTCGAGGCCATACGGCGCCGCCGGAACAAAGCCGAATTTCGGGTAATAGTCGACCTCGCCCGACACCAGGACCAGCGGCCAGTCGCCAAGCCTTGCACGGCGCAGCGCTTCCCTGATCAGGGCCTGGCCGAGCCCGCGCCCGCGAAGTTCCGGACGGACGGCAAGAGGACCCAGCAAAAGGATGACCTGTTCCCCGAGAAGCACTTCCCAGAAGCGAAGCGATCCCACCGTTTCGCCATCCTCACGAATGACCAGGCACAGCGAGTCTACGGGCGGCCCGGGTCGCAGGTTCCACACCGTTCGCGCATGGCGGTCGGGGCCAAAGGCCTCGGCCATCAGAATGTCGATGGCCGCAAGATCATCGTTGGTCTGCTGGGAAATGTCGGACATGCGTCCCGCATACCGAAAAACGGCCATCTCAGCAACAGCGAAGGCCGGCAGATGTGAAAGCCCGGGGAACGGCCGGCCGGTCAGGCCGGCGTTGCGCGGCTTGCCGCCTCGCCGTCACCAAGCGGCATTTCGAGGCGTGACACGATCTCGGTCGGAACAACATGCCAGAACCGATGACGCGCGACCTCCCACTCGTTCAGAAGCCGCGCCGCAAGTGCCGACTCGGTTGCCACGGCATGCGCCTCGACAAGAGCTTTCAGATCGGCTTCCCAATGCGCTGTCTCGATCCTGACGATTTCGAGGCTGGCCGGGTTGGCCCGCGACACGAAGGTGCCATCAGGGTCATAGACGTAAGCCATGCCGCCGGTCATGCCGGCGCCGAAATTGTCGCCGACCTCGCCCAGAATCACCACCTTGCCGCCAGTCATGTATTCGCAGGCATTGGTGCCGGCACCCTCGACCACGGCAGTGGCGCCGGAATTGCGGACGCAGAGCCGCTCGCCTGCCTGCCCGGCGGCGAACAGCCGACCCGATGTCGCGCCGTAAAGCACGGTGTTGCCGATGATGGTGTTTTCATGCGCCACGAAGCTCGCCGCCGCCGACGGGCGGACGATGATGGTGCCGCCCGACAGGCCCTTGCCGACATAGTCGTTGGCGTCGCCAATCACCTCGAGTCGCAGCCCCTGCGTGGCGAAAGCACCGAGGGACTGGCCGGCGGTGCCGCGAAGCCGGACCGAGATATGGTCCTCGCGAAGGCCGGTCATGCCGAATTTGCGAACGATGTGCGAGGACAGCCGCGTGCCGATGGCGCGCTGCGTGTTCTCGACATTGTAGGAGAGCTGCATTTTCGATCCGAACTGCAGCGCCGTGCTGGCGTCGCGGACCATCAGCGCGTCGAGCGTATCCGGAACATCGGTGCGCTCGCGGTCGCGCGGGCTACCCTGATGACCGGTACGTTCGGCCTGAACAAGGATCGGATTCAGGTCGAGATCGTCGAGGGCCGCATCGCCGCGGCTGACCTGGGTCAGAAGGTCGGTCCGGCCGATAACCTCCTCGAGAGACGAGAAGCCGAGCGATGCCAGGATCTCGCGAACCTCCTCGGCAAGATGGGTAAAGAGCTGAACAACCTTTTCCGGCGTTCCCTCGAACTTCGCCCGAAGATCGTCGCGCTGCGTGCAGACGCCGACCGGGCAGGTGTTGGAGTGGCACTGGCGGACCATGATGCAGCCCATCGCAATCAGCGCCGAGGTGCCGATACCGTATTCGTCGGCACCGAGCATTGCCGCCATGACGATATCGCGGCCGGTCTTCAGGCCACCGTCGGTGCGGAGCACGACCTTGTCGCGGAGATCGTTCATGCACAGGACCTGATGCACTTCCGACAGGCCCATTTCCCACGGCAGGCCGGCATGCTTGATCGAGGATTGCGGGCTTGCGCCGGTGCCGCCGCCATGTCCGGACACAAGAATCGCGTCCGCCTTCGCCTTCGCAACGCCGGCGGCGATCGTGCCGATACCGGTCGAGGCGACAAGCTTCACGCAGACCTTGGCGTCAGGGTTGATCTGCTTCAGGTCATAGATCAGCTGCGCCAGATCCTCGATCGAATAGATGTCGTGGTGCGGCGGCGGCGAGATCAGCGTCACGCCGGGGGTCGAGTGCCGGAGGCGAGCGATCAGACTGTCGACCTTGATTCCCGGAAGCTGCCCGCCCTCACCGGGCTTGGCGCCCTGCGCGACCTTGATCTCGATTTCCCGGCAGCTGTTCAGATACTCCGCGGTGACACCAAACCGGCCCGAGGCGATCTGCTTGATCGCGCTGGACGGGTTGTCGCCATTCTCGCGAAGCTTGAAACGGGCCGGGTCCTCGCCACCCTCGCCGGAATCGGATTTCGCGCCGATCCTGTTCATCGCGATCGACAGCGTCTCGTGCGCCTCCGGGCTCAGCGCGCCAAGCGAAATGCCGGGAGAGACGAGCCGCTTGCGGATACGGGTGATCGATTCCACATCCTCGAGCCACACCGCCTCGCGGCCGGCCTTGAAGTCCATCAGGTCGCGAAGATTGATCGGTCCCTGGCTGGAAACAAGGGAGGAGTATTTCTTCCAGCTCTCGTAGGAGCCGGTATCGCAGGCATGCTGCATGGCATGGATGAGCTGCCCGTCGAAAGCGTGCCGCTCGCCCGAGCGGCGGTAGCGGAAAAAGCCGCCAACAGGCAGGAACACGTCGGCCATTTCATGCGCCTTGCGGTGCATTTCGGTGACGCGCGAGGCGATGCCGGTCAGTCCAAGGCCGGAAATCCGCGACGACATTGGCGGGAAGAATTTCGCCACGAGCGCGCGCGACAGGCCGAGCGCCTCGAAATTGTAGCCGCCACGGTAGGAGGCGATGACGGAGATGCCCATCTTCGACATGATCTTCAGAAGCCCGTCCTCGACGGCCTTGCGGTAGTTGGCGACCGCCTCGGGAAGCGTCAGGCCCGGCAGCAGGCCGCGGTCGTGGCGCTCGGCGATGGCTTCCTCGGCGACATAGGCGTTGATGGTTGTCGCGCCGACACCGATGAGAACGGCGAAATGATGCACGTCGAGGCACTCGCCCGTCGCCACATTCACCGACGCAAAGGTCCGCAGCTGCTGGCGTACGAGATGCGAATGCACGGCGCCGGTCGCCAGAATCATCGGCAGTGGCGCGCGGGTCTCGTCGACGGCGCGGTCGGACAGCATCACATGCTCGCATCCTGACCGCACGGCCTCTTCGGCTTCGGCGGCGATGCGGTCGAGCGCCGCGGTGAAATCATCCTCGCCGTCGACGGCAAAGGTACAGTCGATGACCGCTGCCCGGTCGCCGAGATAGGCGACAAGCGCGTCCCATTCCGGAACCGTCAGCACCGGCGAGTTGAGAACGAGGTGGTCGCACTGCTCCGGCGCCTCGTCGAGGATATTGCCAAGATTGCCGAGACGGGTGCGAAGCGTCATCACATGGCGTTCGCGAAGACTGTCGATCGGCGGGTTGGTGACCTGTGAGAAATTCTGCCGGAAAAAATGGTGCAGTCCGCGATAGCGGTTCGAGAGAACGGCCAACGGCGTGTCGTCGCCCATCGAGCCGACGGCTTCCTTGCCGCCTTCGGCCATCGGCTGGAGGATCAGTTCAAGATCCTCCATGGTCCAGCCGGCCATCATCTGGCGGCGGCGTGCCTCGAGCGGATCGAGACGTGCCGTACCGCGGCCGCCATGGTTCGCCAGAAGGGCTTCCATCTGTTGCGCGCGGCCGACCCATTTGCCCCAGTCCTGCTTGCCTGCAAGCTCCGACGTGAGGGCGGCGTCGAGGAACATCCTGCCGCGGGCAAGGTCGATTCCCATCATCTGTCCGGGGCCGATGCGGCCACGCTCGACAATACGATCTTCCGGAACGACAACCATGCCGGTTTCCGATCCGGCGATAACCAGACCGTCATTGGTCACGACATAGCGCATCGGACGAAGACCGTTGCGGTCCATGCCGGCAATGACCCAGTTGTCGGCATAGGCGGCGATGGCGGCCGGGCCGTCCCACGGCTCCATCACCGAGTTGCAGTAGGCATAGAGCTTCGCGAGTTCATGATCGCTTCCGACATCGACCGCTGCCGGAATCATCATCGTCTTGACCATCGGCAAGGTGCGCCCGCCATGTCCCATCAACTCGAAAACGGCGTCCAGGGCGGCGGAATCGGAGCTTCCCTTGCCGACGACGGGCTTCAGATCCTCGATCGCGTCGCCGAAGATGTCCGAGGCCATCCGGTCCTCGTGGCAGGTCATCCAGTTCTGGTTGCCGCGGATGGTGTTGATCTCGCCATTGTGCGCCAGCACCCGGAACGGCTGCGCCAGCTTCCATGTCGGCATGGTGTTGGTCGAATAACGCTGGTGATAGACCGCAAAGGACGACACAAAGCGCTTGTCCAGCAGGTCCGGGAAAAAGGCCGTGACCTGCTCGGCAAGGAACATGCCCTTGTAGATGATCGAACGGCTGGACATCGAGCAGATGTAGAAATCGCTGATCAGCTCGGCGGTCACCGCCTTTTCGATGCGGCGGCGCACGACATAGAGCTGTCGCTCGGCCTCTTCCTCGTCGATGTCCGTCGGCATCGAGAACATGATCTGCTCGATCTCGGGGCGGGTCGCCATTGCCTTGTCGCCGAGCGCCTGCGTGTCCACAGGCACCTGCCGCCAGCCATAGATCACATGGCCGACCGCCAGGATTTCCTGCTCGACAATGCAACGGCAGCGTTCCTGCGCCGCAAGGTCGGTGCGTGGCAGGAAGACCATGCCGACAGCCAGCCTGCCGCCGTCATCGTCGTGACCGGTGCGGGCGATATGCTCGATAAAGAAGTCACGCGGGATCTCGATATGGATGCCGGCACCGTCGCCGGTCATGCCGTCGGCATCGACCGCGCCGCGGTGCCAGATCGCCTGAAGCGCCTCGATCGCCGCATCGACGACCGCGCGGGTCGGCTTGCCGTCGCGCGCCGCCACAAAGCCGACGCCGCAGGCATCATGCTCCATCTGCGGGCCATAGACCCCGGCATCGGTCAGGCGCGCCTCGTTGCGGGCACGGCGGGCCAGATATCCGGCTTCGTCAAAAATCTCTTGCTTGCTCATGGTCATTATCCTCGAAACAGGCGAAACGGGTTCAGGCACCAGCTGCCGCCACGCGCGGCGCTTCGCTCTGCGCCATAATGTAGGAATGGATAGCTTCGGCGGCGTCACGTCCGTCGCGGACGCCCCAGACCACCAGCGAGGCGCCGCGGACGATGTCGCCGGCGGCAAAGACGCCTGGCAGGTTCGTCATCATGGTGCGCCAGTCAACGCCAATGGTGCCCCATT
>JAYYLR010000239.1:0-4479 GCA_036143955.1 Pseudomonadota bacterium | reverse complement strand
CGGCAGCGGGGTATAGTGCCGGTCTGAGCGGCAACACATATGTGCAGGCCCGTTTTTGATCTGGTGATGGTTATGCAAACCGTTTCGCTTGAAACACTCATTGATGTCGATACGCTGCCGGTGAAGGGGCCATTTCGCGGTTCCCTGGCGTGCAGCGCCGAGGAATGCAGGCTTCTTTCAGATCGTTTTGGTTTCATCAACATCGGCAACGTGACGGCTGAATTGCGGATCGACAGGGTCGGACCGGATACCTGGGACGTGACCGGACGGATGTCTGCCGAGGTCGTCCAGCCCTGCATTGCTACCGGTGAGCCGGTGGCGGAAACTGTGGATTTTACCATAGAAGAACGGTATGTTCGGGCCGCGTCCGACGACGAGGAAGTCGTGGTCGGTCCTGAGGATGCAGAACCGTTGGTCGATGGATGCATAGACCTCGGAGAAATCGTTGCTCAGTCGCTGGCGCTGGGTGTGAGTTCCTGGCCGCGAAAGGCGGATGCGCCAGATCGTTTCGAGGCCGGAGACACCGGTCAGGACCACCCGTTTGCCAAGCTTGGCAGTTTGAAGGCGACCGACAAGTAAGCCCAGCTGTGCGTCCCCCGGATCAGCCCTGGAAGGTTTTCCCACATTGAGTTCCCAAATTGAAAAGGTGAGGTTGGCGCTGGACGCCATGGGCGGCGACAACGCGCCGGCCTGCGTTGTGCGCGGTGCCGACATCGCCTGTGGGAAGAATCCGCAGCTCGAAATCGTTTTTTACGGTGATGAGGCCAGAATCACCCCTTTCCTGGCCAGGGCGAGCCACCTGTCGGGTGCCAGGATCATTCATACGCCGGACGCCGTATCGCCCGATGACACGGCCTCGCAGGCGGTGAGGCGTGGCAAAACCACATCCATGTGGATGGCAATTGCCAGTGTTGCCGACGGCAATGCCGACGCCGTCGTGTCTGCCGGCAATACCGGCGCACTGATGGCGATGTCGAAGCTCCAGCTGCGAACCATGACAGGCGTGACGCGGCCGGCAATTGCCGCCTTTTTCCCGACTGTGGGGGAATTGGTGTGCATGCTGGATCTTGGTGCCAATATCGAATGTGACGCAGAGAATCTCGTGCAGTTTGCCATTCTTGGCCAAGCATTTCATCGCAGCTTGACCGGCAAGGAGTCACCTCGTCTCGGCCTTCTCAATGTCGGGGAGGAGCAGCAGAAGGGTCATGAATATCTGCGTGACGCGGCGCGGCAGCTCAGCGATACCGAACTTGGCATAAACTATCAGGGGTTTGTGGAAGGCTCCGACCTTGTTAACGGCCAACTCGATGTTGTCGTGACGGATGGATTTTCTGGCAATATTGCCCTGAAGACCGCTGAGGGCATATCATCAATGTTCACGCGGCTGCTGCGCCGCAGCTTTGCAAGCTCATTTATGGCGCGGCTCGGCTACTTCCTGGCCCGTGACGCGCTGGCCGGTATGCGCCAGCATATCGATCCGCGCCAGTATAACGGCGCAGTGTTCCTTGGACTGAACGGGATCGCCGTAAAGTCGCACGGAGGCACCGACAGAATCGGCTTTGCCAATGCGATCAATGTTGCTCTTGATCTCGTGGATCATGGTTTCATCCCGGATGTCAGCGAGGCCATAGCGCGCGCCAACATCGTTCTGGAGAAGAAAAAAGAAGATGCCTGACAGCGGGACGCTCATGATTTCGGTTGGCGGATACCTGCCGCAGCGGGTCGTGAGCAACCATGACCTTGCCGCCGTGGTAGATACCAGTGACGAATGGATACGTCAGCGCACCGGCATCGCTCAGCGCCATATTGTTGCCGAAGGCGAAAAGACGTCCGATCTGGCTCGTCATGCTGCCGACCGGGCACTTGCAAACGCCGGCATGACCGGTGCCGACATCGACCTTATAATAATCGCCACAAGCACGCCGGATGACACGTTCCCCTCAACGGCCACCAAGGTGCAGCACCAGATTGGCGCCCACAATGCCATTGCCTTCGACGTCCAGGCCGTATGTGCCGGCTTTGTCTATGCGCTTGACGTGGCTGATGCGATGCTGAGCAGCGGCCGGGCGCGCCGTGCGCTTGTCATTGGCGCTGAAAGTTTCTCCAAGATCCTTGACTGGGAGGACCGTTCGACCTGCGTCCTGTTTGGCGACGGAGCAGGAGCGGTATTGTTGGAGCGAAGTGAGAGTCCTGACGGTTTCGGCGTCCTCGCCAGCAGGCTTCATGCGGACGGGGCGCACCGCGATATCCTTTATGTTGACGGCGGGCCTTCGAGTTCGGGCACGGTTGGTCACCTTCGGATGGAGGGGAATAAGGTGTTTCGCCACGCGGTTGAAAAGCTGTCTAGCGTCATGGACGAGGTTCTCGAAGCCGCTGGCATGGTGGTGGATCAGGTCGACTGGCTGGTTCCGCATCAGGCCAACATCCGTATCATCGAAGGCATGCAGAAAAAGATGGGGCTCGGCGACGATCGTGTGGTGAAGACGGTTCATGACCATGCGAATACGTCGGCCGCCTCGATCCCGCTGGCGCTGTCCTCTGCCGTAGAGGACGGTCGTATCAAGAATGGTCAGGTGCTGGCTTTCGAAGCCATTGGCGGCGGTCTTGTATGGGGAGCCTCGCTTGTCCGCTTTGGCCGTCCGGCCGGTCAGTGAATACATTAGCTTTTTTTTCTAAGCGCCTGTAAGCAGGCGTCAAATCGGTGAGTTCATTCATGGCATTGATTGACTCGTCGTCGAATCAGCATTAGCGTTGCACCATGGCAAAGACATTGACACGCGCCGACCTCGCCGAGGCGGTCTACCGGAATATTGGTTTGTCCCGTAACGAGTCCGCGGAACTTGTTGAAACCTTTCTTGAAGAAATGTGCGGATGTCTCGAAAAAGGCGAGGAAGTTAAGCTGTCTTCCTTCGGTACCTTTTCGGTGCAGTCAAAGCGCGAGCGTATTGGCCGTAACCCCAAAACGGGTGTCGAGGCGACGATCACCCCGCGCCGTGTCCTGTCCTTCCGTCCGTCGCATATTCTGAAAGACCGGGTCGACAACGGATCATGAACCAGAAAGCTTCCGATGCGTTCCGCACAATCTCCGAAGTTGCGGAGCATCTGGATATTCCCCCGCATGTACTGCGGTTCTGGGAAACCAAATTCAGTTCGCTGAGACCTCTGAAACGCAGTGGTGGCCGCCGCTATTACAGACCGGACGATGTGGCCCTTCTCGAGCGTATTCGCGACCTTCTCTATAAGGAAGGCTTCACCATAAAGGGTGCCCAGAAGCATATTGGGACGCGTCAGGCCGGCGCTCTCGGCCTTGAACCCCCAACACAGGCGCATGGCGAACTTGCAGATGCTCTCACAGAGTTGAAGGCGGCACGCGGCGCCCTTGAAAAGCTGAGAAAGTCTATCGAAGACTGACCTCGCGCTTTTTCTTTTCCCATCCGGAAGCGGCCATTGAATCCGTTTGCGAAGGCGTCCCGTCTCGTCTATAACCCTCACCGTGTCGGAGCGTAGCGCAGCCTGGTAGCGCACCTGCTTCGGGAGCAGGGGGTCGGAGGTTCGAATCCTCTCGCTCCGACCAAAACCATCCATCAGAAATTATTGAATAAATAGCCGTCAGGGGTGTGACCTTGGCGGCTGTTTTTTTGCGAACTGTCTCGAAAACTGTCTCAAAATTTTCGAAGAAGAGAATTGTTGTGCATAGTTTCAAATTGCAATTCGTCGCCTTTACTTGTGACGTGCGTTGACTAGTTCAGGGTACCTTTTGAACAAAATATCGGCCGGTCTTTCACCACACCTCAATGGGTCGACAAACATCACCTGGCTGGGCATTACGTTCGTAACGTTACAGTCAGTTCCAAACATTGAGAAATAATTCAGCAAATTTGAATACCACGTCATTGGAGCTTCCTTTGTAGATGTGAGCTCGAAAGCGACTCGCTCTTTACCAAGAGACTCCACAACTTCGCCAATCACATCTGCGGCCGCGTCTTTTTGAATTTCGATTTCTTCATGGTCAATCAGAAGCGTAAAAGCACCGTCCGCAAGAAACGGCTCTGCTCCTGCAATTATCTCAGCAGAAGTGGCGGGCCTATCGGCAACGCCTTTCCTCCATCCGCGCTCAGGATGATGTTCATAAATCAGACTCATGCCACAATCCCTTGCAAGACTGCGCCATTTTCTGAGTTGTCTTTCAGGAACATCACCAAAAGTATTCATGAATTCCATTACAGAGAAACCTAGGGCAGCTCCAGCCTCGATTGCTTCATCAACAACGCCCAAGCGAAAGGCCCGCAAAAAATATCCATGATCCAAGTAAGGTTGAATTGAATGTTCTTGATACAATGCTATTTTGCGCTTCAACCAATTTTCTGGATGCCCCAACACCTGCGTTGTAGCTATTTTGACATAGTCGATTCTGTCACCGGCAACTTTCAAAAAGTCTTCGAGTTCCAGTAGGCCCATGCGCTCAGAATACCAAGGAGC
>JAYYLR010000238.1:0-2970 GCA_036143955.1 Pseudomonadota bacterium | reverse complement strand
CGATCTATCCGCTCGGCTACTTCCTTGGTTACCTGAACGGTGCTGCTGATGCAGTTACCCTGAACGTTATCTACAACGTCGCCGACGTTGTGAACAAGATCGCGTTCGTCGGTGTGATCTGGGCAGCCGCAAACGCGGAAGCTGCCAAAGCCTAACGCAATGAACTGATACGGGGCGGTGTAAACCGCCGCCCCGTATTCCCAAAGTTTTGATAATAATCCCGACCCTGAAACGGATTGTGTGAAGACGGCGACAAATGACTGACCTGTCCACCTCTGCGAAAGACATATTCTCAAAGTCCGGAACGGGCCTGCCCGCTTCGCAATCCACTGCAGAGATCATCCACGGTTTCATCATCGAGCGGATGCCGAAAATCGGCGAGCCGCTCTCCGAGGCGGCGCTCCACCATTTCGCGTCACCCGGCAAGATGCTCCGCGCCAAAATGGCGCTTCAGGCCGCCGATCACCTGAATGTGGACCGCTACGCGGCGCTTCACTGGGCGGCGGCGATCGAGGTTCTACACAATGCCTCACTGATCCATGACGATATCTGTGATGGTGACAGGCTACGCCGCGAAAGGCCGGCCGTGTGGTCCGTCTATGGCCGCGATGTGGCGCTGACGCTTGGCGACTGGCTTGTCGCCCTGTCGTTTGAGCTTGCCGCCGAAGCTGCCCAGCGCGCGCAGACGCCGATGCTGGTCAAGATCCTCGCGACGCACATGAAGACCACAACCGACGGCGAGGCACGCGAATTCGATGTTCAGCCCGTTTGGGACTGGGGCCATTATCTGAAAGGGGCCGGCGACAAGACGGCACCGCTCCTGACGGCACCTCTTGAGGGTGTTGCGGCAATGGCGCTTCACGGCGGCGCGGCCCCAATCATCGGCGACTGCTTCCGCGCGCTCGGCAACGCCTACCAGATTGCCAATGACATTCTCAATTTCTCCGGTGGTGACGGAGCCAATACCTGCGGTTCTGACCTCGGCCGCCGCGCACCGAACGGTGTCGTCGTCCTGTTCCGGCAGCAGTTGGATTCACAAAGTCAGGCCAGGTTCGATGACTGGTATGCCTGCGGTGCGAGCGAAGACCTCGAAATCTGGGTAGATGAACTGCGCGCTTCCGGTGCGCCGGCCGAGGCGGCACGGCGGATGGAGAGCCTTCTTGGTGACGCCACGGCCCATGCGGGCCGGCTGCCAGCCGAACTCAGCGCCGTCATCACGCCTATACAGCAACTGCTTCAACAGGTATGTCTGAAATCAGTGGCCTCGCTGAACAAAGGCTAACGAAGCAGCCATGACACCTGCCCGACAGGCACAAGCAGACACCGCGGAAAATTCTGCCAACGCCAGTGACGTACTTGTCATCGGCGCCGGATTTGGCGGCATTGCCGCCGCATTGCGCATGCGGGCACGCGGCTATTCCGTTACCCTGGTGGACCGGCTTCATGCCATTGGCGGGCGGGCACAGGTGTTTGAACGTGGCGGTTTTCGCCATGATGCCGGCCCGACGGTGATAACCGCCCCCTTCCTGTTTGACGAGCTGTTCGAACTGTTCGGGGAGAAGCGCGAGGATCACCTTGATTTCCGGCCGCTCGACCCGTGGTACAGGTTCCATTTTGATGATGGTAGCCAGTTTGACTACCGGGCCACTGTTGAGGATACCAATCGTGAAATCCAGCGCTTCTCGCCAGCGGACGTGAAGGGCTATGCCGGGCTGCTTGAGACATCCAAGCGAATTTTCGAGGTCGGCTTCGAGAAACTTGCCGACCGTCCGTTCACCCGCTTCACCTCGATGATGGCACAGGTGCCGGCGCTTCTGCGCCTGCGGAGCTACCGGACCGTCGCCGGGCTGGTGAACAGCCATATCAGGCATCCGCTGTTGCGTCAGGCTTTTTCCATCCACCCGCTTCTTGTTGGCGGCAATCCCTTCACCACGACATCGATCTATGCGCTGATCCATTATCTGGAGCGTCGCTGGGGTGTGTTTTTCTGCATGGGTGGCACCGGCCGCCTTGTCGAGCAACTGCACCGCCTTCTTGAGAGGGCCGGCGTTCGGGTCGAGCTCGGCGTCGATATCGAAAGCATCACCACGAGGGGCGGCCTTGCGAGCGGCGCAACGGCGATCGACGGGCGTCATTTTCCTGCCGACCGGGTGATTTGCAACGGTGATCCGCCGACAGTCTATCAGCAGATGATGCCCGGCGAGGCACGGTCGAAGCGCGCGCTTCCCGAAGCGGCGACGCAATATTCCATGGGCCTTTACGTGCTGTTCTTCGGAACAAGGCGCAAATACGAGGATGTGGCGCATCATACGATCTGGATGGGCCCCCGCTATCGTGAATTGCTGGCCGACATCTTCGATCGCAAGATCCTTGCCGATGATTTTTCACTCTATCTCCATCGGCCAACAGCGACGGATGAAAGCTTCGCACCTGAAGGATGCGACAGTTTCTATGTTCTCTGCCCGGTGCCCAATCTGCTTGGTGACGTTGACTGGTCAGTTGAAGGTCGCAAGCTCCGCGACCGCATCGTAGCGGCCCTGGAACGTACCATCATGCCGGAGCTGAGCACGGCGATCACCGATGATTTCTGGATGACTCCAGAAGATTTTTTGAATGATTACAGATCTATGCATGGCGCGGGCTTTTCCATCGCGCCAATCTTCATACAGTCGGCCTGGTTCCGTTACCACAACCGCGACCCGCATATTCCCAATCTCTATTTCGCCGCCGCCGGGGCGCATCCCGGAGCGGGGATGCCAGGCGTGCTGTGTTCTGCTAAGGTTGTGGAGCGTCTGATCGAAGAAGAGGAGCAGGCTGGCGCCCGGCACCTGGCGCGCTCGGCCTGACGGCGGGGGCCGACAGTGACGTCGAATGAACAGCTGACATCCGAGCAGTCTCTGGCCGCGAACGGCAAGAGTTTCCATTGGGCAAGGCGGTTTCTGGGTGTGCGCATGGGAGGCGATGCCGCCC
>JAYYLR010000237.1:0-29185 GCA_036143955.1 Pseudomonadota bacterium | reverse complement strand
GACCGGCCGGTGGCGATGATGGCGTCCGGGCGGACCTTCTTCGCCTCTTCGGGCATGATTTCGGGAACCGGATTGGCCATTGCGAAGATGATCGGCCTGTCCGCCATCGTCTCGACCATCGATGGGCTCAGCGCCCCGGCTACGGACAGCCCCAGGAACACGTCCGCACCGACAAGCGCCTCTTCCAGTGAGCGCGCTTCGGTCTTTACCGCATGCGCCGATTTCCACTGGTTCATCGAATCCTCGCGCCCCTGATAGATCACGCCGGAGCGGTCGACGAGCGTCACATTGCCATGCGGCACGCCCATGCTCTTGATCAGCTCGACACAGGCGATCGACGCAGCACCGGCACCATTCGAGACGACGCGGATGTCCTTCATCTCGCGGCCGGTCAGGTGCAGCGCGTTGATCAGCCCGGCGGCGGCGATGATGGCCGTGCCGTGCTGGTCGTCATGGAAAACCGGGATCTCCAGACGCTCGCGAAGCTGCTGCTCGATGATGAAACATTCCGGAGACTTGATGTCTTCCAGATTGATCCCGCCAAAGCTTGGCGCCAGCATCGCGACGGCATCGACAAACTTGTCGGTGTCATGCGTGTCGACCTCAAGGTCGAGGCCGTCGATATCGGCGAATTTCTTGAACAGGACGGCCTTGCCTTCCATCACCGGCTTCGAGGCGGCGGCGCCGATGTCGCCGAGGCCGAGTACTGCCGTGCCGTTTGAGATCACGGCGATGATATTGCCTTTCGCCGTGTAGTCGTAGGCGGTGTCGGGATCGGCCTCAATGGCAAGGCAGGGCGCGGCGACGCCCGGCGAATAGGCAAGCGACAGATCGTGCTGGCTCATCAAGGGTTTCGTGGCTGTGATCTCGAGTTTGCCGGGACGGCCGCTGGAATGGAAGCTGAGGGCTTCCTGGTCAAGCTTTGACTTTTTTCTGCTCATGACACCGGGTATCTATTCTGACTGGCTGATGTTCGCCCTTGTGCAGAAGCTTTGCGATACCGGGGCTACACTCATCCGGCGTGGAACGCATCGGAATGTATAACATCGGCACCCTCAGCTGCTATCATGTTGCGGGGGAACCAAGGGACGAACATGACGCCGCCATTATCAGCACCAAGCTCTGCAAAAGTAAAGTCGCCGACGCCGATGATCGCGCAGTATTTGCGGGTCAAAGAATCGCACCCCGACGCGCTGCTGTTCTATCGCATGGGCGATTTTTACGAGATGTTCTTCGAGGATGCGGAGGTCGGCGCGGCGGCGCTTGGCATTACGCTGACCAAGCGCGGCAAGAGCGATGGCGACGACATTCCGATGTGCGGCGTGCCGGTACATTCGGTTGACGGTTATCTAGCGCGTCTGATCGGCGCCGGTCACCGCGTCGCCATTTGCGAACAGGTCGAGGACCCGGCGACACAGAAACAGCGTGGCGGCAAGGGTCCGCTTCGTCGCGAGGTGATCCGGGTCCTGACTCCCGGCACCCTGACTGAGGATGATCTGCTGCCGCCGCGCGCGCATAATTTCCTTGCCGCGCTCGGGCGCTCGGGCGATGCGATGGCGCTGTCCTGGGCCGACATGTCGACAGGTGATTTCGCGGTTCAGGAAGTGGCGCCGGAGCGGCTCGAAAGCCTGCTTGCCATGCTGGCGCCGGCCGAGCTCGTGGTGCCGGTCGGCGCGGCGCTCCCCGACGGTGCCGCAGCGCTCGGAACCTGCCTGACAGAGCAGGCCCCGTCGCTGTTCGACAGCGTTGCCGGCAACCGTGCTCTTTGTGCCTATTACGGCGTTGTCTCCCTTGACGGATTCGGCCAGTTCTCGCGTGCGATGACCGGCGCCGCCGGCGCGCTGCTCGGCTATATCGAGCTGACCCAGAAAGGCAACATGCCCCGACTTCGCCCGCCCGCGGCCATTGCCGAGACCGGGTATATGGAGATCGACCAGGCGACGCGCCGGTCGCTGGAAATCACCCGCACACTTGGCGGCGAGATGCGCGGCAGCCTGCTGGCCGCGATCGACCTGACCGTCACCGCAGCCGGTGGCCGGCTGCTGGCGGCCCGGATCAGTGCGCCGCTTGCCGAACGCCAGGCGATCATGCGGCGGCTCGAGCTGGTTGGCTGGTACCACGACCGTCCCGATCTGTGCGGCGAGCTTCGCGACATGATGAAGGGGCAGCCTGACATCGACCGCGCACTGTCGCGCCTGTCGATGGGCCATGGCGGCCCGCGCGACCTGCAGGCGCTGTCGACGGCGCTGTCGACGGCGGCGGACCTTGTCGGCATCGCGACACGCGCGCAGGGGCTCGGCGACCTTGCCGAGCTTTCGGCGCTTCACGACATGATCATGGCGCCGGTGCCGCTTTCGGCCGAGCTTGCGCCGGCGCTTGCCGACGAGCTGCCGCTTCTGGCGCGCGACGGCGGCTTCGTTCGGGCCGGTTTCGATGCCTCGCTTGATGAGCTTCGCGCGCTCCGCGATGAAAGCCGGCGTCTGATCGCCGCGTTGCAGCAGCAATATGTCGAGGCCACCGGCATCGCATCGCTGAAGGTGAAGCACAACAATGTCCTCGGCTACCATGTCGATGTCCGCAACACGCATGCCGAAAAGCTGATGCAGGACGCCCGCTTCATCCACCGGCAGACGACGGCGCAGACGGTGCGATTCACCACCACCGAGCTGGCCGATCTGGAACGTGACCTGTCGACCGCGGCCGACCGCGCGCTGGCAAGGGAGCTCGAGATTTTCGACAGGCTTCGCGAGACCGCGCTTGTGCAGGTCGAACAGCTGTCGGCGGCGGCACAGGCGCTGGCGGCGCTCGACGTCGCCATGGCCTCGTCGGCGCTTGCCGCACGCCAGGGCCATTGCCGCCCCGACATCCGTGACGACCGCAGCTTCGACATCGAACGCGGGCGCCATCCGGTGATCGAAACGATGCTCGGCGCCGGCGAGAGCTTCATTCCGAATGACTGCCGGCTTGGCGATGCCGGCGACCTGTGGCTTGTGACCGGACCCAACATGGCCGGCAAATCGACTTTCCTCCGCCAGAACGCGCATATCGCCATCATGGCGCAGGCCGGCATGTTCGTTCCCGCCGACCGGGCGGTGATCGGGATCATCGACCGCATGTTCAGCCGCGTCGGCGCCGCTGACGACCTGGCGCGCGGCAGATCGACCTTCATGGTCGAGATGGTCGAGACCGCCGCCATCCTGAACCGGGCCAGCGACCGGTCATTCGTCATTCTCGATGAAATCGGCCGCGGAACAGCAACCTATGACGGGCTTGCGATTGCCTGGGCGACGCTGGAACATCTTCACCAGACGAACAGATGCCGGACCCTGTTCGCGACACATTATCATGAGCTGACCAGCCTGCGGCAGGAGCTCGACCGGCTTTCCTGCCACTCGATGAAGGTCCGCGAGTGGCAGGGTGAGATCATTTTTCTCCATCAGGTTGTGGACGGCGCCGCCGACAGGTCCTACGGGGTCCATGTGGCGCGGCTTGCCGGGCTGCCGGCAGCGGTGATTGCCCGCGCGCAGCAGCTGCTGTCCGAGATGGAGGCCGGTGGGCATGGCGTGATCGACGCCGAAAGGCTTGCCGGCGAACTGCCCCTTTTCACGCAGGATTTCTCCACCGCGCCGCCGGCCGCCACCGACGCGCTTCGGGATCGCCTGGAGACGGTCAATCCCGATTTGCTGGCGCCGCGCGAGGCGTTGGAGCTACTATATGAACTTCGCGAACTTCTCCACCCATCGACGGACGACGGGACATGACAGCCAGACAGGCGGCGTCGCCCGCTGCAAAGGGCAGCCGGGACAGCACGGACCGGAACAGAGGAAGCCGGATGATGCAGTGGCGTCGCTGGATCCTGCCGCTCGAGGCGGCGCGTGCCGATGCCGAACCGCCGCTTGACGAAGCCCCGCTTGTCGAGGCTGCAGAACGGCTTGCCGATGCGCGTGACGCCGCGTTCCAGAGCGGGATCCTCGAGGCAGCGAAGACGGTGCATGCGGCGATGCGCGAGCGGCTTGCCGAGGAGTTTGCCGCCGGCCGTGACGGCGCCGTCTATGTCGGGCGCCATTCACTCGGCATGGACAGGCTTCTTGCGGCGCTTCTCGACATTCTTTTCAAGCGGCATCGCGGCGCCGGGGTCGCGCTTGTCGCCGTCGGAGGGTACGGGCGCGGTGAGCTGGCGCCAAATTCCGACATTGACCTTCTGTTCCTGACCGAGCGCGCCGAGAGCCGGGCCGCTGACAACGTCGTCGAGGCGCTGCTCTATCTTCTCTGGGACCTCGGGCTGAAGGTCGGCCACGCAAAGCGCACGGTGGCTGACACGATCCGCGCCTCGCGGGAGGACCAGACCACCCTGACCGGGCTACTCGAGACACGGTTCGTGGCCGGGGACAGGGCGCTTGCCGGCAAGCTCGATGCGGCGCTGAAACGCGAGATCGGGCGGCTGAAGACGATGGATTTCGTCGATGCCAAGCTTGCCGAGCGTGACCAGCGGCACAGCCGCCATGGCGCCATCCGCTATATGGTCGAGCCCAACATCAAGGAAGGCAAGGGCGGGCTTCGCGACCTTCATACGCTGTTCTGGATCGCCAAGTTCGCCTATCGCGCCGACAGCATCATCGACATCGTGGAAAAGGGCGTTCTGCGCGAAAGCGAGGCGCGAAGGTTCGCGGCGGCGCAGCGCTTCCTGTGGACGGTCCGCTGCCACCTCCATCTTCGCGCCGGAAGGCCGGAGGAGCGGCTCGATTTCGACGCGCAGATGGCGATTGCGCCGCTGATGGGGTTCGCCGCACGCGGCAGCATGCGCGATGTCGAGCGTTTCATGAAGCGCTACCACCTGGCGGCGCGCGACGTCGGCAACCTGACCCGCATCATCTGCGCCGCGATGGAAACCGATTTTCGCAAGCGGCGACTTGCCTGGGCAACGGATTTCCGCCTGCGCCAGACGTTCGGCCCGTTCGCCATCCGCGCCGGAAGGGTCAATCTCGAGCCCGATCTGATGTTTCGCGACCGGCCGCTCCGGATGCTGGAGATTTTCCGTCTGGCTCTCGAACAGAATGCCGATGTGCACCCGCAGGCGCTGCAGCGGATCACCCGCGGGCTCCACGCCCTTGGCGAGTCGACACGGAACGACCCTCAGGCGGCGGCGGAATTTCTCGCCATCCTGACCTCGAAGCACAATCCGGAACGGGTCCTGCGACTGATGAATGAAAGTGGCGTTCTCGGCCGCTTCCTTCCCGATTTCGGCAAGATCGTCGCGATGATGCAGTTCGACATGTATCACAGCTTCACCGTTGACGAGCACACCATCCAGGTGATCGGCATCCTGCATCAGATCGAAAGCGGGGGACTGGCAAAGACCGCCCCCGTAGCAACGGCGGTGATGCCGGAAATCGATGCGCGGCGGGCACTTTTCGTGGCGGCGCTTCTGCATGACATCGCCAAGGGGCGGGACGGCGACCATTCCGAGCTTGGCGCCGAGCTGGCGCTCGACGTCTGTCCGCGTCTCGGCCTGACCCCGGAGGAGACCGAGACGGTGAGCTGGCTTGTCCGGCACCACCTTCTGATGAGCAAGACGGCGTTCCGTTACGACCTCAACGATCCGAAGACGATCGATGATTTTGCCGCCCTGGTGCAGTCGCCGGAGCGCCTGAAACTTCTTCTGGTACTGACCGTTGCCGATATCCGGGGCGTCGGTCCCAATATATGGAACGGCTGGAAGGCGGCGCTCATGCGTGACCTCTACTACCAGACCGATGCCGTGCTGCGCGGCGCCGACGCCACCGTCATAGCGGCCAGCAGCGCCGAGGAAGCGCGCGAACTGACCCGTGCCGAGCTGGCGTCATGGAACGACGAGGAATTCGCCGACTACGCCGCCAGGCTTCCCCGCAACTACTGGACCGGCTTCGACACCGACATGCATGTCCGGCATGCCGGTCTCGGTCGGACCTTCCGCGACATGGATGTCCCGCTTCTGACCGACTTCCGGCAGGTCGCCGAGCGCAAGGTGACCGAACTGACGCTGCTGACGGTTGATGATGCTGGCCTGTTCTCGCGTGTTGCCGGTGCCGTTGCCGGCCTCGGCATCAATATCATCGGCGCGCGCATCACCACCTGCACGGACGGGACGGTCCTCGACGTCTTCCAGCTGCAGACGGCGGACAATGAACTGGTGTCTGACAAGCTGGTTCTCGAGCGGCTTCAGGAGGGCATCACCGGTGCGGTGAGCGGCACATTGCGCCCGCAGGCGGCACTGGACGAGCGCTGGCGAAGCCTTCCGGCGCGGGTGCGCCGCCTTCCGGTGCGCTCGCGGGTGATCCTCTCGAACAGGATCAGTTCGACCCATACGGTGATCGAGATCAACGGCCGTGATTTCCCGGGCCTGCTCCACAGGCTGACCCGTACGCTTGCCGATCTCGGGCTGCAAATCCAGACGGCGACCGTTTCGACCTATGGCGAGAGGGCTGTCGACGTGTTCTACGTAAAGGACCTTTTCGGCCTGCAGGTTCATAACCAGGCCCGTCTCGATACGATCCGCGACCGGCTTCTCGCGGTGTTCGAACAGGTCGACGAGGCTGCCGCATGAGTGGCCAGCCGCTGGCGCGCGCCTTCCGCCAGATCAGTGGCCTGACCGGCCTCAGCCGCATTCTGGGTTTCGGGCGCGATGTGGTTTTTGCCACCTTCCTCGGTGCCGGCCCGGCAGCCGACGCCTTTATCGTCGCGCTGAAGCTTCCCAACATGTTCCGCCGCCTGACCGCCGAAGGGGCGATGGCCAACGCCTTCGTGCCAGCCTATGCCGCGATGCGCGAGACCGAGGGAGACGCCGCGGCGACACGGCTTGCCGGCGAAGTCCAGACAACATTGTTTGCCGTTCTGTGCGGCCTTGTCGTTCTTGGCGAGATCTTCATGCCGGCGATCATATCCGTGCTTGCGCCCGGGTTTGCCGAAACACCGGACCGGATGGATGCCGCCATTGCGCTGGCACGCGTGACATTCCCCTATCTTACGCTGATTTCGCTGGCCGCCTTCTGGGCCGCGCTGGCGAACGCGCATGGCAGATTCATGGCGGCGGCGGCGATGCCACTGATTTTCAATCTCTGCATGATCGGCGGCGCGCTTGTCATTCCGGTGGCAAGCGGCTGGCTCACCACCGAGCGCGCGATGCCGATCGCGGCGGCGCTTCTCATCGCCGGCGTGCTGCAGCTCGGCGCCATGGGGCTGCTGCTCCGGCGGCGCAAGCTGATGCCACGCTGGCGGATGCCGCGTTTCGGTGCGGCGGCGCGCAGGATGTGGCGGACATTCGGTGTCGCCTCGGCAGGCGGGGTGGTGATGCAGGTCAATCTGGTGATTGATCTCGTTCTTGCCTCACTGCTGCCCGTCGGCGCCGTCTCCTGGCTCTATTTCGCCGATCGGGTGGCGCAGCTGCCGCTTGGCATCTTTGGCATTGCGCTTGGCACGGCGCTGCTGCCGCGCCTGTCAGCGCAATTCAGCGGTGGCGATCATCAGGGCGCGCGGGCCTCGCTGGCGCAGGCCATTCTGTTTGCGGCGTTCCTTGTGATACCTGCCACAGCGGCGCTGGTTGCCATCGCGCCGGAGATTGTCACCGGGCTGTTTGCCTATGGGGCCTTTACCAGGGCTGATGCCGCCGCCAGCGCCGCCGCCCTTGCCGCCTACGCGGCCGGCATGCCGGCTCATATCCTGGTGAAAATCCTGCAGCCCGCCTTCTATGCAACAGGCCGCCCGGGCTTCGTGCTCAGGGTTTCGATTGCGGCGGTGGCGGTCAATGTCGCGCTGTCGCTGTCACTGATGCCTGTCCTCGGCCATGTCGGCCTCGCGGTGGCGACATCGGTATCGGGTTTTGTCGCCGCTGCGGCGCTGCTTCTCCGACTGGCCCGAGATGGCCAGCTTGAACTGCCTGCGGCGGTGTCGCTCCTTCGCATCGGCCTCGCCACGGCGGTAATGCTGGCGGCGCTGTATCTGGCACTGTCCCAGTTGCCCTCGCTGCCGGCGGCGGCGTTGCTGGCGCTGCTTGTCGGGGCTGGCGGCAGCGCCTACCTTGCCGCCGCGGTCGCGCTCCGCGCCATCCCGGGACAGCTTCTGAAGCGCTGAGCAAAGTTCGGCCCGGGCTTGCAAGCCGGGTCTGCCCCTTGACCATCTTCGGCGGGGCGCCCATAACCCGTGCAGTCAGATTCACCGCACAACGCCCTGGGACGATTTTTGACCATGACAAGCCTCGACCCCAAGCCCGAAAACCGGATCTTTTCCGGAATCCAGCCGACCGGCAATCTTCATCTCGGGAACTATCTTGGTGCCATTCGTAACTGGGTGACGCTTCAGGACAGTTTTGAATCCATCTACTGCGTCGTCGATCTTCACGCCATCACGGTCGCGCAGGATCCGGCCGCGCTGCGTCAGAGCACGCGCGAGGTGACGGCAAGCCTGATCGCGGCCGGCATTTCTCCGGAACGCTCGATCCTGTTCAACCAGTCGCGTGTGCCGCAGCACGCGCAGCTTGCCTGGATCTTCAACTGTGTGGCGAAGCTTGGCTGGCTCAACCGGATGACGCAGTTCATGGAAAAGGCGGGCAAGAATCGCGAGAACGCCTCGGTTGGGCTTTACGCCTATCCGACCCTGATGGCAGCCGACATCCTTGCCTACCGCGCGACGCATGTTCCGGTCGGAGAGGACCAGAAGCAGCATCTTGAGCTGACCCGTGATATCGCCCAGTCCTTCAACATGAATTACGACGTTCCCTTCTTCCCGCTTCCGGAGCCACAGATTTTCGGCTCGGCAACACGGGTCATGAGCCTTCGCGACGGCAGAGCGAAGATGAGCAAATCGGACGCGTCGGACAATTCACGCATCAATCTGACCGACCAGGACGAGCTAATCACGCAGAAGATCCGCAAGGCGAAGACCGATCCGGATGCCCTGCCATCGGAGGCTGCCGGGCTCGAGAACCGTCCGGAAGCGCAGAATCTCGTCGGCATCTATGCGGCCTTGGCCGACAGCGATGTCGACACGGTGCTTCGCGAATTCGGTGGACGCGGCTTCGGCGAGTTCAAGCCGGCACTGGCTGATCTGGCTGTGGCACGCCTCTCGCCGATGGGGCAGGAAATGCGTCGGCTTCTTGCCAATCCGGGGGATATCGACGCCATTCTGGAGGACGGGGGACGCCGTGCCGAGGCGCTTGCCGCGCCAATCATCGAGCAGGTCAATGAGATTGTCGGTTTTCTGGGGCCGCGCCCGGGTCGCTGATTGAATGGTTTCAGCTATTGCGCCGGAACAAAAAATTCACATATTTCTGCCATCGAAATGTGCTATCGTTAACCCATTATCCAGATAAATGCGATATGCTCTGGATGTGTGGCGGGATGCTCTACAGCGAAACAGCTGAAACCTGCCGCAACAGTCCGGTCAGCGAAGGTGGCTCAGCACCACCTCTGTTGTCGCCAAGACCGCAAAATGCCGACAGGTTGAACACGCCGAAAGTGTGAAAAGGACAGACTAGATGTTTATCCAGACGCAGGATACGCCGAACCCGGCAACCCTCAAATTCATCCCGGGCGTGCCGGTGATGAGCAGCGGCACGGCCGATTATCCTGCCGCCGACAGCGCCACGAACTCGCCGCTTGCCCGACGGCTCTTCCAGGTCGACGGTGTCAGGGGTGTGTTCCTTGGCGGCGATTTTGTCGCCGTGACAAAGGAAGAGTCGCTTGACTGGTTTTCGCTCAAGCCATCCATCCTTGCGGGCATCATGGAACATTACGCGTCCGGCATGCCTGTTGTCGAAGTTGACGAGAGCGCCGGCGAAGCATCGGACGAGGACGATGATGAAGTCGTCAAGCAGATCAAGCAGCTTCTCGATACGCGTGTTCGTCCTGCTGTTGCCATGGATGGTGGTGACATCGTCTTTCAGGGATTCGATGACGGGATCGTGACGCTGCAGATGCGCGGGGCCTGCCAAGGCTGCCCAAGTTCGACAGCGACGCTGAAGATGGGCATTGAAAACATGCTTCGCCATTATATCCCCGATGTCAGAGAGGTCCGTGCCGCGGATTTCTAGATCCTGGACCGGCCGATCAATTCTTAGAATTTTGCCAGCGGGTGAGTCGTGTCTCAGCCAAGCGGAATAGCGCTTAACAACAGCCACCTTCTTCGCGCGGCGCTGGCGTTCGCGGTGCTAGGTGTGATTGGTCCGGGTCTGCTGCAGCTGCAGCCGCCGCAGTGGCTTGGCGCGGCCGACGCGCCTGCGATTGCCGTTGTGACGCCTCTGCCCGACATTGCCGAGAACGGGATGGATCCGGATAGCGCAGATGTTGCAGAACCCGCGCCACCCGTGCTTGCCGCCGCCTCTGAGCCTGCCGTGCCTTCTCAGCCTGCGGCGGAGACCGGGGAGCCGGCATTTGTTGCGCGGAGCCCGTCGCCTGACGGTATGGCGGAGCCAAAGCCAATGGCCGAGACCAAGACTGAAATCGCCGACGCCCAGGCTGGCGATTTCGTTGCGGCCAAACCTGCCCCCGCTGCGCCGGTTGCCGTTGTCGACACACCCGGGGACATCGCCGGTGGGACAGCCTCACAGCCGGAACAGCCGGCTGTCGTCGCAAGGAAGGCGAAGCAACCCACCGCGTCGATAACGACCCAGGTGGCGTCGGTCTCGCCGCGCGTCGCTGTTGCACCTTCACCCCCGAAACAGACAGGCGGGCCCATCATTGTCGCACGCGATTTCGTGAAGCGGATACCCGAAGGGCATGTGGGTCTCCCTGTCAAAAGCCAGAAGGAGAGTTTCGTCGCCATGACACTGCCGCTGATCCTGGCTGCGAACGAGGAAATCTCCCAACGGCGCAGCGCTATCAAGCGGGTGGTCGCAAGCGGCAGCCGTGCCAGCGTCGAGCGCTGGGCCAAACTCTATAAGGTCAAGACGGAGGGCCGGTCGCTGGCCGAAATTGAAAAGCAGCTTCTTCTTCGTGCGGATTTCGTGCCGGTGTCGCTGGCGCTGGCGCAGGCTGCGATCGAATCGGGATGGGGAACCTCCCGATTCGCGCTACAGGGCAACGCCCTGTTCGGGCAGTGGGCCTGGCAGAAGGACGCGGGACTGAAGCCGGCTCAGGCGTCGAACGCCAACGCCGTGGTGCGGAGTTTTCCAAACCTGTTCGGGTCAGTGCGTGCCTATATGCACAATCTCAATACACATCCTCGCTATGCCGCGTTCCGCGCCCGGCGCCACCTGCTGCGCGGGCGGAGCGAAACCGATCTTGGCTATCAGCTTTCGAACTTCATGGATGGCTATGCCGAAATCGGCGAGGTCTATGTCGGCAAGCTGAAGACGCTGATCCGGTCGAATGATTTCGGCCGGTACGAGACGGCGCGCCTCAGCTGACCCCCTATTCGGTAAGAAACTGCCGTCCGAACCAGCGCCAGCGGCCCTCGGGTCCCGGCATCGTGCAGTTGACCCGCGAGCGTTTGCCAACAAGCGGCCCCGGCATCCTGATTTCGGCGCGCCGGCCGATGATCGACACGTCAAGCTTGCCATATTTGCTGTTGAAGCAGCGAAGCTGGCGCTCCTGGTCCATTTCAGGCGCCAGCGTGAAGCCGTACAGAGGCGGGTTCTCGGTCAGAACCACATCCTCCGGAATGATCTCGTCGACTTTCAGCGGCAGGCCGTTGATCGCCAGCTCCAGCCGCTCGCGATTGCCATATTGCTCGTTCATTGCGAACCGCGGCAATTCAAAAAAGCCGTCATATCCGTGCGCAACGCCCGAATTCTGCCCGAAGGCCGCGTCGAAGCCCGCCTCGCGGACAAGCTGGATGACGTCGAGGTTGTATTCGCCGTAGGGATAGGCAAACAGCGACGGCCGAAAGCCGAGTTCGGCAAGGAACCGATCATTTGAAACCCGCAGCTCTTCACGGTTGGACTCCACCGAGAGCCGGTGCATGTGCGGATGCGTCTGGGTCTGGCTGCCGATGCCAAATCCGGCGGCCTGCCATTCGCGAAGCTGGTCCCAGCTCATGTAGGCGCGAAGGTTCCGGTCGACCGGTCTTGTCGCCACGAAAAGCGTGGCGTGAAAGCCGTATTCCTGCAATCGCGGCAGGGCTTCCTCATAAACCGAGAGATAGGCGTCGTCGATCGTGATCGCGACGGTGCGGTCGGGAAGCGGCTCGCCGGACTGCAGTCGTGCCACGATGTCGTCAAGCGGCAGAACGCTGTAGGCACCGCTCGCAAGCACTTCCAGATGCTCTTCGAACTGCGCGATGGTGACATTGGTGCTTGGATAATCGGACTCGCCGAAACGGTGATACATCAGGATCGTGGCATGGTCGGCCGCCTTTGCCGAATGTGCCGAAAAACCTGCAAAACCCGCGAAGAGGACAAGGGCGAGGAGAAGATGTTTTAGACGATGTGCTGTATTCATCGGACCGCATCGGCAAGGTTGAATCGGGCCGAGCATACTGCGCCGAGCATTGCCGGGCCAGTGCCAGTTTGGTTTATTTGCATGGCTTGCAAGAAAGCGGCCCGTTTCCGGCGCCGCCGCAAAGGTGAAAGGGCACGTCGCCGACATGGTTTCCCTTCCGACCCGTCAGGTTATTCTGGCGTTTGAATCAAGTGCCGATCAGGCCTCCGCCGCCATCATCGCCGACGGCATCGCTCGTCAGCATGTTCACGCGGCACGGCACGGCCATGCGGCATTGATCACCGAACTTGCGCGCGCGGCACTGGAAGAGGCAGGGCTTTCGGCGCGGGAGGTGACGCATGTGGCGGCCGGCCGCGGGCCGGGATCATTCACCGGCATCAGGGTGGCTCTGGCCGCGGCGAAGGGTTTTGCACTTGCCGCCGGTGCCGAGGGAATCGGTGTTTCCTGTCTTGCCGCGATGGCACAGGCGGCGCGCGATTCCGGGCAGGAGCTTGCCGACATGCGTATCGTCGCGACCGTCGACACGCGGCGCGGCAGCTTCTTCTGTCAGGCCTTTGACCCCGACGGACCGGTGGAAGACGCCATCGTTGAAATGGATGGCGAGCCGCCGCTGTACATACCAGAAAGCTGGTCCGGGGCGGCAATCATCGGCCCTGGGGCCGACACCATCATTTCTGCTGACACCGCCAAAAGCCTGACCACCGCCGGGATGGCGGCGCTGGACGCGCTGCAGGTGGGGCGGCTCGCCGCGTGCCGTATGGAGGCCGGAACCGCACCGGAACCGCTGACACCGTTATATGTGGCACCGGCATTCCTTGGCCCGGGTGCCCCATGATCAGGCCCGTTGAGACGCGGGATCTGGACGCCATCGCGATGATCGAGAGCCGCCTTTTCCAACGCCCGCTGGGTCGTGGGGATCTGGAGCAGCTGAAGGCACGGCCTGCCAGCCGCGGTTTCGTTTTCGAGGATACCGGGGCCAGGGTGACAAGCTATGCGCTGTTCCTGTATGCGGGCACAAGTGCCGATGTGGTGTCGCTCGGCACCGACCCGAAGGCGCAGCGGGCGGGTCTGGCATCGCGTCTGCTGACGTCAGCGTTTCGGGACCTCGTCAAGGAGGGTGTCGAGGAGGTGATTCTGGAAGTGGCGGTCGACAATGATGCCGCGCTGGCGCTTTACGAAAGGTTCGGTTTCACCGAGGTAGCGCGCCGTTCCGGCTATTACCGGCGCCCCAATGGCGCTGTCGATGCGATTGTGATGCGCCGAAATCTCGCGCCGGGTTCGGCTTGACCCGTACCGGCGCGCGTCATAGAAACAGGCCGCAAGACGAATTTCCACCAAGAGAGCCGCGACCGTGACGAAGAAACTGTTCATCAAGACCTACGGGTGCCAGATGAATGTCTATGACTCCGATCGCATGACAGACGTTCTTGCGCCGCTCGGCTATACCGCCACGGGTAGCGCCGAGGGCGCCGACATGGTCATTCTGAACACCTGTCACATTCGCGAAAAGGCATCCGAGAAGGTGTTTTCCGAGCTTGGCAGGCTGCGGATGATGAAAGAGCGTGCCCGCGACCAGGAAGGCCGCGAGGTTGCGATTGCTGTCGCCGGTTGCGTCGCGCAGGCCGAGGGCGAGGAGATCACGCGTCGCGCGCCCTGGGTCGATATTGTCGTCGGGCCACAGACCTATCACCGTCTTCCGGAGCTGGTGAGCCGCATCGACCCCGGTGCCAGGAAACGGGCCGTCGACACCGAGTTCCCGGAAGAGGTCAAGTTTGACCAGCTCCCCGGCGAACACGCGCCGCGTGGTCCGGCCGCCTTCCTGTCGGTCCAGGAGGGGTGCGACAAGTTCTGCGCCTTTTGCGTGGTGCCCTACACACGCGGCGCGGAATATTCGCGCCCGGCGGCCGGAATACTCGAGGAAGCCCGCCGCCTGGTTGCGTCGGGCACCTGCGAGCTGACCCTGCTTGGCCAGAACGTCAACGCCTATCATGGCGAGGCGCCCGACGGATCGGTCTGGAGCCTGGCGCGGCTGATCCGCGAGCTTGCCGAGATCGACGGTCTGGCGAGGATCCGCTACACCACATCACATCCTCTCGACATGGAAGACGACCTGATCGCGGCGCATCGCGACGTTCCCAGCCTGATGCCCTATCTGCATCTTCCCGTGCAGTCGGGATCTGACCGGGTTCTCGACGCGATGAATCGCCGCCACACGCATGACGTCTATCTGCGCATCCTCGACAGGCTGCGCGAGGCGCGTCCCGACATCGCATTCTCGGGCGACTTCATCGTCGGTTTTCCCGGTGAAAGCGACCGCGATTTCGCCGACACGCTGGCGCTTGTCGACAAGGTCGGATATGCCTCGGCCTATTCGTTCAAATACAGCCCGCGTCCCGGCACGCCTGCCGCTGCATCCGAGGAACAGGTTCCGGAAGTGGTGAAATCCGAAAGGCTGGAGGCGCTGCAGCAGCTGCTGAACGCGCAGCAGTTTGCCTTCAACAAGGCCACCGAGGGTCAGGTGATGGACGTGCTGATCGAACGGCGCGGCGGGCGTGACGGGCAGGTTGGCGGGCGCAGCCCCTACATGCAGTCGGTCAATGTCGAGGCCGGGGAAGAACTCGTCGGCCGGATTGTTTCCTGCCGGATTGTCGAGGCGAAACAGAACTCAATTATCGGGGCGGTCGCATGACCGGGTCGGCATGGTAAGGGCGGCAAAACCAGCCTCCATCCGGATGGAGTTCGAGGACAATGACCGACTTGCCAGGCTGACTGGCGAGCACAACCAGAATCTTGCAAGGCTCGAGACGGCGCTTGACGTCACGCTGGACAGCTTCGGAAACAGCATCACCATCTCCGGGCCGGCGACGGCGACGAAAACGGCGCGGCGCGCGCTCGAGGATATCTACCGCCAGCTCGGCGAGCGCGAAAACATCCCAGAGGACGGTTCGCTGATCAGCGATGCGCTCCGCTGGGCCGAGGCGGACAGTGGCACGTCCGGCAGCGGCCAGGGGGTCGAGACCTGGAAGAAGAAGATCATCGCCAAAACACCCGGGCAGCGCGACTATCTTGCGCTTCTTCGCAAGGACGAGGTGGTCTTCGGCCTTGGGCCCGCGGGCACGGGCAAGACCTATATGGCGGTTGCGAAGGCGGTTGAGTCGCTGAAAAAGCGCGAGATCGAAAGGATCGTGCTGTCGCGGCCTGCGGTCGAGGCGGGAGAACGGCTCGGCTTCCTTCCGGGCGACATGAAGGAAAAAGTCGATCCCTATCTGCGGCCGCTCTATGACGCGCTCTATGACATGATGCCGGCAGACAAGGTCGACAGGATGCTGGTCAGCGGGGAGATCGAAATCGCGCCGCTTGCCTTCATGCGCGGGCGGACGCTGAGCGCCTCCTATGTGATCATCGACGAGGCGCAGAACACCACGCCGGTTCAGATGAAAATGGTGCTCACGCGCCTTGGCCAGGATTCGCGGATGGTCATCACCGGCGATCTCAGCCAGATCGATCTTCCCGACGGCCAGCCATCGGGTCTTGCCGATGCGGTAAAGCGCCTTGATTCAGTCGATGGCGTCGGGATCATCCACCTTTCGGGCAAGGATGTGGTACGTCACCCCGTGGTCGCGCGGATCCTCCAGGCCTATGAAAGCGATGGCCAGGGCGCGCAAGCGACTGGACAGTCGCGTAAAAATCGGTCCAAATAGGCGGATGGCGCACCGCGCCGACAGACCCGAACGGAGCAGTCGAAATTACCGGCATGAGCAAGATGCCCCTGGAGCCTGACAGTCCGGACCCGGACCCCTTTACATCCGAGCAGTGGCAAACCGACGGCGGGAGCCGCCTGGACATGATCATCGACGGCCGCTGCTGGCCTTCGAAAACCATTGATGATGTCCGTGCAAGGCTTGGCCGGGCAACGGATGTCGTCTGCGAAAGCTGTGGCTGGCCGTCGCTGGAAGTTGGTGCGCTGCTGTGTGATGATGTCAGGATGTCTGAGTTGAACGGTCAATTTCGCGGCAAGCCGACCCCGACAAACGTGCTCTCTTTCCCGGCCGGTGACGAGGCCGGTCCCGATGTTGAACGTGCGGCGCCGGGAGAGCTCGCCATCGCGTTCGAAACGGTGCGCGACGAGGCGGTGCGGGATGGCAAGCCGTTTGGAGATCATCTGGTTCATCTCTGGATTCACGGCCTTCTTCACCTGATGGGCCATGATCATGAAACCGACGCCGAGGCCGAAATAATGGAAGGCACCGAGACACGCCTTCTCGCCATGCTTGGTATCTCCGACCCCTATTCCGGCGTCAGCGAAGGTACGGCGTCATGATCCGCGCACTCCTGACGAAAATCTTTCCGGCGCTACAGCAGCCCGCCTCGCGCCGTGACGAGCTGGAAAACCTGCTTTCCGTTTCGGAAGCGGACCGGACGAGCTTTGATCCGCATGAAGAGGCGCTTCTTCGCAACATCCTCGGCCTTCAGGATCTGAACGCGTCCGACGTGATGATCCCGCGCGCCGACATCGTTTCCGTCAGCATGGCCGAGAGTTTCTCGGAGATCATCTCGCAGATGACGGCGGCAAACCACAGCCGGCTTCCGGTGCGTCGCGACACACTCGACGACATCGCCGGCATCATCCATATCAAGGATGTATTTGCACACCTCCACGCCGGAAAGGCGCCCGACATCGCGACATTGCTGCGCCCGGCGCTGTTCGTCGCTCCGACGATCAGGCTTCTCGACCTGCTTCATGAAATGCGCCTCCGGCGCCGGCATCTGGCGCTGGTCGTCGATGAATTCGGCGGCGTTGACGGGCTGATCACGATTGAAGACCTTGTCGAGGAAATCGTCGGCGAAATCGAGGACGAGCACGACCAGACGGTTCAGCCGCAGATGACCTTCAATGAGGACGGCTCGATCCTTGCCGAGGCGCGTCTCGAGGTGAAGGAGCTTGAAAGCCTCGCCGGACGATTGCTGGAAGATGATGATCGCGACGAGATCGACACGCTTGGTGGCCTTGTCTGCGCCGTTGCCGGCCGCGTGCCCGGGCGGGGCGAGGTGGTGCGTCATCCGTCGGGACTGCAGTTCGAGGTGATCGAGGGAGATCCCCGGCGTCTTTCGCTTCTCAGGATTCGTGGCGTCACGCGCCAGCCCCAGACTACCGGTGACTGAAACATTGCTGATTGACCGGCTGTCGAGACGCAGGCACCGCGCCGCCGCCGCGGCGGCATTGGCAGGTGCGGCGGGATCCTTCGCGCTGCCGCCTTTCGGACTGGTGCCGTTGGTCGCCGCGCTCTCCCTGCCGGCGCTGCAGCTTGGCCGTGCGACCTCGTCCGGCGAAGCCGGCCTGATCGCCGGCGCGGCAGGCTTCGGCTGGTTCCTCGCGTCACTTTGGTGGATATCGCTGTCGCTGGTCACCGGAAACACCGGACACTGGCCGCTCATTCCGCTGCCGCTGTTCGGCATTCCGCTACTGCTGGCGCTTTTCTGGGTGCCGGCCGGAGTGCTTGCCCACAGGCTGGGACGCTCGGCACCGGCACGCGTGCTCTGGTTCGCGGCGACGCTGACAATCTGCGAATGGGCCCGTGGCCATGTCGCCACCGGCTTTCCCTGGAATGCGCCGGGCTATCTCTTCTCGGCACATGTTTCGTTGCTGCAGAACGCCTCCTTTTTTGGCCTTTACGGGCTTTCTTTCCTTGCGCTGCTGTGGGCTTTCGCAGCCGCCATCTGGAAGCTTGGCCTGCGGCGCATGGCCGTCGTCCTGCTGCTGACCCTGCCGCTGGCGGCGCTGGCCGGTCTTGTCAGGCTTGAACGGCTTCCGGATCCGCCTGGCGACACCCCGTCGAAAATCGCAAGGCTTGTGCAGCCGGCGGTGCCGCAGGATGAAAAATGGAACCGGGCCGCGCGGGCGGGGCATCTGGAAACACTTCGTGACCTGTCGCGCGACAGCTATCCGGTCCCGCAGCTTGTGATCTGGCCGGAAACGGCATTTGCCGGCCTTCTTGACCGGGAAGGCCAGCTGTTTCGCGACACGGTCTGGTCCGTGCTGCCATTCGACGGCCGTCTGATTACCGGCGTGCCGAGGTTCGATGCCAAAAAGCGGCTATTCAATTCCGCGGCGCTGGTCACACCGCGGGGAGACGTCGAGGCGCTTTATGACAAGCAGCGTCTTGTTCCCTTTGGCGAATTTGTTCCCTTCCGGCGGTTCCTTCCCTTCGCCGACGCGATTGCCGGGCCGGTGGATTTTTCACCCGGTGCCGATGACGTGCACTTTACGGTTCCCGGCTATGGACGTCTGCGGCTTCTGATCTGCTACGAGACGCTGTTCCCCGGTCTCGGGGCCAGATCCGGAGAGCGGCCGGATATATTGGTCAATCTGACGAATGACGCCTGGTTTGGCCACACCCCGGGCCCGTGGCAGCATCTGGCGCAGGCGCGCATGCGCGCGGTCGAGGAAGGAATCCCGATTCTTCGTGTTGCGAACACGGGCATCACGGCCGCCTTTGACGGCGCGGGCCGGCAGCTAGGGGTGATAGGTCTTGGCGAGGCGGGTTTCCTGGATATCGCCGTGCCACCGGGTTTTGAACCGTCTGTTTATTCGCAATGGAGAGAAGTCATATTGCTCGTGATGCTTGTCATGTTCTGTAGCACCATCAACCGTCTTGACCGCAAAGGATCATTGGGGCAGTAGTGCTCTAAAAAATTTCTTGGAGACAACGATGGGCTACCTATTCACCTCCGAATCTGTTTCAGAGGGACACCCCGACAAGCTGTGTGACCGTGTATCGGATACGGTTCTGGACCTGTTTCTGTCCGCTGAACCCGAAGCACGAGTTGCCTGCGAAACCTTCGCGACGACAAATCGTGTCGTGATCGGCGGCGAGGTGCGTGCCTCCGAGGGCAAGCTTGCCGGTATTCTCGGATCGGTTGAAGGGGCGGTTCGCGATGCTGTTGCCGACATCGGATACGAGCAGGAAAAATTCCATCACGCCCATTTCGAGTTTCAGAATTATCTCCATGAACAGTCGACCGACATCGCGATGGGAGTCGATATCAGCTCCAACAAGGACGAAGGTGCGGGTGACCAAGGCCTTATGTTCGGCTACGCCTGTCGTGAGACGGATGTGCTGATGCCGGCACCGATCCACTACTCCCACCAGATCCTGAAGCGCCTTGCAGAGATCAGGAAGGCCGATCAGGACTCCATCCTCGGACCGGATTCAAAAAGCCAGATCACGCTTCTTTACGACGATGAAGGTCGTCCGCAGCGCGCGCAGAAAATCGTACTGTCGACACAGCATGATGCGGATGCCAGCCAATCCGACATCCGCAAGCTTGTGACACCCGTGATTGCCGACATCCTTCCCGAAGGATGGATGGTCGGGGAGGATGATCTCCTGGTGAACCCGACAGGCAATTTCGTCATCGGGGGACCGGACGGCGACGCCGGCCTGACCGGCCGCAAGATCATTGTCGACACCTATGGTGGCGCAGCCCCGCATGGCGGCGGTGCATTTTCAGGCAAGGACCCGACCAAGGTAGACCGTTCCGCGGCCTATGCTGCCCGCTATCTGGCAAAGAATGTCGTCGCGGCCGGGCTTGCCGACCGCTGCACAATCCAGATCGCCTATGCCATCGGCGTCGCCGAGCCGGTCTCGCTCTATGCCGATACCCACGGTACCGGCAAGTTTGAAGATTCGCGGCTCGAGGCGGCGCTGACCGAGACCATGGCGCTGACACCCCGCAACATCCGCGAGCATCTTGGCCTGAACAGGCCGATCTATGCGCCGACATCGGCATATGGGCATTTCGGGCGGACAGCCGGAGAGGCCGGAGAAGGCACGTTCAGCTGGGAAGCTGTCGATCTTGCCGAAACGCTCGCCGCTGCGGTCTGAGGCCAGCGGCCAGCAGAGACGGGGCGGAGCCGACATTGCGTGATGAGACGCCCCATTTCTACGGTCGCCGCAAGGGCCGGAGACTCCGCACGACGATGCGGGATCTGCTGGAACAGCGTCTTCCGGAGCTGCGTTTCCGTCCCAAACATCCGGCACAGCCACAATTTGACGGCGCGCCGGAGGACCTTTTCCTCGAGATCGGCTTTGGCGGGGGGGAAAATCTTGTCGCCATCGCCGCGTCTCGTCCCGACGCCGCTTTCCTCGGTGCCGAACCCTTTATCAATGGCGTTGCCAGCCTGGTACGCCACATAGAGGAGCGCCAGCTCAGCAATATCCGGATCTGGGACGATGATGTGCGGCTGATTCTTGGCGGGCTGGAGACAGGGTCGCTTGCCGGGGCCTATGTTCTGTTTCCCGACCCCTGGCCGAAACGCCGGCATGCGGCGCGGCGGATCCTGGCGCCCGACGTTCTTGATGAGCTTGCGAGGCTGGTTCGGCCGGGCGGGAGCCTCGTTCTGGCAAGCGACCATTCCGTCGCCAAAAGCTGGCTGCTGAAATCGGCCTGTCTGCATCCTTCCTTCCGCTGGACGGCACGCCGTCCGCAGGACTGGCGGGAGCGTCCGCAGCATCTGGTTCCGACGCGCTACATGAAGAAGGCCGAGCGCGAGGACCGTGTTCCGAACTGGTTCATCTTCGAACGCCTCGCCCCATCCGAAGCACCATCGGAAGCCCCGGCCGAAACCGTGACCGAAACCGTGACCAAAACTGTGACCGGGAGCACCGCTTAATCTCTTGCGCTGTTGCCAGGATCGGACTATACCTCTGGCAACAACATGCTGTCGCCTAAGACGGTGGGCCTGCGGCCCACTTTTTTATTGCGCGGAACTTTCAGGCCCGACAGGCGGGAAAAGGAACGGGAAAGAGTGGTCGAAACGCGGATCAGCCAGATCATAGAGGGTGCCGTTGAGGATCTCGGCTTCACCCTCGTGCGGGTGCGCTATTCCGGTGCGAAGAACGGCCGCAGCCAGCTCCAGATCATGGCCGAGCCGAAACAAGACCGAGAGATGACCGTCGAGGATTGCGAGCAGCTGAGCCGTCATGTTGCGGCGCTTCTCGACGTCGAAGATCCGATTTCAGGCGCCTACACGCTGGAGGTGAGTTCGCCGGGAATCGACCGTCCGCTGACGCGGGTTGAAGATTATGAGCGGTTCGCCGGTGAACTGGCGAAAATCTCGCTTCGTTTCATGCAGGACGGGCGCAAACGTTTCAACGGCCGTCTCGGCGGCCTCGACGAAGAGGGCAGGATTGTCATTGAAACCGCATTTGGACGGTTCGCTTTCGCCTTCGACGAGATCGACTCCGGCCGCATAGACCCCAGCGAGATCCTGGTCCGCCAGGCCGCAGCAAGAGCCTGAAAGACGACAGGCCGACACCATTCAACTGAACAGGTAACACAGTTATGGATACTTCATCGATCCCAGGTCTTGAACTGATCCAGGTCGCCGACGTGGTGGCCCGTGAGAAGTCGATCGAACGTGAAGAGGTCATGGTGGCCATGGAAGAGGCCATCCAGAAGGCCGGGCGGGCGAAATACGGGCTCGACCGCGACATCAGGGCGATGATCGACCGCAAGAGCGGCGCCATTACCCTGGAGCGCTGGATCGAAGTCGTCGAGGAGGTCGAGGACGACGCCACGCAGATGAGCGCCGAGGAAGGCGCGAAACAGTCGCCGCCGCTGGCGATCGGTGAATTCTGGCGCCAGCCGTTGCCGCCGATCGAATTCGGCCGCATCGCGGCGCAGACCGCTAAGCAGGTCATTTCGCAGAAGGTGCGCGACGCCGAGCGCGCGCGCCAGTTCGAGGAATATAAGGACCGTGTCGGCGAAATCGTCGTCGGAACGGTGAAGCGCGCCGAAAGCTATTCCATCACCGTCGATCTGGGCCGTGCCGAGGCGGTGATCCGGCGCGAGGAAATGATCCCGCGCGAAAACCTGCGCCAGGGCGACCGCGTCCGCGCCTACATCATCGATGTTCGCGAGGAACCGCGCGGCCCGCAGATTTTCCTGTCGCGCGCCTGCAATGAATTCATGGCAAAGCTGTTCACGCAGGAGGTGCCGGAAATCTACGACGGGATCATCGAGATCAAGGGCGTTGCCCGCGAGGCGGGCAGCCGCGCGAAGATCGCCGTTCTGTCGAAGGATCCGGGAATCGACCCGGTCGGCGCCTGCGTCGGCATGCGCGGAAGCCGGGTGCAGGCCGTCGTCGGCGAACTTCAGGGTGAGAAGGTCGAAATCATCCCCTATACCGAGGATCCCGCCTCTTTTGTCGTCAATGCTCTGGCGCCCGCCGAGGTTGCCAAGGTGGTGATGGACGAAGTCTCGAGCCGCATGGAAGTCGTCGTTCCCGACGACCAGCTCAGCCTCGCCATCGGGCGCCGCGGCCAGAATGTGCGGCTCGCCTCGCAGCTGTCCGGCTGGTACATCGACATCCTCACCGAGGCCGAGGAGTCGGAGCGTCGCCAGGAAGAGTTCCGCACCCGCTCGACACGCTTCATCGAGGCGCTGAACATCGATGATGTGATTGCGCATCTTCTCGTCGCCGAAGGCTTCGTCCTTCCCGAGGAAATCGCCGAGACGCCGATCGAGGAGCTGGCCACCATCCAGGGGTTCGACGAGTCGATCGCCGAGGAGCTGCAGGCCCGCGCCGTCGATTTCGTCGAGCGTGAGTCGCAGCGGATCAACGAGGCGCTGGATTCGCTGAAGGTGACCGAGGATCTTCGCAATTTCGAATATATCAGCCTTGGCATGATGCTGAAGCTTGCCGAGAACGGCGTTACGACACTTGACGACCTTGCCGACCTTGACAGCGACGAGCTTGTCGCGCTGCTTTCCGAGCACGGTCTCGAAGACGACACCGAGGCTGGCGACATTATCATGGCCGCGCGGGCGCACTGGTTCGATGACGAGCCGCCTGCCGAAGCCGCCGAAGCCGAAGCTGCCGACGGCGACGCCGTTGACGGCGACGCGCCGGCTGCAAGCTAGCGTCATGGTCCGGAGTTCGGCATGGCGGAGCGCACCTGCATCCTGTCCGGAAAGACCCTGCCACGCGAGCGGCTGATCCGCTTCGTCGCCGGTCCGGACGGCTTTGCCGTGGCGGATCTGGCGGAAAAGCTGCCTGGCCGCGGCGCCTGGATCGAGGTCGATGCCGACGCCGTTCGACGCGCTGCCGACAAGGGCGTTCTACAGCGCCGGGTGGGCGCCGGTCTGCGTGATGTCGAAGACGATATAGGGCGGATCGCTTCCATGATGCGCGGCCGTGCACTTGCTACGGCGGGTCTTGCACGGCGGGCCGGATGCCTTGTCGGCGGCGCCGGCAAGCTTGCTGCAGCCACCGATGAATTCGTTGGCCTTCTTGCCGCGCCGGATGCTTCGGAACGCGAATTGCGGCGCCTGTCCTCACGGCTTGGTGTCGAGTGGGTAACGCAGCTGTTTTCAGCCGAGGAGCTTGGGAGCATCTTCGGTCGTGACAGTCTTGCCTTTGTCGGTGTGCATGCCGGCAGATCGAGAAAACTGGCGGAGTCTCTTCGCTGCGATATGGACCGCCTTGGGGCCTTTTCTGCCTCTTCGGGTTGTCAGGCCGGGTGATACCGGTGTATCACCTTGCGCAAATGGGCGATGGGGCAGTTGGCCGCAATGCGGTGGCTGCCTGTCGTCAGGAAAGGGTTCTTAGATGAGCGACGACAGCGGAAAATCCAAGAAGCTCAGCCTGTCCGGTGGCGGCAAGCTGACACTTGGCGGAATTGAGGCCGGGGCCATGCGTGCGAGCACCCCCGGTGCCGGACGCCGCACCGTCCAGGTCGAAGTGCGCCGCAAGCGCGCGCCGGCGGCGCCGCATCGCGCTGCCACGCCAAAGGCCGAACCCGTCGCGGCACCGCCGCAGCAGGCAGCCCCGCAGGCGGCGCCGGCAGATGCTGACGACAGGCTGACGGCGCAGGAACGCGCCGCGCGGGTGCGGGCGCTTCAGGAAGGCATGAAGAAGCCGGATGTCGCGCCGTCTGACGCCGAGGTGCCGGCAGAGCCGGTATCGGCAGATGTCGAAGCTGCCGGCGAAGCGGAAGCGGCACCTCAACCAGCGCCGGAACCGATGGACCCGGCAGAGGCGCGCCGTGCCGCCGAGCTTGCCGAGCTGAAGGAAATCGAGGCCGAGGAAGAGCGCCGCCGCGACGATGAAGCCCGCAAACATTCCGAAGCCAATGCCCGTCGCGCCGAGGCTGCGCGGGTTTCAACCGCAACCCCGGCACCGTCCGGTCCGTCGGGCACCGATGCCCCCGGGCGCCGTCGCCGCCAGACCGAAGAGGTGCCGTCACGGCGTCCCGCCGCGCCGCGCCGGGACGGACCCGGCAGGCGTCAGTCCGGCAAGATGACGATCACGCAGGCGCTTTCCGGTGACGAGCAGCGTCGGCAGCGTTCGCTTGCTTCGGTGCGCCGCCAGCGCGAAAAGGCCCGCATGCGGGACGACGTTCCACAGGTCAAGCAGGTTCGCGACGTTGTCGTTCCGGATACCATCACGGTCGCCGAATTCGCCAACCGGATGGCAGAGCGGACCGCCGACGTGGTCAAGGAGCTTATGAAGCTTGGCGTCATGGCAACCGCCGCGCAGACCATTGATGGTGAAACCGCCGAGCTGATCGCGCAGGAGTTCGGGCACAAGGTGCAGCGGGTGTCGGAATCCGATGTCGAGATCGGCCTTGAGGGAGCCGAAGACGACGCGGCGAGCCTGAAGCCGCGCCCGCCTGTCGTCACCGTGATGGGGCATGTCGACCACGGCAAGACCAGCCTTCTGGACGCCATCAGGGCAACCGACGTGGCAGCTGGTGAATCGGGTGGGATCACGCAGCATATCGGCGCCTACCAGATCAAGACCAAGGCCGGCAACGTCATCACCTTCATCGACACGCCCGGCCACGAGGCCTTTACCGAGATGCGTTCGCGCGGCGCGAACATCACCGACATCGTGATTCTTGTCGTTGCGGCCGATGATTCGGTGATGCAGCAGACAATCGAGGCGATCAACCACGCCAAGGCGGCCGGATGCCCGGTCATCGTCGCCGTCAACAAATGCGACAAGCCCGACGCGGACCCGCAGCGTGTTCGCAATGATCTGCTGCAGCATGAAATCATCACCGAAGGGTTCGGTGGTGATGTGCTGTGCGTCGACGCGTCGGCGCTCACCGGCCAGGGCCTCGACAAGCTCGAGGAGTCCATCATGCTTCAGGCCGAGCTTCTTGAGCTGACGGCCAATCCCGACCGTGCCGCCAGCGGCGTCGTTGTCGAGGCGAAGGTGGAACGCGGCCGCGGTTCTGTTGCCACACTTCTGGTTCAGCGCGGCACGCTGAAGCTCGGCGACATTTTCGTTGTCGGCGCCGAAAGCGGACGTGTCCGCGCCCTCCTCGATGATCGCGGCAAGAACCTGAAATCGGCGGCCCCCGGCCAGCCGGTCGAAATTCTGGGCCTGAACGGCACACCGATGGCCGGCGACGACTGTGTCGTCGTCGAGACCGAGGCACGGGCCCGTGAAATTGCGGAATACCGCACCCGCCAGATCAAGGACCGCGAGGCCGCGCGCGGCGCCCGCGGTTCGGTCGAGCAGATGCTGTCGGCAATTGCCGCCGGCGAGGCCGAGGAGCTTCCCGTCGTCATCAAGACCGATGTTCACGGCTCGCTTGAAGCCATTCGGGTGGCGCTCGAGAAGCTCGGAACCGATCAGGTCAAGGTTCGCATCCTGTCAGCGGGTGTCGGCGCGATCAGCGAATCCGACATCTCGCTCTCGGCCGCGTCGAATGCCATCGTGATCGGCTTCAATGTTCGCGCGATTCCGCAGGCCCGTGACCTTGCGAAGCGCGACGGTGTCGAGATCCGCTATCACTCGATCATCTACGAGCTGATCGACGAGGTGAAGGCCGCCATGGGTGGTCTGCTCAGCCCCGACACGCAGGAGGATTTCATCGGCTATGCCGAAATCCGCCAGGTGTTCGGAGTCTCGAAGGTCGGCAAGGTCGCCGGCTGCATGGTCACCGAAGGTATCATCAAGCGCGGCTGCAAGGTCCGCCTGCTTCGCGACAACGTCGTGATCCACGAAGGGTCGCTGAAGACGCTCCGGCGCTTCAAGGACGAGGTGAAGGACGTTCGCGAAGGCTTCGAATGCGGCATGGGGTTCGAGAATTACTCGGACATCCAGGAAGGCGACATGATCGAATGTTTCGAGCTGCGTGAGGTTGCCCGCACGCTCGACTGACCGTGTCGCGGGTCGCGAAAGCGAGGACAGGATGGCAGGAAAATCGAAGCGGCAGGTCGCTGCCAATCTTCCCTCGCAGCGCCAGCTCCGCGTCGGTGAAATGCTTCGCCATGCGCTGTCCGAAATCCTGAGGCGCGACAATTTCTTCGATCCCGACCTCGATGGCGTCTCGGTCACCATCTCGGAACTTTCGGTCAGCCCGGACCTGTCCAACGCCCGCGTCTATGTGATGCCGCTCGGTGGCGAGAACAGCGATACGGTGCTTCCGGCGCTGAACAGGCTGGCGCCGGTCCTGCAGCGGGAGGTGGCTCCGCGTGTCCATCTTCGCCGGGTGCCGCGCCTGAAATTCATTCTTGATGACAGTTTCGAGAATGCGGCGCGGCTGAACGTTGTCTTCAACAGCATCCGCCGCGACGACTGAGCCATTGCCATGGCGTCGCGCAAAGGCAACCCGGTTCACGGCTGGGTCATCCTCGACAAGCCCATCGGCCTGACCTCGTCCCGCGCGGTGGGGATTGTCCGCCGCATTTTCACAGCGGCAAAGGCCGGGCATGGCGGCACGCTCGACCCGCTGGCAAGCGGGCTGCTTCCGATCGCGCTTGGCGAGGCGACGAAAACCGTGTCCTTCGCCATGGACGGGGCGAAATCCTACGAAGTCACCATCAGTTTCGGACGCCAGACGACCACCGACGACCGCGAGGGAGAAGCGGTGGCAACGTCCGAAACCCGCCCCGATGCAGCCGCCATCGAGGCGGTCCTGCCGCGCTTCACCGGCACCGTCATGCAGCGGCCGCCGATTTTCTCGGCCATCAAGATCGACGGGGCGCGGGCCTATGACATCGCCCGCAAGGCGGTTGCGGACGGTCTGGAAACGCTTCCCGAACTGGCGCCGCGGCCTGTCGAAATCGAACGGCTGGAGCTTCGCGCCACCACGCCGGACAGCGCCACCCTTCTGGTCGCCTGCGGCAAGGGCACCTATATCCGGTCGCTGGCGCGCGACATGGCGCTTGCGCTCGGCACCGTCGGACATGTCGGCCATCTGCGCCGCCTCTCGGTCGGGCCGTTCAGCGAGGCTGATGCGATTTCACTGGCTTTTTTGGAAGAGCTGGAGCATAAAGACGCTGCTTTCGAGCATCTTAAGCCCGTTACGAGTGCGCTGGACGACATCCCGGCGTTGCCCGTGTCGGCGGGCGAGGCGGCAAAACTCCGTCATGGTCAGACACTTCCGGCGCTCGGCCCTTCGGCCGAAACACGCGTTGCCGATGTGGCGGACCGCGGCACAGGGGTGGCCCTGCTTGGCGATCAGCCGGTGGCACTTGTCACCGTGAAAGCCGGCAAGATCCAGCCGCTTCGCGTTTTCAATCTCTGACCCGCCGGGCCCGGTCCAGCGGGGGAAACCAAAGGAGGTTTCGATGTCGATTACGAACGAACGCAAGGCCGAACTCATCAATGAGTATGGCAAGTCGGAGACGGATTCGGGCTCTGCCGCCGTGCAGGTGGCCATTCTCACCGAGCGCATCGTCAACCTGACCGAGCATCTGAAGACGCACAAGAAGGATTTCGGCTCGCGCCGCGGCCTTCTGTCGATGGTCGGCCAGCGCCGCAATCTTCTCGATTACATCAAGAAGGGCGACGAGGGCGCCTACAGGGAGCTCATCGAGCGCCTGGGACTGCGCCGCTAACACCGGCCGCGGTCACATTCCGCAATTGCATATCGGGCCCGGCGGCAATTGCTGCCGGGCCTTTTTCATGTCCCCCCCGAATCGGCCGCTCGCTGGATATTTCTTGTTTGCTTTTTGGCCTGCCGCGTGCCAAAACAGCGCCGAAACAAGAGGACTGAGACAAACGCCGGGGCCCATGGATGATGGCGTGGGGGCCCAGACGACCGGAACCGCGGACCGAGCGGCGGTCATCCCCCAGCATGAAATTCACGGACCTATCCCTTGTTGCTGCCGCGCGGCTGCGAGCCGCATCGGCGAATCATGTCCGCCTGGCGGGCCCGGCACCACGATGACGAAAGAGATAAAACAGATGTTCAAGATTTTCCGCAAAGAGCTTGACTGGAACGGCACCCCGCTGGTTCTCGAGACCGGCAAGGTTGCCCGTCAGGCAGATGGCGCGGTCATGGTCAGCCATGGCGAGACGACCGTCCTGTGTACCGCCGTGGCGGCACAGAGCCCGAAGCCGGGCCAGGACTTCTTCCCGCTGACGGTCAACTATCAGGAAAAGGCCTTTGCCGCCGGCAAGATCCCGGGTGGATTCTTCAAGCGTGAAGGCCGTCCGTCCGAGAACGAGACGCTTGTCAGCCGCCTGATCGACCGTCCGATCCGGCCGCTCTTCCCCTCCTCCTTCAAATGCGAGACGCAGGTGATCTGCACCGTGCTGGCGCATGACATGGAGAACAACCCCGACATCGCCGCGATGATCGGCGCCTCGGCGGCGCTCTGCCTGTCCGGCGTTCCGTTCTTCGGCCCGATCGCCGCCGCGCGCGTCGGCTGGATCGACGGCGCCTATGTGCTGAACCCGACCGTGGCGCAGATGGACGAGACCGATCTCGACCTTGTTGTCGCCGGAACGCATGAAGGCGTGCTGATGG
>JAYYLR010000236.1:0-6509 GCA_036143955.1 Pseudomonadota bacterium | reverse complement strand
TGGCCGCGCCCGGTTCTGCCGACCCGCTGGCTGTCCGAGGAGAATTTCTACGCCGACGAGTCAGCCTATATGCCGGTTCCCGACCCGGATGCCGAAGGCATGGAAATTCTCGAATGGCCAATGCAGCCAGGCGACGCCGTGGCCTTCGATTTTCGGGTGCTTCATGGTGCCCGCGGCAATGAAAGCACGACCCGCCGCCGCGCATTCTCGCTCAGGCTGGTCGGGGATGACGCGTGCTATGTGGATCGGCCGGGACGGACCTCGCCACCCTTTCCGGGGCACGGCATGCGACCGGGTGAGCGCTTGCGCGAGGACTGGTTCCCAACTATCTTCCGCCGCCAAGAATAGATGAAATGTAACGCCAAGGGAGGCGCGGGTGCGTAAGCAGGTTGTCATCGTGGGTGCCGGACCGTCAGGCCTGCTTCTCGGACGGCTTCTCGACCTCGCCGGCATTGACAATATCGTGCTTGAACGGCAGGCCCAGGAATATGTTCTGGCACGTATCAGAGCCGGAATCCTCGAACAGACGACGGTCGATCTGATCCACCGCGCCGGCGCCGGTGACAGGCTTGCCAGGGAAGGCATCCAGCATCATTCCGTGCATCTCGCGTTCGATTACAAGGCTGTTTCGATCGGCCTCTCGCAGCACACGAATGGCAAGGTCGTGACCGCCTACGGCCAGACCGAGGTGACAAGGGATCTGTGTGATGTTCGCGACGCCGCGGGAAGCGAGACCGTCTACGAGGCGGCGGATGTCGCCATACATGATTTCGACGGCGCGTCGCCCTACGTCACCTATGTGAAGGACGGTGTCACGCAGCGGATCGACTGCGACCTCATCGCCGGCTGCGACGGCTATCACGGCATCTGCCGGAAGTCCGTGCCGGATTCGGCCATCACGACCTATGAGAAGATCTACCCTTTCGGCTGGCTCGGGCTGCTCTCCGATACGCGCCCGGTGGCGCATGAAGTGGTCTACGCCAACACCGAACGCGGCTTCGCGCTCTGTTCAATGCGCTCGATGACGCGCTCGCGCTATTACATCCAGTGCGATGTCGACGACAGGGTCGAGAACTGGTCGGACGACGCGTTCTGGGACGAATTCCGCCGCCGCCTGCCGCCGGAGATGGCCGATTCCCTCGAGACCGGCCCGTCGATCGAGAAAAGCATCGCGCCGCTCCGAAGCTTCGTCGCAGAGCCGATGCGCTTTGGGCGTCTGATGCTGGCCGGTGACGCGGCGCATGTGGTGCCACCGACCGGCGCCAAGGGGCTGAACCTCGCGGCCTCGGACATTCATTACATGTATGACGCCATTCTGGCCTTCTGTGACGAGAAGGATGCGGCGGCGCTGGATGAATATTCACGCCGCGCGCTGGAGCGGGTCTGGAAGACCGAACGTTTCTCCTGGTGGCTGACCAACCTGACGCACCGCTTCAATGACGATCCGTTCGAGCAGCGGATGAAGGAGGCCGAACTGGCCTATGTCACCACCTCCGAAGCCGGGCGCTGCACCGTGGCGGAGAATTATGTGGGGCTGCCGCTCTGATCATCGTCGGGATCGGCGCCTTCGACCGACGGCCGCTGGCGTTCAGGGTCCGTTTCCGGCCTGTGTCTGCGGGTGAACATCCGCCCGCTCTGCAGCGAGTCGCGCCCGAGACGGGAATGAAGGTCATCAATGGCAGCTTCCAGATCGTCGCGGCGCCTTCCGCGCTCGTCGACAAGATCAAGAAGGCCTGCCCCCTGCGGCGGGCCGAGTTGATCGGCGCCGATGCCGAGCAGCCTGTAACGCTTCCTGCCGCCGATCTCGCGCGCCAGTAGCTCGCGTCCGACGGCAAACAGCACATGCGCCTTGTCGGTGCGCTCGGCGAGCGTCTGGCTTCGCGTGAGAAGGCTGTGGTCCGGGCGCTTGAGCTTCAGCGTCACCCGCCCCCCGGCAAGGTCCTGCACCTTCATCCGCGAGGACACCTTCTGGCAGAGCATTTCCAACTCCGCCTCCAGTTCGGCCTTTGTGCCGAGGTCGGTGATGAAGGTTGTCTCGCTGGAGATGCTCTTCGCCTGGCGGTCGGGCGTCACCGGTCGCGGATCGATGCCGGCCGCGAGGTCGCGGATGGTTGACGCGTTGCGGCCGAGAATGGCGGTCACCTGATGATCGGGTGCGGATACGAGGTCGCCGCAACTCTCTATGCCCGCCGCGTTCAGACGCGCCACGGCGGCTTTGCCGAGGCCGAAGAGAACCGATACCGGCTGCGGGGCGAGCCAGGCCGCCGCGGTACGGCTGTCGACGGCGAAGAAGCCGTCGGGCTTGTCGCGGTCGGATGCCATCTTGGCAAGCGATTTGGTGCCGCTGAGACCGATCGATACCGTAATGCCGATCTCGTCGCGTATTTCATTCTGCAGGCGGACAAGCGCCTCGGCTGGCGCGCAGCCGTGAAGCGCCTCGGTGCCGCCGAGATCGAGAAAGGCTTCGTCGATCGAGAGTGGCTGCACAAGCGGCGTGAGCGCCAGCATGCGTTTGCGGATCTCGCGGCTGACGGAGATGTAATGGTCCATGCGCGGGCGGATCACCACGGCGTCGGGGCATCGTTTCAGCGCCTGCCAGGTCGGCATCGCCGACCTGATGCCGAATTGCCGCGCGATGTAGCAGGCCGCCGCCACGACGCCGCGTTCGCGCCCGCCGACGATGACCGGTCTGTCGCGGATTTCGGGATTGTCGCGCTTCTCGACCGACGCATAGAAGGCGTCGCAGTCGATATGGGCGATGGCGAGATCGAAAAGCTCGCGCGAGCTGCGGACATCCGGAGAGCCGCAATGCGGACAGCTGTCAGGAGGTTCGGCGCCGCCGACATAGCCGCTTCGAAGACACGCCCGACAGAGCATCTGGAATGCATTGCTGCTGGACATCATGACTCCCTGCTGTCACGGCGGACTGTATCGTCAGCTAGGTTGCCGTTTGTCATATCGGGTACGGCAGCCACGATCTGCGATTCGTGCCCTCACACATGCACCCGATCATGACAATTCATCATCAAATCGAAGACAGCATCAAGGATGCTTTTGGTCTCACCTTGCTGAAAGGAAATTCTTAAGTCGCAAATTCAGCATCTTACAATAGCCTTCCAGGGCGAAATAAAACTGTAATGTTCACGACACGATTCTGTAACCGCGGAGGCGCAGACATGTGGCGTCCAAACCCCAACGCAGGAGAGGTATCATGCGTTTTTCCGTTGTGATCGTCGGAGCAGTCGCCCTCGCTGGCATGACTACAGTTGCCAGTGCCCGCGATTATCTGAGCATTGCAGGCTCGTCGACCGTTCTTCCCTTCGCCACCATCGTGGCCGAGCAGCTTGGCAACAACCCGTCCTTCAAGACGCCGGTTGTTGAGTCGGGTGGTTCTTCGGTCGGCAAAAAGGGTGTCTGCGAGGGCATCGGGACCGAGTTCATCGACATCGGCAACGCATCGTCGCGGATGAAGGTGAAAGAGCTGGAATACTGCGATGCCAACGGCGTTGATGTGACCGAGATCAAGGTCGGTTATGACGGCATTGTCGTTGCCAACTCCAAGGAAGGCACGCCGCTCGTCATTTCCAAGGCGGATCTTGGGATGGCGCTGACGGCCATGGTGCCAGCCTGCGCCGACGGCTCGCAGAGCGCGAACTGTACTGAGATGGTGCCGAACCCGTTCAAGAAATGGAGTGACATCAACGCTGATTATCCGGATGTCGAGATCCGCGTTTATGGCCCGCCGACAACGTCCGGCACCCGCGCATCTTTCGCCGAAATGGTGAATGAGAAGGGGTACTGCAAGAAGGATGACATGGCCAAGGCCGCGCTTGCCGCCGCTGGCGCCAAGGCAAAGGTTTGTCGCGCGATGCGCACCGACGGTGCCTATGTCGAAGCCGGCGAGCAGGACAATCTGATTGTCCAGAAGCTGCAGGAAGATCCGTCGGCATACGGCATCTTCGGCTTCTCCTATCTCGACCAGAACAGCGACACCCTCCAGGGCGCGGTCATCGACGGCACCAACCCGACCTTCGATGAGATCGCCGAGGGATCATACTCGGTATCGCGGTCGCTGTTCTTCTACGTCAAGCACGCCCACATGGGTGTTGTTCCGAGCATGGCTGAGTACATGGCCGAGTGGACCAAGCATTGGGACGAGGACGGTGTTCTTTCCGACGCCGGCATGATCCCGATGCCGAAGGCGGAGCGTGACCAGTACGCCGCTGCCATAAAAGATCTGCCGAAGCTGACAGCAGACATGCTGAAGTAAGTCTGGAAAAATTATCGGGAGCCGGTTACAACACCGGCTCCCGTATTATTTCGTCTCTAGCTGGAGGCACGTGGTGAACAGCATATCTCTCGCGATCGCGGTTCTCCTGATTGGTTCCGGTTATTTTCTTCTTGGATCACGTGCCGCTTCGGCCGGCCGCGCGGCCGGGGCCAGGCTGCACTCCCTGCCACATTACTATGGCCTGTTCACCGGGCTTGTTTCGGCGCTGCCAGCCCTTGCCCTTCTGATCGTGCTGGCGATTGGCGACGATATCCTGTTCCGTTCAATGGCGCTGGACTTCGTGCCGGCGGATGTGAAGGCGGCAGAGAACTACAAGGAAATCATCGTCCTTGCGCAGATCACCAATCTTCTCGACGGAATCAATTTTGGTGAGCAGCCTGACTGGGTCCATGCCGCTGCCGAGGCCTGGCGGGACTGGGACGCCACCTCGACGACGCTGAAGACGGTCACCACGCTCAGCCTTGCGCTTCTCGGCGGGATGGTCGCCTACCGCCGGATCAACCCCGCCTTCCGGTCGCGCAACGCGGTCGAGCGAATCCTGATGACGGTCCTTGCGGCAAGCTCTGCCATCGCCATCCTTACAACCATCGGCATTGTGTTCTCGGTCATTTTCGAATCGCTGCGTTTCTTTGCCCTTGTTCCGGTCAAAGAGTTCCTTTTCGGCCTGACCTGGAATCCGCAGTTTGAAGGTGCCGAGCGCGCCGGTTCCGGCCAGATGGGGCTGGCAACCTACGGGTCGGTACCGCTGTTTGTCGGCACATTCCTGATCTCGGTGGTCGCGCTGTCGATTTCGGTTCCCGTCGGGCTGTTCAGTGCCATCTACCTCTCGGAATATGCTTCGCCGCGCGTCCGCGCAGTGGTGAAGCCACTGATGGAACTGCTTGCCGGTGTGCCGACCGTTGTCTATGGCTTCTTCGCGGCGCTGACGGTGGCGCCTTTCATCCGGTCTACTGGCATGAGCCTTGGCCTCGACGTCGCTTCGGAATCGGCGCTTGCCGCGGGCCTTGTCATGGGCATCATGATCATCCCGTTCGTGTCCTCGCTGTCGGATGATGTCATCAACGCCGTGCCGCAGGCCCTCAGGGATGCCGCTTACGGTCTTGGCAGCACACGAAGCGAGACGATCCGTCAGGTTGTCCTTCCGGCGGCGCTGCCGGGTGTCGTGGCATCCATCCTTCTGGCTGTGTCGCGTGCGGTCGGCGAGACAATGATTGTCGTGATGGCGGCCGGGCTGGCGGCCAACCTGTCGCTTAATCCGCTTGATGCCGTGACCACCGTCACCTCGCAGATCGTGACCATTCTGGTTGGTGACCAGGAATTCGAATCCGCGAAGACGCTTTCGGCTTTCGCGCTGGCGCTGACCCTGATCGTGATCACGCTTGGCCTGAATTTCACGGCCCTGCAGATCGTGAAGAAATATCGAGAGCAGTATGAGTGAGACGACAAAAGGCACCATCAGCCCGAAGACCGCGGCAGAGCGGGTCGAGGCCGGCCTTGCCGCCCGCCGTTCGCGCGAGAAGCGCTTCCGTGTCTATGGGCGGATTGCCATCGGCGTCGCGCTGGCCTTTCTCGTAACGCTTTTCGTCTCGATATTCTCCAAGGGCATTCCAGGGTTTTTCCAGCATTACGTCACGCTTGAGGTGACTCTCGACAGCGCCAAGCTCGACCCGACCGGCGATCTGTCGGTCCAGTCATTGTATGACGGAGATGCGCGCGGCGTTATTCGTGCCGCCCTTTATGAGGCAACCGGCGCGTCTGGCCGGTCAGGACGCAAGGCCGCCGGCAAACTGATTTCAGCCGGGGCTGAGCAGCGGCTTCGCAACGCGGTACTGGACGACCCGTCCATTCTGGACACCACCCAGCGGATGAAATTCGCGGTGGATGATGATGTCGATTCCTTTCTTCGTGGCTTCATCAAGCGCGAGACCCCGGAAAAGGACCGCCGGATCAATGACAAGATGATCGGCTATGTCGATGAACTCCGGGGCAAGGGGCTTATAAGCTTCGAATTCAGCGACTATCTAATATTCGGAAGCGCGTCTCGGAATGCCGAGATGGCCGGCATATATGGTGCCCTTGTTGGCTCGATCCTGACGCTGGCTGTATGTCTGGTGTTGTCCTTCCCGATGGGTGTGGCAACCGCCGTCTATCTCGAAGAATTCGCGCCGAAGAACAGGATCACTGAGATCATCGAAATCAACATCAACAACCTTGCGGC
>JAYYLR010000235.1:0-4311 GCA_036143955.1 Pseudomonadota bacterium | reverse complement strand
ACATGGTTGTCTCCGGCGAGTCACCAAGCCTCAAAGATACCGATGCGACTGATAAGGTCGAACACGAGGCTGGTGACGAAACTAACAGCGAGTGGACGCGTCTCAGGATCCTCGAAGATTGCGAGGTCAATGGGGTCAGGTTCCCGAAAACCGTGATCATCGATGTAAAGTCAGTCGATGCACAACGACTTATTGACAGCGGCAATGCCGAACTGATGGAAGAGCGACCCGAAGCATCGGGCGACGACGAGAGCCCGCAAACGACGGCGGACGACAATGATGACGGAACTTCCGCTATGCAAGCTGAACTCGATGCATCACCCGCCGACGCGGAAGACGGGGCCATGGAACCGGCCGCCGATGCTGGGAACGACGCTACGGACGACTCCGTCACAAAAACAGACGACGAGAAAGAAGCTGTTGTCGAAGCCGCTCAAAAGACCGAGACATCGGATACCGAATCGGAGGCGGAAACGAATAATGGGGATGAGGTGGCAGAGCAGACCGAAGACGTGCTTAACGCTGGTGAAGACGCCGATGACAGCAGCGAAGCCGTCATAAATGCCCCGAGCGCAGCCGAGGTCACCGCAGCACTGGCGGCATTGAGTTCCGATAATGAAACATCGGATGTAACCGAAGCCGAGGCCAATTCCGCCGACGAGGCAGCGGCCGTGGCCGCCGAACTTGAAGCTGCGGCGGCGGCTATGGCGGTACCACCTTCATCTTCAGACAGTGATGACGGGGATGATGACAGCAAGCCAAGCGGATGGTTCGAGGCTCAGCAAAACGCCGAGAAAGCTGCAAAGGCGGAAACAGATGATGAGAATGAGGGTGGAGATCCTGCGGATGAAAAGTCGTAGACCCTCAAAACCAACTTTTGTGACCCTAGCAATTGTCGGCCTGTTGATGTCAGGATGTGAGGATTTCACTCGCTTCAAGCAGGAAAGATACGAATGCAGTGGCAACCAGCATGGATTGCTGGAAATCGACATTCGGGAAACGAAAGTTGGCGACGAGGTAGCGGTGAGCTTCATGGACGGGCCAAAGATAATGAAACTCACCCAAAGCAGCGATACCGCCTTTACTCTCACAAAAGGCCAGCTCATTTTGCGCATTGACCGAGCTACAGGCACGGTGCGCCTTACACGCGGTTCTCGCTATCTAAATATCAGTTGTAGCAAATCAGAATTCCGCATGTAGCGAGACTGAGGTTTTTTAAGGTCAAAGCGGCCACAGTCAGCCGCTACCCCGTCCATGAAAGGTTACAATGGCCTCCGCCTCTTCCAGAGACAGGCCGGTCGCATCGGCGACAGCTTCCTTGGTGGCACCAGCTCTGGCCAGCTCGATGGCACGACTGGTTCCGACCTCACCACGAACGTCGTCCGAAAGCCGCACCACATCACGGCGAAGCGCTTCCAGGGAAGATTTGCTTTCATCTGCGACCTGAACAAGCCGGTCACTGATTTCGGCAAGCTCGCGATTGCCTTTCAGTTGCATTTCGACCAACTGCTCCTGCTCATTAAGGCGTTCCTCAAAACGCGTTAGCCGCACAGTCAGTCTTGTGCGAAGAAGCGCAAGCTGGAGCCAGACCCCAATTGTAACGACAAGCAGGAGCAGAAAAAGAAAGAATTCGGGACTCATGAATTGATCGGCTTCAAACATCCTGCTTCCCCCGGTGCTCTTGTCTGCCCTTTGAACCGCTAACGTTCGCCAGTAAGGGCGTTTCGCATATGGTCTTCAAAATCGCGGGACCAGGCAAGTCTTGCATTGGCCTTGGCCTCCAGAGCCTTGACAGAGGACAGGCTATCGGAAAGTCTGACGCGAATCTCGGGTTCCAGATCGTCTTTCTCGAACATCTGGGTCAGCGCCGGGAGGCCAGCTTCAATGAGCTCACTGATATCGGAATTTACGGCAAGAAAGCTCTTCGGATCCTGCAAACAGCCGTTTGCACTCTCAATCAACTGATTGAGAGTGTTCAGAAATTCATCAACATTCATCGTCACAGTCATAACGACCAACGAGGCTATGTCAGGACTTCATTTCCCTGTATGCTTCGATCAGAGCTTCAGACATACGATCCACGTCAATTGGGTACGCGCCTCGTGCGATCGCATCCTTGATGCGACGGACGGCTTCGACGTCAATAGATGGTGCCTCGGCCAAACGCGTTAACGCCTTCGGCGAAGCAGCATTGCTTACCGTGACACCGTCGACTTGGGAAGAACCCGCTGCGGCGGGAGCGCCCGCGTTGGCAGGACGACTGTCGTTAGCACGACCCTTTGTCATCTCTAGTCGATTAACTGTGGTTTTAATGGCGTCAACCATTGCTAAACCCTCCTCAGGGATGTTAACGACGCAGCGACGTCACTTTTTAGCGATTACCGTAACTTTTTTTTCGCCAATTATCTTCGCCCGAATGGTCTTACCACTACTGGCGTTTTCAACGCCAATCCAGTCGCTAAGCTGTCCATGTTCTAGGGCAATGCCTACCATATCAATACTGATACCGCCAGAAGAACTGGTGATAAGCACTTCGTTGCCCTCTTCCACCAAATAATCAGGGTAAAGATGCCGCGCCATGAGCGGCTTGTGGGCGCTGAGGCCCATCTTCAAACGGCGTCCGGCAACATCAGCCGGGTCAAAAAACGCACCTAAGGCGTTGCGGGCCGAGACCGGCACCATGATCAGGTCTTGACGAGCAATCATGTCATTGCGCGATACGCTCCTCGCAAGCGCGACCACCTCGACTTCATCCACGATCTGGCTGCTCTGCCGCCCCACCGCCACTGTGGTCTCGATAGGACCCTTGGCACGCTGGTTGGGGCGGAAATCACGAACGGGCACAGGGGCCGGCCTGTTCTTGAGGTTGGTACGAATGGCGAAACGCCATTTCGACGCCCCGGCGCACCGCACCGTGACGGTGTTCCAACCACCAAACATCGGCTCTATCAACAATGGCTTGCTACACGGCGGAAACATCCTGTCGGCGACAAGGCTCGGCGCGCCTTCCAGGCCTTCATCTGCAAGCCTGCTCGAAATAAGCCGCGAGACCTTCGCGCTATCAATCACGGAGGAGTCAGCGGCACCGGCCGCATTCGGACTGGAGAACAGCGCCAGACAAAGCGTTGTCGCCGCCAACGCGTTCCTAGAACCCTTCCTCTTTTCGACATGATGCAACACGATATCAGCCACCAATGAAAAAAATCTGATCACGGTTCGAATTGCCTGAACCTGAGGCACCATCCTGCCGCTTGCCACCAAGAACCAGATCCTTCATCTCGTTGAGCGAAGGCAGGTGCAGCACCTTGTCCGCATACAGGAAATTGGGATTCCCACGCACAAAGGCGGCGCGATTCTTCTTTACGATCGCCATCTGGACGACCGACAGATCAAGCCCGCTGCCTGCATAATGTTCGGTGATGATGTGCGACAGCGTCTCATCCGGCATCACGCGATGGCTTGCGGTGTGGTTCGGATTGCTGACAAAGATATTGTCCGGGTTCAGGCCTGGCGCTGCCGAGGTTCCGCCATAGGTCGGATATTCCAGGACAACGATCGGCTGCGACTGCGCGGCTGCTGACAGCGGCGTCATGACCAGCGCCAGACAAACAAGTCTCTTCACAAGCGTCATCATTCTACATCCTCCATGAATTCGACCGTCCGGCCGACCAGTGACATCGGATCACGCCGAGCGTTGAGCGGTGTCAGCGTGGACGACATTGCGTCGACACCGGTGACACGCATGATCTGCCACGGCGTGTCTGTGCCACTGGCAACTGCAAGCGCATTCTGTCGCATTCCATGGTAGCTGCCAACGGGAACGGTAAGCTTGCCGTCGGTCAGCGAAAGTGTCGCTGTCAGAGGGCGACATTGAAGATCGGTTATCATTTTGTCTACCAGACCAGCTACCGGCGCATTGAGTGCGTCAAGTAAGGCCGGCCGCCGAGGCTGTTCGATCACATTGAAAATCCTCGAAACCGAGCGTTGGCCCGTTGTCAGAACCTGCGTCGCTTCAAACCTGTCAACCGGCGCGTAGCTCTCTCCGGCAAGAACATGCAACTTCAGATGCATTATCACTTCATCGCGACGGCCAAGCGTATTACCGGCCCTCTGCCCGGCCAGGATGATCTCCGGCACAATGGCGAAATCGCCACGCTGGACGCGAACAACACCCTTGGTCAGGGCGACATAGTCGAAGTTATCGTTGATCCGTGACAGCCGTGACGGGTCAAGTGCCACGTCGGTGGCCAGACTGGCATTGACTCCCTCATGCCGCCTGATGGTCATCGCGACATTGTTCATCACATCCAC
>JAYYLR010000234.1:0-3687 GCA_036143955.1 Pseudomonadota bacterium | reverse complement strand
TGCCTAACCGTTCCTTAACCGCCCGGCGGCTAGGCTTGCCGGATGAGGGAGAGAGTTTCGCACCGCCATCGCCGGATCACGGGCCGGATTGCGGCCTGGTTGCTGATCCTGCTGGCGGGCGCGGCGGCACAGGCCGTCCTTGCGGGCACCGCTTCGCATGCCGAGGACCAGACCGGCGACACGGCCATTGACCATGCCGACCAGCTGTTCATCCTCGGCCAGAACCGCGAATCCGGCGAATGGGTCCGGACCGATCTTGTGAAGGCCTACATGTGGTATCTTCTCGCGGCCGGGGCCGGCCATGACGGGGCCGCCGCCGCGCGGGCGCGGATCGCCGCCGGCATGACAACCGAACAGATCACCGCCGCACAGGACCTCGCCAGGCGCTGCCTTGCCAGCGGCTATCTCTATTGCGACGACAGGACGGATCGGTGAGGCACGCCGGTCCTGAACCGCCCCCTTCCGGAAAAAAATGAAAAAACCGCGCTCGCGTTAGCGTTTTATTAATTAGTTATCTCTTAAGTTTCTCGGAGCGGGGCCGAACGCCCCTACAGCCAGCCGGGAGACGACCGATGACATTTTCCTTTTTCCCCCCGAATTCACAGTCGAATGGCCAGTCGAACGCCCAGTCGAATTCACAGCCTTCGCCGACATTCGCCACGACGCCGACAGCCGGGCAGGCGGCGCCGCTGCCGCTGATGGCGCTGGCGCTCGGCGCGGCGCTGTTCCTGGCGACGCCGGCGCAGACGCCTGTCGCCGCCGGCGCCACCCCCGACCTCGAATCAGGCCCCGAATCAGGCCTCGTTTCGGGCCCGGACCTGTCGATCTCGGCGGCGACGGCGGGGCGGGCGGCGCCAGGTGATTCGCAGATGCGGCTCGAACTGATCGCCGCCGCCGAGGCCGGCGATGCCGGCGCGCAGTACCGGCTGGCGGTCGATCATTTTCTCGGCACGCATCCGCGGGCGAGCGACGGCCGCGCCCTCTACTGGTACCGCCGCGCGGCCGAGCAGGGGCATGTTCCGGCGCAGCTTCTCCTCGGCCAGATGTATGAATCGGGATGGGGCGTCGCCAGCGACCGGGCCGAGGCCGTGCGCTGGTACGGGCGGGCCGCCGCCAGCGGCGACATCCTTGCCGCCGGCAAGCTTCGGGTTCTCGGCGCCGGCGAGGCCTAGACCGTCAGCACGGTGCAGCCGGTCGTCCGGCGCGAGGCCAGCGCCTCATGCACCGAAGCCACGTCCTCGAGCGCCGCGCGCCTGTTGATGCTGACGTTCAGCGTGCCGTCGGCGACCCTGGCGAACATGTCGGCGCTCGCCGCCTCGAGCCAGTCGCGCTCGGTCGCGAAATGGAACAGCGTCGGTCGCGTCAGATAGAGCGACCCGGCCGCGAGATCCTTGATCTGGAAATCATTGAAGGGGCCGGAGGACTGGCCGAAATTGACCACCGTGCCGTGACGGCGGGCGCATTTCAGGCTTTTCGCCATGGTGTCGTTGCCGACCGAATCATAGACCGCGTTCACGCCGGCGCCGTCGGTGATCTTCATCACCTCGGCCTCGAAATCGCCGCTGCGATAGTCGATCACATGGTCATAGCCGTTGGCCCGCGCCAGTTCGCATTTCTCCGGCCCGCCGGCGGTGCCGATGGTGGTCGCGCCAAGCGCCTTCATCCACTGGCCGGCAAGAAGCCCGACGCCGCCGGCCGCGGCATGGAACAGAACGGTGTCGCCGGCCTTCACCTGATAGCTTCGGGTCAGAAGATAGGCCACGGTCAGCCCCTTCAGCATGATCGCCGCGGCGATGTCGGAGGCGATGGCGTCGGGAAGCTTCACCACCATGCCGGCATTGATTGCGCGCGTCGTGGCGTAGGCCCCGTTCGGCAGCGTGTAGCCGACGCGGTCGCCGACCGCGAGATGCGTGACGCCCTCGCCGACGGCGGTGACGGTTCCGGCGCCCTCGCTTCCCAGGATCAGGTCCCTGTCGACCGGCCAGGGATAGGCGCCGGTGCGGATGTAGATGTCGATGAAATTGACGCCGATGGCCTCATGCTCGATCACCACCTCGCCTGCCGCCGGCGTGATCTCGCCAATCTCGATCCGGCGAATGACCTCGGCCCCGCCAGGCGCCTCTGCCGCCATTGCATATCCCATCTTCGTCTCCTTCGCCTTGCTGCCGCCGGCATCGCGGCGGCGATTTCACTATGGGCATGATATGGGACGCGTGCTACCTGTTGTCCAGCGATTCACCGCCGCGCGAAAAGCAAAGATGACCGCCAGTCCCGATCACCGTCAAAGCCTCGAAAGCGCTCTTGCCCGCGACGCCGAAGACAGGCTCGCGCCGCATCGCGACGCCTTCGCGCTTCCTGACGGCGTGATCTATCTCGACGGGAACTCGCTCGGCGCGCTGCCGCGCAATGTCGCCGCGCGGGTGGCCTCGACACTCGAGCGCGAATGGGGGCACGGCCTGATCCGAAGCTGGAACGAGGCCGGGTGGATCGACCTTCCGGCGCGTGTCGGGGCCCGCATCGCGCCGCTGATCGGGGCCGATCCGGCCTGTGTTGTCGCCGCCGACAGCACCACGGTGAACCTGTTCAAGACGGTGTCGGCGGCACTGGCGCTTCGTCCCGACCGGCGCAGGATCGTGACCGAGACGCGGAATTTCCCGACCGACAACTACATCGCCGAGGGGGTGATCCGGCAGTGCGGCGGGCGCCACGAGCTTGTCCATGCCGCCGACGCCGATGCCGTCATCGACTGCCTCGATGCCGACACGGCGGTGCTAATGCTCAGCCACGTCAATTACCGCGACGGCGCCGTCCACGACATGGCGGGGCTGACCCGCGTCGCGCATGAGGCCGGTGCGCTGGTGATCTGGGACCTCGCGCATTCGGCGGGCGTGCTGCCGCTCGACCTTGCCGGCTGCGACGTCGATTTCGCCGTCGGCTGCGGTTACAAATTCCTCAATGGCGGCCCCGGCGCGCCGGCCTTCCTCTATGCGGCGGAACGCCATCATGGCGGGTTCGCGCAGCCTCTCAGCGGCTGGTTCGGCCATGCCGACCCGTTCGGCTTCGACCCGCATTACCGGCCTGCCGGGGATATCACCCAGTATCTGTGCGGCACGCCGCCGGTGATCAGCATGGTCGCGCTGGAGGCGGCGCTCGAACTCTGGGACAAGGTCGATCTTCGAGACGTCCATGCAAAGTCGCAGGGGCTGACGGACTTCTTCATCGAACTTGTCGAGGTGCGGTGCGCCGGCCACGGGCTGACGCTCGTCTCGCCGCGTGACGCAGCAAGGCGCAGCGCCCAGGTCTCGCTGTCGCACCCGACGGCCGGCTACGCCATCATCAGCGCGCTGATCGCCGACTGCGTGATCGGCGACTTCCGCGCCCCCGATATCCTGCGCTTCGGTTTCGCCCCGCTCTACACGCGCTTTGCCGATGTCTGGCACGCCGTCGACAGGCTTACCGCCATCCTCGACGGCCGCCTGTGGGACCGGCCGGAATTTCACGCCCGCAGGACGGTGACCTGATGTCGGCCCTGCCGACGCGGCCGAAGCCCCTCGACTGGGGCCTGCTGGCGCTTCTCGGGCTTGTCTGGGGCGGCTCGTTCCTCGGCGTCGAGCTGTCGCTTCACAGCCTGTCGCCACTGTGGGTGGCTGCCGGCAGGATCAGCCTCGCGGCGCTGCTGCTGGTCGG
>JAYYLR010000233.1:0-3279 GCA_036143955.1 Pseudomonadota bacterium | reverse complement strand
CGCTCGACAAATTCGTCATACTGGCTCTCATGGACATAGATCCGTTCCATGCCGCAACAGCACTGGCCCGAATTATACATCGCCGCATCCACCAGCGTGGCAACAGCCGCACCAAGATCGGCATCATCCATCACATAGCCCGGATCCTTGCCACCCAGCTCGGTCCCGACACCGGTAAAAGTGCCGGCAGCAGCGCGTTCCATGGCCTGGCCACCACCCACTGATCCGGTGAAATTGACGAAGTCGAACTGGCGCTCGGCGATCAGCGCCAATGTCGTGTCATGATCGAGGGTCAGATTGACGAACACATCCTCGGGCACCCCACCGGCATGAAAGGCGGCTGCCAGCCTGTCACCTGCAAGCAACGTCTGGGTCGCGTGCTTTAGCACCACCGCATTGCCGGCGATCAGCGCCGGGGCGATTGTGTTGATCGCCGTCATATAGGGATAGTTCCAGGGCGCGACCACAAGGATGACCCCGTGCGGCACCCGCCTGATATAGCGTCTGAAACCGGCATCCTCGCTGACCTCGATGTCAGCGAGCGTCTCGGTGGCGATGGACGCCATGTGTCTGATTCGCTCCTCGACACCACCGAACTCCCCACCATAGCGCACCGGCCGGCCCATCATTCGGGCCAACTCTGGCACAATCTCTTCATTAACGGCACCAAGCGCCTCCATACCGGCGATGACGGCCGCGATCCTGTCCTCGAGCGGGCGCTCAGCCCAGGCCACGCGGGCCGCGCGAGCGCTGGTGATGGCGGCACGGGCATACTCAAGTCCCACCGACGGACGAGCCACCACCACTCTGCCGTCAATTGGCGAAATACAGCGAATTTCAGACATACTCTTACCTTTCAGGCCAGATCAGGCGCGTTCGAAACCGCGTGCCACTTCATAGTCGGTGACAACACGGTCGAACTCTTCGATTTCCCATTCGGCAGCGCGTGCGTAATGCCGCACAACAGCTTCGCCAAATGCCTCGCGAAGCATCTTTGACTTCAGCATTGCGGCCCGTGCGTCACGCAGCGAGGTCGGCAGCATCGCCGTGCGCCCCTTGTAGACGTCGCCCTTGGCCGGGTCCGGCAGTTCCATGCCTGCCTCGATACCGGACAGGCCGGCAGCAAGCTGGGCAGCCATCGCCAGATAAGGGTTCAAGTCCGATCCGCCGATGCGGCATTCGACCCTGACACCCGATGTGCCGTCGCCACAAACACGGTAACCGGCGGTCCGGTTGTCGACCGACCAGATGATCCGAGTCGGTGCAAAGGTGCCCCTGGCGAAGCGCTTGTAGCTGTTGATATAGGGGGCAAGAAAATAGGTAGTCTCGGCCGAATGTGCGAGAAGGCCGGCCAGATACTGCTTCATTAATGCCGACATGCCGAGCGCATCAGCATTGTCAAAGAAGACGGGCTTGCCGTCCTTCCACAGAGATTGGTGGATATGCGCCGCAGATCCGACCTTGTCGTGATGCCATTTCGGTAGGAAAGACACCGCGTTGCCCTGCTGCCAGCCAATCTCCTTGGCGGCGTGTTTGGCAATGCTGTGATGGTCGGCTGCGAGCATCGCCTCGGCATATTTGATGTTGAGCTCTTCCTGGCCTGTCTCGGCCTCGCCCTTGGAATTCTCGACCGGTACACCGGCAGCTCGCAGGTGATTGCGAAGCGGGCGCATCAGATGCTCTTCCTTGGTCGTCTGCAGGATGTGGTAATCCTCGTTATAGCCGCTGATCGGCGCCATATCGCGGAAGCCAGATTTGCGGATATCATCGAAGCTCTGTTCGAAAATAAAGAATTCCAGCTCGGTGGCCATCATCGCCTCAAAGCCCAGCGCCCTGGCACGGGCCACCTGACGTTTCAGCATGGCGCGCGGTGAATGCGGCACCTCATCATGCGTGTGGTGGTCGATAACGTCGCAAAGCACAAGCACCGTGCCGTCGAGCCAGGGCAACCGCCGGATTGTCGCCAGGTCGGGCTTCATGATGTAGTCGCCATAACCCGATTCCCAGGATGTGGCGTCATAGCCATCCGGCGTCGCCATCTCCAGATCGGTGGCGAGAAGATAGTTGCAGCAATGGGTTTCCTCCCACGCGCTGTCGACAAAATGCTCGGCATGAAACCTCTTGCCAGCAAGCCGACCCTGCATATCGATGATACAGGCAAGGACCGTGTCGATCTCACCGGCAGCGGTTGCGGATTTCAATTCGTCAAAGGAAAGCTGTCCAGCCATGATATGTCACCCCTAGGCAAAGTCGGAGGAAAGCACCGCAGTGCAGAGTTTGTCCCAAGGTTACATAAATTCCGCGTTACTGTGGAACCTTAACCGTAGCGATACGGACGTCCGGCACTCTCAATCTCGGCACGACGAAGATTTACCCTTACACTAAAGGACAATACCTTCGCCACGGTCGAGTTCTACTTTGCCGTCGTACGGGACAGCAAACGAAACTATCTACGCAAGTTACCGGAGTAGCCGGAGGGCGTTTATTTTTTCGAGAAATAGCGCCTCAGGCGCATGCCGGTGGCGAAATGCAGTGAGGTAGCGATCCAGAAGAACAGTGCAGGTAGCAAGTACTCAAGGGCATGAACGCCTTCCTGCAGGAAAACACCCACCGCGACGAACGAGAGCACGAAGAGATAGGTCTTCAGGAAATGGACCGGATAAACCTCGCGGCTTCCATGCAGCAGATGCATGACGCCGTAGAACGCGAACGTCGCAAACACGGCAAGGCGCACGCTTTGCCAACGGTGATAGGGTATGTCCTGCTCAATCGCCAGATTGAACGGGAAATACACCGTGACCCCGACAAAATTCGAGATGATTGAGTAAATCGCCCATAGGGTCAGCAGCCCGACCAGCAAGTTTGCAACAAATCTTCCAGACATTTGGCAAACCGTAGATTTTTTTTGATCTTCTGGCAAATCGCGTCCGGAAACTGCGACATTTCAGCCCATCCCGAAAATTTCGGCATTGCAAGACACATGGACGCCGGAACGGACATCAGGCAGAGTGACCGGCAGAAAATACAGGACCAATCGAGGACAGGCTCATGGCGCATCAACGCTTTCGCAAGTTCAATACCGGTGACACATATCCCGAACAGAATCTCGACAACGACCTTTGCCAGGCTGTCGTCACGCAGGGCGGAAAAACCGTGTGGATGCGCGGCCAGTGCCCTCAGAACCTCGATGACGCGAAGAACATCGACAGCCACGACCCGGCCGAACAGACCCAAAAGGTAATGCAGAACATCCGCCAGCTTGTGACCGAAGCCGGCGGC
>JAYYLR010000232.1:0-4214 GCA_036143955.1 Pseudomonadota bacterium | reverse complement strand
CCATCTTGCCGGGGTTCATGATGTTTCAGGGATCGACGGCCCGCTTGATCACGCCCATCAGGGCGTAGGCGTCGCCATGCTCGGCCTGCATGTACTTCTTCTTTCCAAATCCGATGCCGTGCTCGCCCGTCATCGTCCCGCCGAGTTCGATCGACATCAGGTTGAGTGTCTCGGCTAGCTCATGGGCACGCTCGAGATCGGTTGGTTCATCAGGCCGGATCAGAATGATCAGGTGGAAATTTCCGTCGCCGACATGACCCAGTATCGGCGCCACAAGCCCGGACCGGTCGATTTCATTCCGCGCCCGGCGAATGGCCTCGGCAAGGCTGGAGATCGGCACGCAGCAATCCGTGACGTAGCCCTCCGCACCCGGCGCCAGCGCCTTTGCCGCGTAATAGGCGTCGTGCCGCGCCTTCCACAATCTGTTCCGGTCCTCGGCGCGGGTCGCCCAGACGAGATCGCCGCCGCCATGCTCCGCGGCAATGGCGGAAAAAATTTCAACCTGTTCTGCCGTGCCTGTTTCGCTGCCATGGAATTCCAGAAAAAGGTGCGGCGTCTCCGGCAGCTTCATGTCCGGATTATAAATGTTCATGCCGCGCATCTGGACTTCGTCCAGAAACTCTATCCGTGCCATCGGCAAACCGGCCTGCATGGCCTCCATCACCGCCTCAACAGCACCGTCCACATCGGCAAAGGCGCAGGTCGCAGCAAGGGTCGATTCCGGCTGACCGAACAGGCGGACCGTAAGGCGGGTGATAATCCCGAGCGTTCCCTCCGACCCCACAAAAAGATGCGTCAGATCGTATCCTGCCGAGGATTTGCGCGCCCTCGTGCCGGTTTCGATTACCTGGCCGTCCGGAAGCACGACCTGCAGCGCCAGCACATTTTCGCGCATCGTGCCATAGCGGACGGCGTTGGTACCCGAGGCACGGGTCGACGCCATGCCACCGATCGTCGCATTCGCGCCCGGATCAACGGTGAACATCAGACCGGTCGCCCGCAACGCCTCGTTCAGCTGGTTGCGGGTCACGCCGGGTTCGACGACGGCGAGAAGATTGCGCTCATCGATCTCGAGGATCCGGTCCATGCGGCTCAGATCGACGCTGACACCGCCGTGAAGCGGCACGACATGACCCTCCAGCGAGGTTCCAATCCCGAACGGCACCACCGGGCATCCAGCTGCCGAGCATGCCTTCATTATCGCCGCGACCTCATCGACATCGGTCGGAAATGCAACGGCGTCGGGCAATGCAGGCGCTGAATAGGCTTCATCACGCGAATGCGCGGCCCGAACGGCATCACCTGTTGAAAGCCGATCTCCCAGAAGCGTCTGAAGCGTGGCCAAAGTCATGTCGTGAGGCATCTCGGCCCTCCCGTTCTCAACCAGCGCCGTCGCTCAGCACCCGGTATCTGGACAGCAGCGAGTCGCGGTCGGCATAACATCCCTGAAGCCATCTGTGCCCGGTCCCGCCATAGGCCTTGCGGGCATGAAGAACGCGTGTGTTGTCGACGACGAAACACTCTCCCGGGTCGAGCCGGAAACTCACTTCCATCGCTGGATCATCGATGATTTCGCCGAACCGGCGATAGGCATCGTAATATGTCGGCATCACCTCGAAGGGGATGTCGGTCAGCGCCGCGGCCGACCGGTTGTTGAATCTGACGCCGATCAGCTCGCCGTCCGGCGCCAGCTCGATCATCGGCCGCCGCGCCACAAGCCTTGTTCCCGACCCGCCGGCATATTCGAAACGCGCACAATGGTCCGCAAGAACATCGAACCAGAGCTCGTTCTCCTCGCGAAGACGCCGCGCCGCGGCAAAGCCGTCGACAACCGCGCTGTCGCCGCCCTCGGCCGAACTTTCGAGGCAGTAAAGAACCTGAATTGTCGGCACAGGATCCCGGTAGGGATTGTCGGTATGGGCCTGAAGGCCAAGGCCGGTATAGGCAAGGTTGGTCGGGTTGATTTCGGTCCGCACTTCGAACTGGCGACCGTAATTCGTCTCGCGGACATAGCCGAAGAGATTGACGACCCTCATCAGCGAACCATCCTCGACAGGCCCGCCGGACATGTGGGCAAAGCCATACTTTACAAGCGCCCCGAGCCAGTCCCCGAGTTTCGCTTCGTCCGCAACGACCTCATCGAAACGGACTGTCGGAAGCGCCGCGTTCAGCCCGCCGTCCCAGCAACTCACCTCTGGCGCGACCCAGCCGCGACCAAGGCTGGCTTCGGCCCTGTCATAGCGATGCGACATCAGCCAGTCGGGATCGAACGCGATGGGAGCCGCCTCGCCTGTAAAGGTGACTTCCAGCCCGTTACCGGCCACAGCCACCCGCGTCACGGCAATGTCTGACGGGATGTCTCGCAGGGTGATCAGCCTCTGGCCGTTGCCGGGCGAACGCGTCGCCTCGTCCCAGGCGTTGTCACGAAGCCAGACAGCGTGGAATCTCGCACGCTCGCCAGACCGATCATCGATCAGCGTCATGCAACGCCCGTCAGGGCTGAGTTCGGTCTGAAACATGCATGGCCTCCTCAGACTTGGTTGCCGGACTTTGAGCGCCGGCGTTCCCGCATCATGATTATAATACCAGCGCCGACGATGAACACTATACCGGGAAAGAGATCACCGAACGGCGCCTCGGCAAAGAAGATCCATCCAAGCGCGAATGAAATGGGAATGCCGAAATATTCGAAGGGTGAGACGCTGCTGGGGTCCGCAAGCCGATAGGAGATGGCAAGGCTGAGAACGCCAATGCCGCCGAGAGTGCCCATGATCACGAATAGGCCGGCATCGGCAAGGCCGGAAATCGGCTCCGGGTCGACGAAAAGAAAAAGGGCGAGGCTCGCCAGAAAGCAGGTTGCGATCTGGTGACCGAACTGGATCGCCGCCGAAGGCATCTCCGGAGGATAGAATCTCACCAGAATGCTGGACACGGCATAGCAGAAGGCCGCCATTACGGGCAGAACCATGTATCCCGAGAACCCGTCATTGAACGGCGACAGAATTGTCACGACACCAAGGAAGCCAACAAAGACCGCGCCCCAGCGCCAGATTCCTATATGGTGGCCGAGAAGCGGGACCGACAGCGCGGTAATGAAGATCGGCCCGCTGAAGCCGAGTGCCGCAGCTGTAGCAAACTCGATTTTTGTCAGGGCGGTGTAGAAACAGAACTGAGCCATGACGACCGAGGTGGCGCGCACCAGATTGATCAGGTGGAAGCGCGGCCGGTTCAACCGCGGCAAGGCTGCAAGCTGGCGCGCATGCCACAGCAACAGCAGAGAGGGGATCACACCGAACAGGTTGCGCAACGCCGCCATCTGCATCACCGGGTAGCTTGCTCCCAGCATGCGGACCAGAATCCCCATCAGGTCGAAAGCGATGATCCCGACCAGAATGACACTTATGGCAAGTAGCAGATTTCGCGGCATGGGGACCTCGCCCGGACTGCGCATTTGGCGAAGTATGCCAGCCGCGAGACCGTCAGTATATCTCGAACAGGCCTGCGGCACCCATGCCGCCACCGATGCACATCGAAACCACGCCGCGCCGTGCGCCGCGTCGGCGGCCCTCTGTCAGCAGATGCCCGGCCAGTCTGGCGCCCGTCATGCCATAGGGGTGGCCGACAGCAATTGCGCCGCCGGACACATTGAACCTGTCAGGATCGATCCCGAGCCGGTCGCGGCAATAGAGAACCTGCGATGCGAATGCCTCGTTCAGTTCCCACAGGTCGATATCATCGACCGAAAGCCCATGCGCCTCGAGAAGCTTCGGAACGGCAAACACCGGGCCAATGCCCATTTCGTCAGGATCACACCCGGCAACGGCGACGCCGCGAAGCATTCCAAGCGGCTCGAGGCCGCGGCGCTCCGCCTCGGCGCCCCGCATGACGACAAGTGCCGAGGCGCCGTCGGAAAGTTGCGACGCATTGCCGGCGGTTATGAACCGACCCTCGGATATCTGCTGCCCGTCGCTGAAGACAGGCTGCAAGGCCTGCAAACCTTCGAAATTCGTTTGCGGGCGGACGCCTTCGTCAGCTTCCAGCGTGACCGCTCTGTCGCTGACGTCACCCGTTTCCCGGTCCTTCACCTTCATGATCGACGCCATCGGAACGATTTCGGCATCGAAGCGTCCTTCCGCCTGCGCCGCAGCGGTGCGCCGGTGCGATTCCACCGCATATTCATCCTGTGCGTCCCGCGTGATGCCGTAACGTGCGGC
>JAYYLR010000231.1:0-3173 GCA_036143955.1 Pseudomonadota bacterium | reverse complement strand
TCCGGAGCGCGCCGATGATGTCATGGCGGCGGGTGCCGAAGCCGTGATCGACTACCGGTCGGGCAACCTCGTCGAGGCCGTGGCGGATGCCGCCGCCGGTCGACCGGTGACCCGTGTCATCGATTCCGAATGCGGGCTCAACCTTGCTTCCAGTATCGAGATACTTGCCGAGAAGGGGGTGATCGTCGGCTACGGGTCGGTACTGGAACCGGGGCCCGAGCTGCCATTCTTGAAAATGATGTTCAAGAATCTCACCCTGTCCTCGATCCTCGTCTATCTTCTCGGCGATGAGGAGGCGGCGATCTATGCCGCCATCGTGTCCGACATGCTTGAACGCGGCGCGCTCGATGCGCGGATCCAGAAGGTGCTGCCGCTGGAAGACGCGGCGCGCGCGCACGGGCTCGTCGAGGCCGGCGACAGGGCGGGCGCGGTGATCCTCTCGACAGCCTGACCCGGGGCCGAGGCGCGGCTTGTCTATTCGCCCGCCAGCGGGTACATCTGACAGGCCTCAACGATCCTTGGAAACTGATCCCCATGTCACCTGACAATTCCTCCAAGCAACCGCTTCGTGTCGGTATCGCCGGGCTCGGCGTCGTCGGCGGCGAAACCGCACGCCAGCTGAGCCATCGCGGCGCCGAGATTGCCGCCGTCGCCGGCCGGTCGTTCACCATCACGGCTGTCAGTGCGCGAAGCCGCACCGCCGACCGCGGATTCGACATGTCGGGGATCGCCTGGGTCGAGGATGCGGCAGACATCGCGGCGCGTGACGATGTTGACATCGTCGTCGAGATGATCGGCGGCGAGAGCGGCGTGGCGCTGGATCTCGTCCGGGCGTCGCTTCAGGCCGGCAAGCATGTGGTGACGGCGAACAAGGCGCTTCTGGCGCATCATGGCGCCGAGATTGCCGCGCTTGCTGAAGAAAAGGGCGTCGGGTTGATGTTCGAAGCCGCAGTGGCAGGCGGCATTCCTGCCGTGAAGGCGCTCCGTGAGGGGCTCTCCGGCAACCGCGTCAGCCGTGTGTCGGGAATCCTGAACGGCACCTGCAACTATATCCTGACCCGCATGGAAAAGACCGGCGAGGCCTTTGCCGACGTCCTTGCGGATGCCCAGAAGCTCGGCTATGCCGAGGCCGAGCCGTCGCTTGATGTCGACGGCATCGACGCCGCGCACAAGCTGACGATCCTCGCCGCCATTGCCTTTGGCCAGACACCGCAGTTCGACCGGGTGGCGATTTCCGGCATTCGTGACGTGTCGGCCGTCGATTTCGCCTACGCGGCGCAGCTCGGTTTCCGGATCAAGCTTGTCGGCGTTGCCGAACCCGGGCGCATGCCGCGCATGCAGACCTGCCTTCTTCCGATGTCGACACAGCTTGCCAAGGTCGACGGGGTGCTGAATGCCGTCGCCTTTGAGGGCGAGCCGGTGGGAGGTACCGTCCTGACCGGCCCCGGTGCCGGCGCCGGGCCGACCTCGTCGGCAGTGCTGTCCGACCTCGTCGACATCGCGACCGGCCGCATCCCGCACAGCTTCGGGCGCCCTGTCGCCGATCTCCGGGACGGGGCAGAGGTCGAGAATGGCGCCGGGCCCGATACGCCCTTCTATGTCCGGCTCATGGTCGTCGACAAGCCGGGTGTCCTTGCCGATGTGACCTCGGTTCTCCAGATCCACGGCATTTCGGTCGAATCCCTGCTGCAGCAGGGACGCGCGCCGCAGGATGTCGTGGCGCTGGTGATGACAACGCATGAGGTCAGGGTCGAACGGCTGATGAGCGCGCTGTCGGAAATCGAGGCGCTGTCCTGTGTTCAGTCGCCGCCTGTGGCGATGCCGATCCTCGTTGCCGACCAGGAGGGCTGATTGCCGGGTGATGCCGTCTTTCTCGACGTCCGGTCCTCGCTGACCGATTCGCGCTGGGAGGCAGTATCATCGGCCTTTGGCGATGATGAGCTCGACCGCCGCGCCGCGGCGATCGCGCAGAATTTTCCCGACATGCCGCTTCCGGTGACGCGGATCCTTGCCGGCCGCGATCTCGGTGAGCTGTCCGTCGAGCAGTTTCTCGAGCCGAAGCTTCGCGATCTTCTTCCGAACCCGTCGCGTTTCATGGACATGGATCGGGCGGCTGCGCGCCTTGCCGATGCGGTTCAGGAGGGAACACCGGTCGGCGTGTTCGGCGATTATGACGTCGACGGGGCCGCCGCGGCGGCGCTTCTTGTCAATATTCTGGGTGCTCTCGGTCTTGCCGTCGACGTCCATATCCCCGACCGGATGAAGGAAGGCTACGGGCCGAATGAAGAGGCGCTCGCGGCCCTCCGTGCCCGCGGTGCGGGCCTGATCGTCACCGTCGATTGCGGGATTGCGGCGCACGGCCCGCTGGCGGCGGTTGCCGACACCGGCATCGATGTCATTGTTATCGACCACCACCTTGCCGGCCCCGACCTGCCGCGCGCGCACAGCGTGATCAATCCGAACCGGCTCGACGAGGACGGTGCCTACGGTCACCTCTGCGCCGCCGGGGTGACGTTCATCGTTCTGGTGGCCCTGCTTCGCGAACTGCGCTCGCGCGGCGCGTTCACCGAATCCAGCCCGGCGCCTGACCTGATGCGCCAGCTTGATCTTGTCGGGCTGGCGACGGTCTGCGACGTCGTACCCCTGACCGGCGTCAACCGCGCCTTTGTCGGGCAGGGGCTGAAGGTGCTTGGCCAGAGAACGAATCTCGGCCTTGCCTGCCTTGCCGACCAGGCCGGGCTGAATACCCCGCCAAGCGGCCATACCTTCGGCTTTCTCCTCGGGCCGCGGATCAATGCCGGCGGTCGCATCGGAAGCTCCGATCTCGGCGTGAAGCTGCTCTCGACCCGCGACGGTGGCGAGGCCGTCGGGCTTGCCGCGGCTCTCGACGACCTGAACAAGAAGCGCCGCGAGATCGAGCGCGACATCCGTGCCGCGGCGATGGAAATGGCGACGGCGCAGCAGGAGTCTCCCGTTGTTCTTGTCGGCCACGATGACTGGCATGAAGGTGTGATCGGCATTGTCGCCGGGCGGCTTCGCGAGGCGCTCGGCAAGCCTGCCTGCGTGGTAGCCCTTGGCGGGCAGGTCGGCAAGGGATCCGGCCGCTCGCTTCCGGGCTTTCGGCTCGGCAGCGCGGTGATCGCGGCGCAGCAGGCGGGCATTCTTGCCGGCGG
>JAYYLR010000230.1:0-2572 GCA_036143955.1 Pseudomonadota bacterium | reverse complement strand
CAGAGGCAAGCCGCCCCAGTCTTTCCGGCAGGGCGGTTCCGTCACGGGCCATGTCGGCAAGCTCGCCGCGGACACGAACGCGTTCGAACCGCCTGTCCTCATTGCTCGGGTCGGTCTCGGTGGCAAGCCCGTGCTCACGGCAACAGGCGGCAAGATGCGCCGAATCGACGCCAAGGAGCGGGCGCAGCACATCGACACCGGCGCGCACGGCATGGCTTCGCATGCCGCCAAGACCGGCAAGCCCCGATCCGCGCCGAAGCCGCATCACCACCGTTTCGGCCTGATCGCCAGCATGATGCCCGAGCAGAAGGCATCCGCCCTCGCGGTGCGCGCGTTCCAGCAGCAAATCATAGCGCATGGCACGCGCCCATGCCTGCAGCCCGGTGGCAGGCGCCGTGGCCCCGACCTTCAGGATTTCGGCCACAATCCCCCGCTCCAGCATCCGGTCACGGACACGGGCCGCCTCGGCGGCGCTGTCGGGCCGGATTCCATGGTCGATGATGAGCGCCGTGTGGCGATGTCCGTGACGCGCGGCAAACGAAGCGGCAAGCAGCGCCAGCGCGCTGCTGTCAGGCCCTCCCGAAAGAGCCGTGAAGAGAGGCTGCCGGCGCGTCGGCCGGCCAGCAAGGCCATGTTCGAAGGCTGCTGCGAGCTCACCGTAGGGCGGTGCTGCGGCGGCTCCGTCAGCCACCGCAGTTGGCGGCCTCGCTCAGCGCGGCAAGGCGCTCGGTGAGGCGCTCGGAGGGCTCGGGGACGACGCTTGGCAGCTGGCGGTAGATGTCGCAGGCCTGCTCAGGCGGTGCGAAACGCGACACCGACTCGGCGACCCAGATGGTGGTGTCGTTGAGGCGTGCATCCTCCGGATAGGCGCGGCTGAATTCCGAGAATGTCAATGCTGCCTGCTCGAACTGTCCGCGCAGGAACTGGATGCGCCCTAGCCAGAACAGCGAATCTGCCTCGCGGGCGTGACCGGCATTGAAGGTGCGGAATTCGGCGAAAGCGGCCTCTGCCGTCTCAAGATCATTCTGCATCGCGCGCTGCAGAGCGAAATTATACTGCTCCTCCGGCGATGCATCGGGAAGGACTTCCGGCTTTGGCGGGGTAACAACCGGTGTTGCCGACTGTGCCGGCGACACGGTCTCCGGTTGCGCAGGTGCCGGCTGCGCTGCGTCCGCGCCGGCAGGTGCGGTGGCAAGGTTCGCCAGGTCGGTCGCCTGCGGCGCCGTTTCGTCTGCCGTGTTCAGCTGTTCATTCAGCTTTGTCGCGCTCATCTGCCAGGTCACCTCGCCGGTGTCGGCATCCTTCTTCATCGACACTTCGGGGCTGTCACCGGCCGGAATGGTGTCATCCTCGACAGCCGCCCTCGCCAGCTCGTCACCACCGAGATTCATCAGCGTCTGAAGGCGCTTTTCCATCCGCAGAAGACGGAATTCCATGTCGGATGTGATTTCCAGCGTCCGCTCCATGCGGCGGCTCGCCATCGCAACTGCATCGGCAAGCCGTTCCACCTGGTCGCGAAGGTCTCGGATTTCCGCCGTCGTCGCTGTTTCACCGCTTGTCGCGTTATTGCTGATCTGGGTGATTTGCATCTTCAGATTGCGAAGATCGGTTTCAACGAGCCCCCGCATGTCACGAAGATCGGTTTCCAGCATCTCGATCCGCTGGCTCTGCCGTGTCAGCAGCACTGATGCGTTTGGCGTTGCCGGTTCGGCAGCCTGCGTGACCACGGTTTTCGTGGCCGCGCCGGGGCGTGTTTCCTGGGCAACGGCATGGCCGGCGGCGAGCGCAGCAATGACCGCAACGGGAATGAGGAACTGACGAGCCTGCATGGGGCGACCTTTCGTCCGCGGGACTAACTTGCCAGAAACCTGACTATCCCGGCTTTGCGGCACAAATTTGGCAAAAAAAGAGGAGCGCGAAGCCCCTCTTTCCACACATTAGGTAACCAGCATCAGGAATGCCGGTATATGCACCTAGTTGATGACCGTTGCGGCGCGGCGGTTCTTCGCCCAGGAACTTTCGTTCGAGCCGGCGGCTGCCGGACGTTCCTTGCCGTAGGAGACGACACGGATACGGGCCGAATCAACCCCCTGCGCCAGCAGGAAGTCACGGGCGGCGGAACCGCGGCGCTCGCCAAGGGCAAGGTTGTATTCGCGCGTGCCGCGCTCGTCGCAATGGCCTTCAAGGGTCACCGTCAGCGCCGGATTGGCGTTCAGGAATGCAGCCTGACGCATCAGGGTGCCTTCGGCATCGGCGCTCAGGGCCGAGCTGTCATAATCGAAGAAGACAGTGTTGCCGATCGCCGCGAGGGCGTCTTCGGCGGAAGCCTTGTCGGTGATGCCCGACGAGGAGCTGCTGCTCGCAGAACCGCCAGAGCTGCTGGAGCTGCTCGACGAAGATCCAGAGGAGCCGGACGAGCCGGCGCTGGACGAGGTCGATGCCGAAGAAGCCGCGGTCGAGGAGCTCGACTCGCCGCTGCTGTCTGTCGTGGTCTGCGATGCGGTTTCGCACGCGGCGATGAAAAAGGCGACTGCCACAAGCGCGATCAGGCGGTGCAACATGTTAATGCTCC
>JAYYLR010000229.1:0-4773 GCA_036143955.1 Pseudomonadota bacterium | reverse complement strand
GCCGCCAGCACATCCCACCAGGTCGACAGATAATGCAGACTGATCCCGTCGGCGGCCAGCTTCTCCGGCGTGTCCTTGAAGATGTCGTAATAGAAGATCACGAAAGTATGCTCCACCTCGGCACCGGCTGTCCGGATGGCTTCGACAAAGCTCAGCTTGCTGCCGCCATCGGTTGTCAGGTCCTCGACAAGCAGCACGCGCTGGCCATCCCGGATATCGCCCTCGATCCGTGCGTCGCGGCCAAAGCCCTTCGGCTTCTTGCGAACGTAGTGCATCGGCAGGCCGGTTCGCTCGGCCAGCCACGCGGCAAAGGGAATGCCGGCCGTCTCGCCGCCTGCAACCGCGTCAAGGCTTTCATAGCCTATGTCGTTCATGATCACGGTACGGCCGTAATCCATCATCTGCGCCCGCATTCTAGGGAATGCGATTATCTTGCGGCAGTCGATATAGACCGGGCTTTTCATGCCCGAAGTCAGCGTGAAGGGATCGTCGGCGCGAAACAGCACCGCTTTGATCTCGATCAGCATGCGCGCGACCGAACGAGCGATGGCAGCCTTGTCGTAGGTATGTAGCGGGTGCTGGGTCAATTCACTCCTCCATTTCGGCCGGAGCATAGAGAAGGCGCCACGGCTTGTCATCCATGACAAGGGCCGCTGTCAGCTCTTTTCGGGGTCCGCGAAAAGCCAGCCGAGGCACAGCGGCGCGACAAGCGCGGCAGCAAGCTGCGCAAGGATGAAACCCGGCGCGTGCGACGGCAGAATTCCCGAAAAGCTGTCGGTGAAGCTCCGTGCGATGGTCACCGCCGGATTGGCGAAGCTTGTCGAAGACGTGAACCAGTAGGCAGCGGTGATATAGAGGCCGACAAGCGTCGGTATGGCGTCAGGCCGCCACCGAAGCCCACCAAAGATCACCGTCAGCAACCCGAAGGTGGCGACGAACTCGGATGTCCACAGCGCCGGGCCGGTGCGGATGTTCTGCGACAGCTGCAGCACCGGCATTTCGAACATGACATGTGCCAGCATCGCGCCGCACAGACCTCCCATGACCTGGGCCATCACGAACAATATCGCCAGCCTGTGCCCGATCTCGCGCCTGACAGCGAAGGCAAGCGTCACCGCCGGGTTGAAGTGCGCGCCTGAAACCGGGCCAAGGATCGTGATCAGGACAAAAAGGATGGCGCCGGTGGGTATGGTGTTGCCAAGAAGGGCGATGGCCATATTTCCGTCGGCAAGCCGTTCGGCCATGATGCCGGAGCCGATGACGGTCGCCAGAAGGGTCATCGTTCCGCCGAATTCGGCAACTAGCTTGCGGACGATTCCTTCGCTGATCATGGCAATTTCCCGATTTCGCGTATCTTCGGCATCAAATCTGCCAGCGGTGCCTCCCCGAGGGCAAGAAGGGCATCGACCCGCGCCTTCATCTGGTCATAGGTGACGGAAAAGGCAGCCATGACATCCTGCCGGCTTCCAACGACCGCGGCGGGGTCCTCGACACCCCAATGCACGGTGTAAGGGTGCCCGGGCCAGACCGGGCAGACCTCGCCGGCGGCATTCGCACAGACAGTGACGACAAGATCCATCGGAGCGGCCGCATCTCCGGCAAATTCATCCCAGCTCTTCGACCGCGCGAAGGAATGATCGAGCCCATGAGCCTCAAGCGTTGCGATGGCGGCCGGGTTCGGCGTTCCCGCAGGCATCGATCCGGCGGAAAAGGCCCGATAGCGGACGCCGCCGTGATGGCGCAGAATCGCCTCGGCAAGAATTGATCGGGCCGAATTTCCCGTGCATAGGAAAAGAACGTTGCGAGGACTTGTCATCCGGCACACCTGTGCGCATTTCACACCGTAAACGGGTACGATGCTAATATGACAAAAAGGTTACAAAAGAGGGACCTCCCCAGCAAAATCTGCGTCACCTGCGGTAGGCCTTTCACCTGGCGCAAGAAGTGGGAGCGTGACTGGGAACAGGTCCGCTATTGCTCGAAGCGGTGCGCCGGGCAGCGCGGCAGCGCAAAATCATGAATTCCCGTCGCTGACCGCCTCTTCGATTTTCGCCTTTTCGATGATTTCGGCAACAAGGCCGTTCTGCAGATTGTCGCCGACGCCGATGTCATCGATGTAGATCCCGAAATCCTCCTTGCCGAACAGATGGGCCGGCACCCAGGCGAACAGGCATTCATGTCCCTTAGGACATTCTTCGGCCGCGGCGTCCTGCAGCGGCTCCGCACTGTCGAAATTCCAGGTCACGGCGACAGCGACAAAAAACCTGCGCCCACCCTTCCCGGCGACCTCCATCTCAACCGGCATCGTCACGACATTGTCCCGGCTACCAGTGCCGCGGATATAGGCGCCAATCTCGCCGCCATAATCCGCCAGGATCGCGGTAAGCGGCACGAAATGTGCCGAAGCTGGTATCATGTCAGCAGTCATGGGGTGCTCCCGGTGATCGACCTGTTCGACGGCATCCTGCCGCAGGAAGGTCAGCTATCGTGCCTGCATCGGCATGCGAAGGGCGTATCCGCTTCCCCGAACCGAATGGATCAGGTTCGCTGCCTTGCCACCATCGCTCTGCAGACCGTTGATGGCTTTTCTGAGACGCGATATGTGCACGTCCACGGTGCGCTCCTCGACAAAGACGCCGTGGCCCCAAACAAGGTCAAGAAGCTGCGCCCGGCTGAACACCCGGCCCGGGCGCTCCATCAGAATGGCCAGAAGCTTGCTTTCTTTCGGGCCGAGCGACACGAGATGCCCGCCGCGGGTGATTTCCATCGTTGTCTGGTTGAAACTCAGATCCTGAAATTCCAGGATTTCGTCGGCGAGTGCCGGATGCGCGCGCCGCAGCAGCGCACGAACACGGCTGATCATCTCGCGCGGGGAAAAGGGTTTCGAAATATAGTCGTCAGCGCCGATATCGAGCCCAAGGGTACGGTCCCCTTCCTCGCCGCGGGCACTGAGGATGATGATCGGAAGGCGTTTGGTCTCGCTCCGTGACCGCAGGGTACGGCAGACATCAATTCCGGACATATGCGGCATCATCCAGTCGATGATCACGAGATCGGGACGATGTTCGTCGATCATGTCGAGCGCCTGCTGACCGTCCTCGGCCCGGATGACTTCAAAGTCTGCCTGGGTGAGGTTATAGGTCAGCAGCTCCAGCTGGTTTGGTTCATCGTCAGCGACAAGAATGCGAATGGACATCTAGCCTCTTCTTCCTTCACCAGCGTTGTCGGGCTTGGAATGCCACACCATAATTACATTTTTGTGACTCTTCATTATTCGGCCATCACCGGCAGTGTAACTGTGAAAGACGTGACCCCGTCCTGCGAGCTCGTCACGTCCATGGCGCCGCGATGCCGGTTCACGATATGCTTGACGATCGCGAGTCCAAGCCCGGTGCCGCCGATCTGCCGCGACCGCGCCTTGTCGACACGGTAGAACCGCTCGGTCAGGCGACTGAGATGGTTTTCGGCAATCATCTCGCCGCTATTGGTGACCGAAATGACGACCTTTCCGGCGTCAACAAGATTCACATTGACGCGGATGTCGGTACCTTCAAAGCCGTATTTGATCGCATTTTCAATAAGATTGTGGAACACCTCGTTGATTTCGTCAGCAAAGCCGACCATGACAAGACGCCGCGCCTCGTCCGGCCGTCTGTCGATGAGGGATATCTTCATGTTCCGACGTGCGGCACGGGTCTCGAGGCTGGCAATCACCGATTTGACCACCTCAAGAAGCGGTACCGTCTCATCGGGAATGATATGCTCGTCGACCTCGACACGGGACAGCGACAGGAGGTCGTCAATCAGGCGCGACATCCGGCTTGCTTCCTCTTCCATGATCCGCAGGAACCGCTGCTGGGTCGGCCAGTCCCTGACTTCATTGACAAGTATGGTCTCGATGAAGCCGGCAAGGCTTGTCAGTGGCGAGCGCAGCTCGTGGCTGACATTTGCCACAAAATCGCGCCTGACCTTCTCGAGGTTGCGCTGCAGCGTCATGTCGAGAAGCAGAACGAGGATCATGCCGTCATCCGTCCGCCTGACCCGAACATTGAATTCCATCTTCACGCTGGATTGCGGGGAAAAGACCAGCATGCGTTCCTGATCGCGGCCCTCCACCACATCGAGGACATCCTGGCTCGGAATCACGTCGAACAACGGCTTGCCGACCAACCCCTCACCAAGGAAACGGACGGCAGCGCTGTTCGCCGACATGACGGTGCCCGCGCCGTCAACCGCGAGGAGGCCGTCATCAAGCATGCGGCCAACCTCTGCTAGCATTTCCGGCTCGGTTATGGGGTGAAGGTCTTTCGGGGCGGTCATCTCAGGCTCGCTGTGGTAACGGGGGATCACAATTCTTCTCGGTCCCCCTTCAAAAATAGCAGCTCTGGCAGCGGCTAGCCATAGACGCCGCAATCAGCCGCCTTGTATCTCAGGAATAAGATTCGCGCTCTGCGCCAGCTGTTGGAACCTTCGCATCGTGTGGCTGTCGACAAGTGCTGCGCAGCTTGGGTCCACATGCAGGGTCAGCCGCCTTCCGTCATTGGTGAAACGCAGCTTCTCCAGACTGTTCGCCGTGCCGCCGGAAAATGTCAGAGCAAACCGAAGGCCGAGGCCGATGGTGGTCGCCTCGGCGCGGCGGCGGCGGCTCAGAATGAATGACAATTCATGCGGCCGCGACTTGTTGGTCTTACGGCCGACATACCGGTGGTAGATGGCAACCGCCAGCCAGACCCGTTCCTTGTGGGTGATACAGTTCACCGGCAGCCCGAGAAC
>JAYYLR010000228.1:0-5368 GCA_036143955.1 Pseudomonadota bacterium | reverse complement strand
ACATCCATCACGCGAGGCTGTACCCGACATCGTGGAGCGCCTGATGAAGCTTGCTGTAGCCCATCTTCGCATATTCCAGCGGGTTTGCCTTTGCCGGGTCCTGCTCGGCCTCGATGATGACCCAGCCTTCATAGCCGACGTCGAACAGCCGCTTCATGATGTCGTCGTAATCGATCATGCCGTCACCGGGAACGGTGAAGACACCTTTTAGGACACAGTCGAGAAAGCTTTCCGCATTGCGGTCTATTCCGGCAAGAACGTCGGCCCGGATGTCCTTTGTATGGAAATGGTTGATCCGCTTGCCGTGCTTCGCGATGACGGCGGCATTGTTGCCACCGGCAAAAACCAGATGACCGTTATCGAGAAGAAGCCCGACAGCCTCGCCCGTTGCGTTCATCACGGCGTCGAGTTCGGCCTCGGTCTCCACCGCCGTTCCCATATGGTGATGGAATGTCAGCGGCACGCCCTCGCCGGCGCAATGCTCGGCAAGCGCTGTCAGGCGCCGGCCGTAAGCCGCAACATCGAAATCCTCCAGCTTCGGCCGGCTGCAAAGCGGGCGCTCCTGGCGATTCTGTACCGTCTCGTAGGTCTCGCCATAGACGATGACCGATGCCCCGACAGCCTTGAACAGCGCCAGCTGGTCGGCGATGCGGTCAAGTTCGGACTCCAGATCATTATTGATCAGCGTTCCGCTGTACCATCCCGAGACAAGTGCCAGATCATGGTCCGCCAGCACGCCGGCCAGTGCATCCGCCTGCTTCGGGAACTTGCCGCCGGTCTCGGTGCCGACGAACCCGGCCTCGCGGGTTTCGGACAGGCAGACATCGAGCGGGGTGTCACCGCCAAGCTGGGGAAGATCGTCATTCGACCAGGAAATGGGGGACATCCCGAGACGAAGTTTCATAGTCGCGTACCTTTCACGCAAAGGGATATTGAGAGGCTCAGGCCGAGCGGCCTTCGGCGTTGCCGGCGTCGGCTTCCTCGAGAAGCTCGGGATAGCGCAGCTCGACACCGAGAAGCTGGCGAAGTTCCGGGGTGGCGGCGTCAAGGACGTCAGGCCTAACCGACCTGTCGAGGGCCTCCATCGGCTTGACGAACTTTGGCAGGTACTGGCCAAGGACGGATGTGCGCTCGCCCCTGCTGTTGTTCGGCATGGAGCAGTGCCAGATCATCCCGACAAACAGAAGCAGGCTGCCGGGAGGGCATGACAGCTGAATATGCTCGTCGGCGAATGCCTTGGCGGACGGGTAGACACCGCGCGTCTGGGAGCCGGGAACGACGGCCGTCGCGCCGTTCTCGGCGGTGAATTCATGAAGGCTGATCAGCGACTGGCAGTTCATATGGAAACCGGCATTGATACCGGCCGGAAATTCGTCCGGATCGTGAAGGTCCCAATAGGGGTAGTCGATATGTGGCTCCTGCCCTGGCGCGCCGGGAAGAAGACGGTTTGCGGCGAACGACCCAAGGATGAATTGGCGACCCAGAATCGGACCGAAAACCTTCATCACCAGCGGGTGCTGGACCATGTCGACAAATACCTGACCCTTGTTCAGAAGGTTCCAGACCCGGCGCTGAAGATGGATCTTGTCGGCGTGCTCACCATGAAAATGGGTGGCCGCCTGCGCCTCGTCGGAATGCGCATTGATGACCCGGTTCGCCTCGGCCACCTGCTCGGCCGAGAAAACGCTTTCCGCCAGATAGTATCCCGGCCCGTTCAGCAGAGCCTCGACAGCCTCCTCGGCACGCTGGTCCCAGTTCACAGACATTTCGTTCATGACAGCATCCATTCATGTGCCGGATCGTTGTGGAATTTCCATATCCGCTTCGGCCCCGCCATGACATTGAGATAATAACTCTCATAGCCATGCGGCGCGCCGACGGGATGGTAGCCGCGCGGCACCAGAACCACCGTCCGGTCTTCGGCGGCCATGGTTTCGTCAAGCTCGCGGCTGTCGTCATAGACCCGGTGAAGAACATAGCCCTGCGGCGGGTTCACCCGGTGGTAATAGGTCTCCTCAAGGTAGGATTCCTCGGGAAGATTGTCGGTATCATGCTTGTGTGGTGGGTAGGAGGACCAGTTGCCCGCCGGTGTGATCACCTCCACAACAAGAAGGCTGTCAGCAGGCTCGGTCTCGGGAAGAATGTTGCAGACATGGCGCGTATTGGTTCCGGTTCCCCGCGTTTCGAGCGGCATGCTATCCGCACCGATCAGCCGCGGCGGCAACGTGCCTTCGGTTCCCGGCGCGCGGCAGACCGCAAGCTCTACATCCGTACCGGCCTCAACCCGCCATGCCGTCTTCATCGGCACATAGACGGCGTGCGGCGCCACCTTGTCAAAGACGCTTGCCCGCCCTTTCAGCATGCCGGTATCGAGTGGTCCGGCGGTGATCCGCGCATCTCCAGACAGCAGGACAAGGCAGACTTCGTCATCCGTGCCGTCGGTGTTGACTGTGTCGCCGGCGGCAAGATCATGCAGCCCGAATCCGACATAGGACCACTCCGCGGTTTCCGGCGTAACATCATGAACAGGACCGTCACCAAGGTTCGGTCTGACCAGAAGTTTCGACATCATGCACTCTCCTGCAGGCTTTCCTAACTGAGCTGACGCTTCTTGCCGTCAAGCCATCCCTGATAGGCGGACGCCACCTCGGCGCGCTCCGAGACCTCCGGAACACCAACTTCCCACCAGGTGCCGCCGGCAGCCGTTGACGGGCCCGGATCGGTGTCGATCACGATGACGTCAACGCCCTTGCGGTTGATGGCCTCGGCCGTCAGCGCCTCAAGCTCGGCAATCGAACCGGCCTTGCAGGCCCGCGCGCCCATCGATGCGGCATGCGCCACGAAATCGATCTCAGGGAGGACTTCATGCTGCGAGTCCGCGAACAGGTTGTTGAACGGAGCGCCGCCGGTGCCGACCTGAAGCCGGTTGATGCAGCCGAAACCGCGGTTGTCGGTGATGATCAGCGTCATCGACCGGCCCATCATCACCGCTGTCGCCAGTTCCGCGTTCAGCATCAGATAGGATCCGTCACCCGCAAACACGACGTTCGGGCGGTCGGGCGCCGCCATATCCACACCGATACCGGCCGCCACCTCGTAACCCATACAGGAAAACCCGTATTCCATGTGATAGCCGTCAACGCCTCCGACCTGCCACAGCTTATGAAGCTCTCCCGGCATCGAGCCTGCCGCTCCGACAACGATCGTCTCCGGCGGGCAGGCGCGGTTGACGGCGCCGATCACCTGACTGTCGGACGGCAGCGCATTGCTGTCTGCCGGCGTGTCACAGACATCGGCAACCTCCTTGATCCACCTGTCCCAGGAACTGGCGATTTCAGCACGATAGCCATCACCCGTAGAATATGCACCCATGGCCTGCGAGAGCGCCTCAATGCCGCCAAGGGCATCGCCCATGAGAGGCATGGCGTCATGTTTCACCAGATCATGCGCCTGAACATTCAGGGCGATGACCTTGCCCTTGATGAGCGAATTCGATCCGGTGGTGAAGTCCTGCAGCCTGCTTCCGACAGACAGCACGACATCGGCCTGTTCGGCAAGGCTGTTGGCCGCCGATGCGCCGGTCACGCCAAGCGAGCCGACATAAAGCTCGTGACCCTCGACCATCGCCGATTTGCCTGCCTGCGTGGCGGCGACGGGGATGCCGGTTCGTTCGGCGAAATCGGCCAGCGCCTGCGACGCACCCGAATAGCGGACGCCGCCGCCGCAGACGATGAGCGGACGCCTCGCCGCCAGCAGCGCCGCAACGGCGCGATCCAGTTCACCTTCGTCCGGCCGGACACGGCGGACGGACCACAGGCGCGGCGCGAAGAAACTCTCCGGATAGTCCCATGCCTCGGCCTGGACATCCTGGCACAGGCCCAGCGTCACCGGCCCGCAATCAGCCGGGTCGGTCAGCACCGACATCGCCTTCGGCAGGGCCTGAAGAAGCTGTTCCGGACGGGTGATGCGATCAAAATAGCGTGATACCGGGCGAAGACAGTCATTTGCCGACACCAGCCCGTCGGCGAAGCTTTCCACCTGCTGCAGCACCGGATCAGGCGCCCGGGTCGCAAACACGTCCCCCGGCAACAGCAGCACAGGCAGCCGGTTCACATGCGCCAGCGCGGCGGCCGTCGCAAGGTTCGTCGCGCCGGGGCCGATCGAGGTTGTAACGGCCATCATGCGGCGGCGCTGCATCTGCTTGGCATAGGCGATGGCCACATGCGCCATGCCCTGTTCATTGTGGCCGCGGAACGTCGGCAGCTCGTCACGAACACCGTACAGCGCCTCGCCAAGCCCGGCCACATTGCCATGACCGAAAATGGCCCAGACACCGGCGAAGGCCGGTGCCGATGTACCGTCAAGCTGCTCTATACTCTGAGCCGCCATCCAGCGCGTCAGCGCCTGTGACATCGTGAGTCGAACGGTTGCCATGTCTGTCTCCTGTCTACTCGCCGGCCCGGTCCCAGGCATCAATGAGCCCCCGGTATATGCCGCCCATCATCTCGGTGGCAGCCCTGTCATCGATCTCGCTGGCGAACCAACGTTTTGCAGCAGCGCTGAAAATTGTTCTTCCGATCGCAAAGCCGCGCACTAGTGGTTCACGGCGCGCCAGACCAAGGACCGTGCAAAGCTCCTCGTCCGGCATGTCCTTGCCAAGAACGATGATACCCTGAATATGCGGGTCGTGCTCACGAACGATATCGCCGGCGCCCGTCCAGAAGGCCGGATCGGCTATCGGTTCCAGCTTCCACCAGTCGGGGTTCACACCCAGATCATATATCCGCTTCATCAGCGAGAGGATCTGTTCAGGGTCAGCGGGTTTTCCCGGCCGACCATTGATGATTTCCAGAAGGAACTCGTGCCCGGTCTGACGGCAGGCATCGGCAAGCCTACGGAGTTCAGCCTCGTGAAAGGCGACGACGTCATCCGGATCATCGGTCCGAAGCGGGGCAAGCACCTTGACGCAGTGATTGGCCGGCCATTCTGCAAGACGGCTTCCGAGATCGGGACCTTCTTCGAAGGCCAGTGGGAACACACCGGACTGTTCGATGGGACGCCCGATCCAGATATCATGGCCAGAGGCCGCGTGAAGCGCTGTCCGACCAAGGCGGTCATCGACAAGTATGCCAAGCCTGCCCCGCTCGCCTGCAAGTTCGGTTACAGCAGCAAGCGCAAGCGTCTTGAAGTGATCCACATCGGCGTCGCTCCGCCCATTGGCTGCCGCCATGTCGCTGAATTGTGAGCGGTGGTCGAAGGCGAAGGCAAGAAGTTCGTCAAAACGCCGGCGCCGTGTGGTCGCCCAGTGGATCTGTTCGAGGGCCCGGTCCTTGCGAAGCGCGAAATGCTCGCTCCCGATCTCGATCAT
>JAYYLR010000227.1:0-3582 GCA_036143955.1 Pseudomonadota bacterium | reverse complement strand
CCAGTCAGGTTCTCGTCGAAATTCTTGGCGAAACCGTCAAATAGAGTCTCAACATAGGTGGCTGACGCCCGTGGTCGTTGTTCTCCGGACAAGGCGTCGATCATGTGTTCAATTTCCGGCACGCCAGGATTGAGTTCGAGCGCCGTTCGGTAATGGGCCAAAGCGGCATCGTTTTCCTGCGACCGGACAAGCGCCACAGCAAGGCTCTTGTGTACACGCCATTCTTCCGGGTGGCGTTTCAATACGTCACTCAACATCGAAACAGCGTCCTGAAGACGTTCAATATCAATCAAAAGATTTCCAAAATTCAGTATTATTTCAATATTTTCCGGTGCGATTGAAAGGGTAAGTCTGAATTTTTCCTCTGCGTCGTCAAACCGGCCTTCGGCGGCAAGAAGCCGGCCAAGATTGCTAAGTGCAAAAACGTCGTGAGGCGCTATTTCGAGTGCCCTTTCGAATGCCTCCTCAGCCGATTCCACATCGCCGGACTCCAGAAGCGCATTTCCCAAATTGGAGTGGGTGGAAGCAACCTCCGGTTGAAGCGTGAGCGATCTCCGAAAGCAATCAACAGCATTGCCAAACGCCTGAAGACGCGAGTAGATCACGCCGCCGATGTTTAACAGTGGTGCGTGCTTCGGAAACGCCTTGATCAAACGTCCAAATGCAAACTCAGCTTCTCGAAGATGACCGGTCTCACACAGGCCAATGAGCGGCTTCAGATGTTCTGGTGTCAGCGTGCCCGTCTTCGTGGCTGATAGGATGGACTTTGTCCGGACACGCATCACGGCATCGGCAGCGCGCTTGTTGTTCGGGAATCGCTCCAATAAGGAGCTGTAAAGCTTTATCGCTTCAGCTTCCTGTCCTCGCTTCTCGAGGGTCGAGGCTTTCCTCAATTCGGATTCAACTGACAAGACTGCGTTTCTCTTAACGGTTCAGGGCCGGAGACACCGGTATCCGTTTACAGCCGATCTCCGGATTTATCAAACAGATGTATCCGCCCTGGAGCAAAGCTGATGCCGACCCTTGCCCCGCTCTCAAACTCAAGGTTCGGATCAACACGTACGGTCACGAACTCTTCGAAACCGCAGTCTATGAAAGCAAACTGCTCGGATCCCAGATATTCGCATACCGCGACTGTTCCGCTGATAGCCGCCCCGTCTGCGGCACCAACGGTGATATCTTCCGGCCTCACGCCAAGCCAGGCCACATTGTCATCGGATGCCGTGACGCCGCTGTCCTGCGGAACCTTGGACTGTAGCCTGATCTTTCCCGTTGCCACCTCGCATTTCATCAGGTTCATCTTGGGACTCCCGATGAACTCGGCGACGAAGAGGTTCTGTGGCCGGTTATACAGCTCGCGCGGGCTGCCCGCCTGCATGATGACGCCTTCATTCAGAACGACAATCCTGTCGGCAAGAGTCATCGCCTCGATCTGGTCGTGGGTGACGTAGACAGTTGTAATGCCAAGCTGCTGATGAAGCCGGGAAATCTCGAGCCGCATGTTCACACGAAGCGCTGCATCGAGATTGGACAGAGGTTCGTCGAAAAGAAACCCTTTTGGCTGCCTGATGATCGCACGGCCGATGGCGACGCGCTGCCGCTGTCCGCCGGACAGCTGTTTGGGCAGTCTTTCAAGAAGCTCCTCCAGTCGCAGGATCTTGGCGACAGCCTGAACCTTCTCGTTGATCTCGGCCTTGCCGACCCCGGCCGTCTTCAGGGCGAAGCCGATATTCTCGGCCACATTCATGTGCGGATAGAGCGCGTAGGACTGGAACACCATGGAAAGCCCGCGCTCGGACGGCAGCCTGTCGGTGACGTCCTCGTCATTGATCAGCAGTGATCCGTGCGTTGCATCCTCGAGACCTGCAAGGATTCGCAGAAGCGTGGACTTGCCGCACCCCGACGGGCCGACAAGGACAATGAACTCCCCCTCTGCGATGTCGAGATCGACACCCTTGATAACCTGAACGTCGTCAAACCACTTTTCGATCGACTGCAGCTGGATTGAAGCCATCGCCCCTGTCCTTCAGCCGGTCTCTTTCAACAGCGCTGCAACGCCGTCGCGGCTCTGGTCCAGATAGATTGCGGCGGTCCAAGAAAAGTCCATGCCGCCAAGGCCGGTGCCGTCCATGGGGTCGAAATATTCCGCCATCCCCTGTGTTTCGATCAGCCTGTTGGTGTCGGACCGAACCCGGTCCGCCAGCGTCTCTTCGCCGGCATCGGCAAGCCCGGTCGTGATCATGTGGTTCATGATTGCCCAGACCGGACCGCGCCAGTAACGCCGCGACTCGAAATCCGGGTGTTCGGGATCCCAGCTCGGCATGCCGTACTGACAGGCGGCAAGGATACGGCGGCAATGCTCTGCCATGCTGGCACGCTGCTCGGCCGTGCCGACGTCACCGTAGAAGCTCAGCATTGAGGCGTTGGTGATGGCGTCGCTGAAGCCGCCGCTGCGGATGTCACGCGCGCAATAACCGCCAACCTTGTCATTCCAGAGCCAGTCACAGCCGACAGATACAAGGTCTATCCACCTCCGGATTTCATCATAGCTGGCGTCCATGCCGAGAAGCCTTGCAAGCTCCAGCAGATCGCGGTTTGCGCGAAGGAAAATGAACTGAACGCCCGGATCGGCCATCAGGAACGGTCCGTTGGCATGAATTGCCTGATGATTCCATCCCACCGAACGGCCAAATTCTACGATGGTGATAAAACGGTCATACTGGTCCTGGGTCGGTCTCTGTTCGCTGTCGACATGCGAGGTATCACGGCGCATGTACGGCATCAAATCGTCTGGAACCGTGATCCCCTTCATCCCGATGTCCCAATCCGGGCAGTTGTCACGCCCAGACTCCCAAGGATGGATGATGCCGATAACACCTGTCCCTTCAGGATCACGAGCCGAGGCAAACCAACGGTGATAGGCCATCAGGCGCGGAAAAATCTCGCGCGCCTTGCGAAGATCATACCCGCTGCCAAGACGTACCAGCTGAAGGATGACACTTGCCAGAACCGGTGGCTGCGAATGGCCGCTTGTTTGCGGTTCGGTGTTTGTCTGCCAGATCAACGGTCCCGGGAAATAGTCGGGATCGTTTTGCCGGAATACGATATGAGGCACCATTCCGTCTTCCCACTGTGCGTCCAGCAAGGCCATGATCTCGAGCCAGGCACGCCATTTGTTGAAATGCCAGATGCCGAGCGCGGTGAAGGCTGAGTCCCAGTTCCATTGGTAGGGATACAACCGGCTCGTGGGCACGGTGTATCCTCCGCGATCATTCATTCTTATGACCCTGATGGCCTCTTCAAGGCGGCTTTCCATACCTTATCCTTTCACGCTACCTGCCGTCAGGCCGGAGACGAGGAAACGTTCAAACCACAGAAACAGCATCAGAACCGGGAGCGTGGCGATCACCGAGCCCGCCATGAGGTGCTGTCGTGGGACTTCGGAGGAGTCCAAAGATACGATGCCCCTGGACAGGGTGAAAAGCTTCACGTCGTCAAGAAACATGAAAGCAAAAAGAAATTCGTTCCAGGCAATCATGAAGACGTAAAGCGCGACGGTGGCAATGGCCGGTGTCGAAAGAG
>JAYYLR010000226.1:0-4045 GCA_036143955.1 Pseudomonadota bacterium | reverse complement strand
ACGAAGGTGACAAAGCGGTCACGCGCACGAGATTCAAAGGAATCACTATAGCTCCGAAGCTCGTCGGTAGCGGTATAAAGGAAATCACTAAGAGTTTTTTCGTCCATTGCTGGAGCACACGCAGGTTTGTCGTAGCTCCACGACGATAAAAATCTTGAGCGAAATCTTCAAGAATTTTCGTTTGAAGGCAGCGAAAATGTCACGGCTGCAGTGGTTGTGATGGTTTTTTGAGTGCCAGCGCTATTTCTGTGACGCGCGGAACTGCTTCACGTACCCGGCCACGGATTTGGATCTGTCCGGGTCGTACTTGCATCGTAACTCATTGTTGCAGTAAGCACCGGCGCTGTTGTAAATCGCCACGAGCGTATGGTTGGCGCCGGAATAGACGCAAATCTGTTTTTTCTTGTACGTCTGCCGGGTCGCAAGCCGGCAGGTAGTCATCCTTGGTTTTTCAGCCAGGCCCTGCCAGAGTTTCTGCATCTGAATGAAGCCGAGCCCGATGCCGGATTCACGTTCAGTGGCGTTGGCTGGCGTTGCCAAAACGATGACGGCCAGCAATGCAAGAGCGCAGAAGGTACGAACCGGGAAAGGCTTTTGGTCAGAGATAGATATTTGGCGGGCGATGGGCACGAACACGACACATTTCCTCTATTGGCCTCCAGTTACCCCACCATCACACTACGCTTTGTGGCGTGAGTGCCTAGGTTCAAAAGTGTCGTTGTGTTTCATGTGAAGTTAACAGCTCCTCATTTTGTGAATAAGTTAATATATTCGTGTTGTCGTTTTGCCCGATTGGTGTCTGGTGAGCGTTGGCTGTCGCCTTTGCGCCATTTGCAGTTAAGTGTCACGCTAAAGTCTGGAAGCTTTGCTATTAACACCTTCATCGAAAGGCGTATCTGTCATGCGGGTGATTGTCATCGGAGCCAGTCATGCGGGAGTCGCTTTTGTCGACTGCATCCGGCGGCATGGATTTGCTGGCGAACTGACGATGATCGAGCGCTTGCCCGGTCTCCCGCTGGAGCGCCCACCATTGTCCAAGACGTTTATCCTCGCCTCGGATGACGAAGATGACAGGTTCGAATTGCGTGCGCCGGACTGGTATGTGGACCGCCAAGTAACCCTGATGGCTGGACATGGGGTCGTTTCAATCGACGCTGAATCGCGGGTCATCACGCTTGACGACGGCGCTGTGCTGCCCTTTGACAGGCTGGTTCTCGCCACCGGGGCGACTGCCCGCGATTTACCCTCTGCCGAAGGCATGGACGGAGTCTTCACGCTTCGCAGCCCAGACGATGCGCGTCACCTTCGCGCAGCCGCGGCAGCAGCGCGCTCGGCGCTCATCATTGGTGGCGGATATATAGGGCTTGAAATCGCCGCCAGCCTGACGAAGGCCGGTCAGAAAGTCACCATCATCGAGGCCGCGCCGCGTGTGCTAGCCCGCGTCGCGAGCCCGCCTGTTTCGACATTTTTCGAGACACGACACCGTGATGCCGGCGTCGATGTCATAACCGGGGCGGCGCTCACAGAAATCCGGAGCCAATATGGTGAGTTTGTGGGAGCAACATTGGAAGATGGTCGACAGATCGATGCCGATCTTCTGGTAATCGGGATTGGCGTAACGCCGAATACCGAGTTGGCACAGCAGGCCGACCTTGTGATTGGCAACGGCATCGTGACCGACACCTGCATGCAAACGAGTCAGCCCAATATCTATGCAATTGGAGATTGCGCGTGTGACGGCAGCGCCGGACCGGGGCTGAGGATTGAGTCGATCCACAATGCACACCAGCAAGCCGAGAGGGCTGCCGCCGCCATAATGGGCAAGGACCTCCCGCGCCATCAGACACCCTGGTTCTGGTCCGACCAGTATGATGTGAAACTCCAGTCTGCCGGTGTGTTGCCGGCTGATGGACGTGAGCTGACGCATGTTCAGCGTGAAGGGCGTCGTTCTGGTGGGTTCTCTGTCTGGAGCTTTGATGATGCCGGGCTGGTGGCCGTCGAGGCGGTTGCCGATCCGGCAGGTTACATGGTCGGAAAGACCTGTCTTGAACGCGCCACGGCGCCAACACCAGAGCAGGTGGCCGACAATGATTTCGACCTGAAGGCATTTGTCGCGGACAAACCGGTTGCCTGAATGACGTCTTCGTTGGCACATTCTAGCGACTTTTCTGTTCAGGGAGCCAGATCATGCATTATGCCGGACGCGTGACGACGAATAAGCCCGTTCGGGTGGACATGCGCAGCGACACGGTCACAAGGCCAACTGAAGGTATGCGCGCCGCGATGATGGCGGCCGAAGTCGGGGATGATGTCTATGGAGACGATCCAACCGTCAACGCTTTACAGGAAAAGGCTGCTTCATTGCTTGGCAAGGAGGCGGCGCTTCTTCTGTCCAGCGGCACGCAGGCAAACCTCTGCGCAATGATGGCGCACTGCCAGCGTGGTGAGGAAATTCTCACCGGCAATGACTATCACGTGTTTGTCGATGAAGCTGGTGGTGCCTCCGTCCTTGGCGGCATCATGTTTGCGCCGATGCCTGTTGCTGACGACGGTGGTATTGATCCCGACGACATTGACCGCACGGTCAAGCCGGATGACGAGCACTGTGCGATTTCGCGGCTTCTGACACTTGAGAATACCTGGCACGGCCAGGCGGTTCCCGTCGACAGGATTCACGCTGCTGCAAGGCGAGGCAAAGAGCATGGTCTCCTGGTTCATTTTGACGGGGCGAGGCTGATGAATGCCTGTGTCAGACTCGGCGTTGCGCCAGCTGAAATGCTGTCCGAGGTCGACTCCGTTTCATTGTGTCTTTCGAAAGGTCTCGGCACTCCTGCCGGGACAGTGCTGGCCGGCTCAAAGGACATGATCCGCCGTGCGCACAGGGTACGCAAGCTGGTGGGTGGTGGCATGCGCCAGATCGGCATTCTTGCCGCTGCTGGGATTTATGCGCTGGATCATCATGTCGAACGCCTCGCCGAGGATCATGCCAATGCGATTCGTCTTGCCGAAATGCTTGCGGAACTGCCGCAGGTCACAGTCGATCCAGGTGAGGTCGAGACCAACATGGTGTTTGCCGGTTTTCCCGAAGGTGCGTCCGCGCCGCTTCAGACGCATCTCAGGGATTCAGGGATCCTGATCAATTTGGACACACCACATATTCGTCTGGTGACACATCTTGATTGCCGGGCGGATGAAATCGACCTGTTCGTCGAAGAGGTTAAGGGGTTTTTTGCCTGAACAGGGCAACCCGGTGACGAAACCGGAATATAAATCCTGCTGAACGGGCGCAGACTGCGCTCATTCGCGAGATGAGAGGTGGTGTTATGTCGATTACCCTGTCCATCGGGCCGCGTGTCCGCAAGAGTCCCTATTTCGAGGCGACGCGTGCCGCCGGGCTCGCGGCAGCCAGTGTCTATAACCACATGTATATGCCGACCGGGTATGGCGATCCGGCTGCCGAATATGACCGGCTGATCAACGGTGTCGCCATGTGGGACGTCGCGGTGGAACGTCAGGTTGCGCTGAAGGGGCCTGATGCGCTGGCACTGGCACGCTATCTGACGCCGCGAAACCTTGACGGGCTGAAAATCGGTCAGGGCAAATATGCGCCAATCTGCAATTACGAGGGTGCGCTGATTAACGATCCGGTGCTGCTGCAGGTCGCCGAGGACGAGATCTGGCTTTCCATCGCAGACAGTGACATCAAGCTTTGGGCCGCCGGGATCGCCGGTGCCCGTGGAATGGATGTTCAGGTATTCGAGCCCGATGTTTCGCCGCTCGCCATTCAGGGCCCAAAAGCTCAGGACGTGGTTTCCGACCTGTGTGGCGAGTGGATCAGGGACCTACGCTATTTTGCCTTCCGTTCGCATCAGATTAACGGCATTCCAATTGTCGTTGCGCGTTCCGGCTGGTCAAAGCAGGGTGGGTATGAGCTCTATCTTCAGGACGGAAGCCGCGGCGAGGAATTGTGGCGCCTTGTAGCAGAGGCGGGAGCACCATACGGGATCGGACCTGGAACGCCGAACTACATCGAACGTGTTGAGAG
>JAYYLR010000225.1:0-5080 GCA_036143955.1 Pseudomonadota bacterium | reverse complement strand
TTTCCATGCCGTGGTCATATTTTCTAACGTCTTTTATTCTAGTTAGTCTTTCGTGATATCTCTTAAGAACTGAGAAGACTTGGGTGTTCTTCCAAGTGTTCCCTCGAACTGTCTTGATACCTTGTTCGTTTAGATATTGTGCAATCTTCCGATATCCCATTCCACCATCGTGAAGGGATTTAATGAGTTCATAATTATGATGTTGTTGTTCGGTGTATTCTTGTTCTGGAATTAAATTATTCGACCCAATGGTCACAGTAAAACATAGATATTGAGAGAACTTTTCCTCAATAAAAGCACTCTTCAAAATCACTCCACGGTCACCGACTTTGCGAGGTTCCTTTGCTGATCAACATCGGTACCCTTCTCAAGAGCGGTGAGGTAGGCGAGGATCTGGACAGGCACTGTGAGCAAAATGGGCGCCAATAGCGGGTCGACATTCGGCACCCTGACAATTTCGTCTGCAAAATCCACCGCTGTGGCGGCACGGTCTTCGGTCACGAGTATGATCCGCGCACCGCGCGCACTGGCCTCCTGAAGATTGCTCGCCGCTTTGCCCATCACCTCATCCGCCGCCAGAAGCGCAATGACAGGCAGCCCATCCTCAATGAGGGCGATCGGGCCATGCTTCATCTCACCGGAAGCAAATCCCTCGGCATGTATGTAGCTCAATTCCTTGAGCTTCAATGCCCCCTCCAGAGCTACCGGAAACAGGACGTCACGGCCGAGATAGAGAGCCGAGCGCGCCGTTGTCAGTGAATGTGCCAGGGGCCGGATTTCATCGAAAAGTGCGAGCGTCTTTCCGATCATGGACGGAAGCCCCTGGATCAGGGAATGTATCTCGTCACGACGTGCTGCGTTTATCGCGCCTTTGGCCTCCGCAAGGGCAACCGCAAAACAGATCAGTGCCGTCAGCTGTGCAGTAAATGCCTTCGTACTGGCGACGCCTATTTCGGGGCCCGCACGTGTCGGCATGACAAGGTCGGCCTCTCGCGCAATTGTGCTTTCAGGAACATTGACAAGACCAATGGTTTGCAGCCCGGCCTCTCCTGCATGACGCATGGCCATGAGGGTATCCAAACTCTCACCGGACTGCGAAATGGCGACAGCTGCGCTGTATGCGCCAGTGACAGGTTTGCGATACCTATATTCCGATGCCACCTCACAGGAAACCGGCACCCGCGCAAGGGCTTCGATCCAGTAACGCGCCACCATCGCCGCGTAATGACTTGTCCCGGCGGCCAGCATAACGATGCCATCGATCGACTGTAGCTCTTCGCGTGAGAGAGGCGCCGACAGCGTGCCCTCGGGGCCGGTCATCGCGGCAAGTGTGTGCGCGATTGCATCAGGCTGCTCATGGATTTCCTTTTCCATGAAATGCCGGTAACCACCTTTGTCGACCATGCCCTGGCTAGCAGCGACGATTACCACTTCCCGATTGACCGGCTTACCGTCCGCGTCAAACACCTCGGCGCCATCGGGCGTCACGACGGCGTAGTCATTGTCCTTGAGGTAAATAACATTGCGGGTCAGATGGGCCAGCGCAACGGCGTCGGAACCGACGAAGCTGGTTCCCTCGCCAATCCCGATCGCCAGCGGCGAAGCATTCCGTCCAACAATCATCACATCCGGCTGGTCAACGTGCATGGCCGCAAAGGCAAATGTGCCTTCGATCTGCGAAAGCACATGGGCGCCTGCTTTCCGTGCATCCATTCCGGAGTTAAAACAGGCAAGAAACAGGTGTGCCAACACCTCAGAGTCGGTTTCGCTGGCGAATTTATGTCCCTTCTCTTCAAGCTCCGTTCGCAGCTTCACATGGTTTTCGATGATGCCGTTATGGACGATCGCCACTTTTTGATCGGCAATGTGAGGATGGGCATTTCGTTCGGAAACGCCCCCATGAGTTGCCCATCGCGTATGTCCAATCCCGGAGCGTCCCACAAGCGGCGTTTCACGAAGTGCATGCGATAATGCGCTCAACTTGCCGACAGCGCGTGTCATACTGAACGACGCACCTATTTGAGTCACGATACCGGAGCTGTCGTACCCGCGATATTCCAGACGCTTGAGGGAATCCAACAGGGTCTCTGCACAATCATCCAGGCCAACAACGCCAACTATGCCGCACATCGAAATTGCTCCAACTATGGACGACCAACGGCTTCAACCGCTCAGCCTGCTTACAAAAAAAATCACGCGGAGGATAGCTGCGGATTTTGTTCGAAATAAAAACGAACACGATAATGACGCAGAAGCCGCGTTCCAATGATGAACGTATAGTTCAGATTGATGAACGGCGTCCATTCCGTTTATATATCCGCATGGAATTCACAGCAATCATCCTTGCCGCGGGCAAAGGCACTCGAATGAGATCGTCTCTCGCAAAACCGCTTCACAAGGTTGGTGGTCACCCCATGTTGGGCTGGTCAATCGACGCTGCGACCGCAGCTGGCGCGAAGCGGATCGTAACCGTACTTTCACCAGGATCGGAAAGCATACAGTCGTGGCTGAATGGCGCCCCCTTTGCCATTCAGGAACAGCAGCTCGGCACAGGCAATGCAGTCGCCGCAGCGCGTGACGCTGTCGAAACCGATGATGGCATCGCGGTGGTCATGTTTGCAGACACTCCCCTCGTCACGGCTGAAAGCATCGCGTCGCTGGCACATGCCATTGAGGACGGGGCATCATTGGCCGTCGCTGCGTTCGAGGCGGCAGATCCCTCCGGCTACGGCCGTGTTGTCCGTGATGACAAAGGAAACATCACGGGAATTGTCGAGGATCGGGACGCCACCAGCAAGCAACGCACGATCCGTCTTTGCAACGGCGGCATAATGGCAGCACGGACGCCCCTGCTGTTCGACCTTCTCGCAAGCATCACCAACGATAATGCAAAACAGGAATATTATCTGACTGACATTATTGGAATGGCAACTGACGCTGGTCACGAGGTCACTTACAGCCTTATCGAAGAGGCTGAAATCCTTGGGGTAAATGACCGCGCCGACCTCGCCAAGGCAGAGGCCGAATTGCAGGACCGGCTGCGCACTGCAGCCATGCAGAGTGGTGTAACGCTCATTGCACCGGAAACGGTATTCCTTTCTGCCGATGCCGTTATCGAGCCCGACGTCATCATCGAACCGCACGTGATCATCGGCAAGGGATGCCATATCGGTGAAGGAACCATTATCCGGGCCTTCTCACATCTCGAAGGCACGCGGCTTGGGTCGTGCTGTATCATCGGCCCTTATGCAAGACTTCGTCCCGGCACCGAAGGTGGCGACGGCGTGAAGATCGGCAATTTTGTCGAGGTCAAAAAGACGTCGCTTGGTGCTGGTGCCAAGGCCAACCATCTCACCTATCTTGGTGACGCCTCGATCGGAGCCGAGGCAAATGTCGGCGCTGGAACCATCACCTGCAATTATGACGGCTTTGGCAAGCATGAAACGCTGATCGGTGAAGGTGCCTTCATAGGGTCAAACACGGCCCTTGTTGCACCTGTCTCGATTGGTGCGCGCGCCATCATAGGCGCCGGCAGCACCATAACAAGGGACGTTGCAGCCGACAGTATTGCCGTCGAGCGCGCCAACACGTCGGAACGCGCCGGTGCCGCCAAAAGCTTCCGGCAGTCTCGCCTCGACAACAGCAGACAGAAGAGCTGACCAGATATGGATGCCGCCACAGTCGCCAGCCGCATTCTGGATCTTCAGGCACGCTCGATCCTCGTAATTGGCGACGTCATGCTCGACCGGTTTGTTGACGGCAAGGTGAACCGTTTGTCTCCAGAAGCGCCTGTCCCCGTGCTTGAGCTCGCACAGGAATCTGTCATGCCTGGCGGTGCCGCGAATGTGGCCTGCAATCTTGCGGGACTGGGATGCGACGTTCGTCTTCTCTCTGTTTCAGGCAATGACCCCGCCGGCAGGAAATTGGCCCAGCTGCTGGGCACGAACCTTTCCGTCGACTTCCATCAGATCATCGATACGGACCGACCGACAACGACGAAGACAAGGTTCCGGGCAGACGGTCAGCAGGTGCTGCGTGTCGATGAGGAAGTCACATCGCCGGTCGGTCACACAACAGCCGAACAGCTTCTGACCACCTTCAGAGATGCTGTTCAATCGGTCGAGCTCGTCGTGCTGTCAGACTATGCCAAAGGAGCGGTTGCTCCGGATATCGTGCGGCAGGTGATTGATATTGCCCGTAAGGCCGGAAAGCCGGTGGTAACCGACCCCAAACTGGCCGATTTCTCAATTTATGCTGGGTCGACCATGTTGACCCCAAATCTTGGCGAGCTCCAGAACGCGGCGGGATTGACAAGCGAGTCACTGGAGGATGTCGCTGAAGCTGCGGCCACACTGGCGCGGCACCATGATATCAAATCCATCCTCGTGACACTGAGCGCACGTGGCATGCTGCTTGTGAACGAAGATGGCAGCTGGACACATGATCCGGCGAAAACACTTGAGGTTTTCGACGTTGCTGGCGCCGGTGACACGGTTATCGCCATGATTGGAGCTGCACTTGCTGGCGGCATGGCGGACGCCGAGGCTGTCAGGCTGGCAAATATCGCCGCCGGCGTCGTTGTGGCCAAATCGGGAACGGCGGCGGCCTGTCCGGGAGAGATCATCGCGATGGGTGGTGCCATTCCGCCGCGCCTTGAACAGCATCAGATCGCTGCGCTTTGCGAGGACTGGCGGAAGGACGGTCACCGGATCGGTTTTGCCAATGGCTGTTTCGACCTTTTACACCCGGGGCATATTCATCTACTGAAGACCGCCGCTTCGGCCTGCGACAGGCTTGTTGTGGGGCTCAATAGCGACGCATCGGTGAGACGCCTGAAGGGTGAAATGCGCCCTGTACAGGACGAGGATCAGCGCGCCGCTGTGCTGTCGCAGTTAACCTTCGTAGACGGCGTGGCGGTTTTTGGTCAGGACACACCACTGGAACTGATCACGGTTCTTCAGCCCGACCTCATTTTCAAGGGCGGGGATTACACCGCCGAGACGGTGGTCGGCGCCGAGATAGCGGCCGCCCGGGGCGGAGACGTCGTTATCGTCCCGACCCTGGGAAGCCACTCAAGCTC
>JAYYLR010000224.1:0-5983 GCA_036143955.1 Pseudomonadota bacterium | reverse complement strand
GCAGCTGCTTCAACAGGTGCCTCTGCGGCTTCGCCGGCGTCGCCGCCACTGCTCATCATCTCGGTCTGCAGACCGTCGAGAACGGCAGCCTGTGCCAGTTCACAATAGAAGGAAATGGCGCGCATGGCGTCGTCATTGCCGGGAATGATGTAGTCAACACCTTCCGGCTTGGCATTCGTGTCGACAATCGCAACGACCGGAATGTTCAGCCTGTTGGCTTCCTCGACGGCGATGGCCTCCTTGTTCGTGTCGATAACGAACAGCATGTCCGGAAGACCGCCCATCTCCTTGATGCCACCGAGGGTGAGTTCCAGCTTGTCACGCTCACGGGTCAGCTGAAGAACTTCTTTTTTTGTCAGCTGGTTGATTTCGTCGCTATCCATGCGGGATTCGAGATCACGAAGCCGGCGGATGGACTGCGATACGGTTGCCCAGTTGGTCATCATGCCACCGAGCCAGCGGTGATTGACATAATACTGGCCGCAGTTGCGTGCCGTCTCGGCGATCTTGTCCGCGGCGGCACGCTTGGTGCCGACAAACAGAACACGGCCACCACGCGAGGTGACGTCGCTCAGCGCCTTGAGGGCGGCATGAAGCATCGGCACGGTCTGCTGCAGGTCGAGGATGTGGATCTTGTTCCGCTCGCCGAAGATGTACGGCTTCATTCGCGGGTTCCAGCGACGGGTGCTGTGTCCGAAATGCACGCCAGCCTCAAGCATCTGGCGCATGGAAAATGTTGGCAGAGACATCGTATTACTCCTGTTCTCCGGTTTGGCCTCCATGCGGGAAATGAAAGGCCCGAAGGCCCTCACCGGAACGACCCCTGCCGGCTGCTGCCGGCGGGCGCCTGCCCGCATGTGTGAATTGCGCGTGGTGTACCGAAACCCGGCCCATATTGCAAGCCGAAATCAAGGCCGGCGCCCTGTAACGACGGGCCCCTAGAGGTCCTGTACCGCCAACACGCCGGGAAGCTGGAGAAGCGATTGCCTGGCTTCGCCGCTCAGGCGGTAGCGCCCGGGGATGGCGATGCTGACATTCTGGTTGTCGACGACAAGCCTAAGTTTTACCTCGGCCTGCCCCGGCCCGTCCTCCTCGAGAAGCGATTTAAGCGCCGCAAGCGGGCGCTCGTCCTCGACAAGGACGCCGACCCCGCCATTCCAGGCCGCGATGGCATCGTCAAGCGACTGAACGCGCGCCGCCGTCAGTCTTGGCCCGTTCTCCTCCAGCCGCAGGTTGGCGGCGACAAGCACCGGCATGTCACTGTCGAGAAGCTGCTGGCTCTCGGCAAGGATGTCGGCGAAGAATGTCACTTCGAAGACACCCGTCTGATCGGTGAACTGGACAAAGGCGAACTTGTTGCCACGCTGCGAGATCCGGACCTGCTTGGAGGTAACCGACCCAGCGAGATGGATGCGCGGCTTCACGTTGCGGCTTTCGATCATCTCAAGAAGTTCGGCCGCCGAAGTCACCTGGAGGCGTTCAAGCCGCCCAACATAGTCGTCGAGTGGATGCGCCGAAAGATAGAGGCCGAGAGCGTCGAATTCCTCACGAAGCCGGTCCATGCCGCCCCAGTCGTCAACCTGGCGAAGCCGCACCGAACTGTCGAGCGCGTCGCTGCCGCCAAAAAGGCTGTCCTGGCTGGACTGCGCATCCCGCCACATCGCCTCGGCATAGCCAAGAAGCCCCTCGATGTTCTCCAGCAGTTCGCGCCGGTTGCCGTGAAGCCCGTCAAGTGCGCCGGCCCTGATGAGGTTTTCAATCTGCCGCCTGTTGGCAGCCTCCCGCGGCAGCCGCTTCAGGAAATCGGCCAGATCGGCGAAGGCGCCGTTTTCCTGCCGCTCGGCAACAAGCCTCGACATCGCTTCGCCACCGACATTGCGAATGGCACCAAGGGCATAGCGTATTCCCGGCCTGCCGCCATTGCGCGGCGGCTCGACAGTGAAACTCGCACCGGAATGGTTCACGTCCGGGGCCAGCACCGGGATTTCCGAGCGCTGGCATTCCTGTCGGAACACCGCCAGCTTGTCGGTGCTTCCGGCATCAAGCGCCATCGAGGCGGCAAGGAACTCCTCCGGGTAATTCGCCTTCAGCCAGGCCGTCTGGTAGGAGACTAGCGCATAGGCCGCCGCGTGCGACTTGTTGAATCCGTAACCAGCGAAGGCGGCAATCTGATCGAACACGTCGGATGCCAGATCCTCGCCGATGCCGTTGTCGACCGATCCGGCGATGAAGGTCTGGCGCTGCCTGTCCATTTCCGCCTTGATCTTCTTTCCCATGGCGCGGCGCAGCACGTCAGCACCGCCAAGCGTATAGCCGGCGAGGCTCCGCGCGGCCTGCTGCACCTGTTCCTGATAGATCATGATGCCGTAGGTCTCGGCCAGAACAGGCTCCAGGGCAGGGTGCATATAGGTGACAAGCGAGGGGTCGTGCTTTCGCGCCACGTAATGCTTGATGTTCTCCATCGGCCCGGGGCGGTAGAGCGCGACAACGGCAATGATGTCCTCGAAACGGTCAGGCTTCAGCCCTTTCAGCACATCGCGCATGCCGGCCGATTCAAGCTGGAAAATACCGACAGTGTCACCGGCCGACAGCATCTCGAACGTCTTTTCGTCATCAAGCGGCAACTGCGCAAGATCGACATCGACGCCACGCGCGGCCAGAAATGAAACCGCACGATGGAGAACGGTCAGGGTTTTCAGGCCGAGGAAGTCGAACTTCACGAGACCGGCCTCCTCCACCCATTTCATGTTGAACTGCGTCACCGGCATCGGCGAGCGGGGATCGCGATAGAGCGGCACAAGCTGGTCGAGCGGGCGGTCGCCGATCACGAGGCCGGCGGCATGAGTCGAGGCATGGCGGAACAGTCCCTCGATTTTCATCGAGGTGTCGATCAGCTCGGCAACCTGCTCGTCTTCGCGGCGCTGCTGGCGAAGGTCCTCCTCGCTTTCCAGCGCCTTGGCGATGGTTGTGGGATTCGCCGGGTTGTTGGGGATCAGCTTGGCGATCCTGTCGACCTGCGAATAGGGCATTTCCAGCACACGCCCGACATCGCGAAGTGCCGCCCGCGCCTGCAGCGAGCCGAAAGTGATGATCTGCGCCACCCGGTCATAGCCGTATTTTTCCTGAACATAGGTGATGACCTCGTCGCGGCGATCTTGGCAGAAATCGACATCGAAATCCGGCATCGAGATACGTTCCGGATTGAGAAATCTTTCGAAAAGCAGGCCCCAGCGAAGCGGGTCGAGATCGGTGATCGACAGCGCCCAGGCAACGACCGAACCGGCGCCCGAACCGCGGCCGGGCCCGACCGGGATATCCTGGCGCTTCGCCCACTGGATAAAGTCGGCAACAATCAGGAAATAGCCCGGGAACCCCATCTGGTTGATGACACCGAGTTCATAGGACAGCCGCTCGCGGTAAGGCGTGGCGGCAACATCCCGCGCGGCATCATCCATATCACCGGCGAAGACATGCGACTGCAACCGTGCCTCAAGCCCGGTTTCGGCCTGGCGGCGAAGCTCATCCTCCTCGCCCAGCCCGGTTTCGGCCTCGAAGGGCGGTAGGATCGGCTGGCGCATCTCGGAAACGACGCTGCAACGCCTGGCGATGACAATCGTGTTGCTGATCGCCTCCGGGACATCGGCGAACAGTTCGGCCATTTCGGACGCTGTCTTGAAGTAATGCTCCGCCGAAAAGCGCCTCCGGTCCGCCTCGGCAAGCTTCCGCCCTTCCCCGATGCAGACAAGAACATCATGGGGAAGTTCCATCTCGCGGGTCTCGAAGCGGCAATCATTCGTGGCCACGAGAGGCAGATCCGTCTCAAGCGCGGCGTCAAGAAGGACCGGCTCGGCACGCTGCTCGGCGGCAAGACCATGACGCTGAAGCTCAATATAGACGCGCCCGGGAAGCGCCGCGCCAAGCGCGGCAAGCCGGTCCCTGACAAGGTCGGTCTGACCGTCGGCGGCGGCGCGTGCAACAAACCCCTTCTCCGCACCGCCGGTCAGCAGGATCAGTCCGTCACCTTCGGCGGCGAGGCTTTCGAGCGCGATCACCGGATCGTCGCCTCCCTCGACCGACAAGAGCGCCTGCGAGTTCAGCCTGCAGAGCGCCGCATAACCGGCATTATTCTGTGCCAGAAGCACCACTTCGCCATTGCCGCGCCCGTCGCCGACAAGGCATTCGAGACCGACAATCGGCTGAACGCCCGCCCCCATCATGACCTGCGAGAATTCCAGGGCGCCAAACATGTTCTGGCTGTCGGTGATGGCAACGGCAGGCTGCGAATCAGCCCCGGCCAAGGTCGCGATTTTCTTTATACGTAACATTGACTCAGCCAAGGAATAGGCTGAATGCAAACGCAAATGCACAAATTGCGATGCCATGCTGGGAGGCCTCTTGATGGTCAGGAATTCAGGATATCGCAGGCGGTTGGGGCAGCAAACAGCTTTTGACGGCAATTGCCGTGACGCCGCTCTCAGAGGTCGATGACAGCGCCGTCCCGGATTGTCAGCCGCTGGTCCATCGTCGCAGCCAGCCGCTCGTTATGGGTCACGATCAGGGCTGCAGCGCCAGTGCCACGGACAATCTTCTCGAGATGGCCAAACACCTCGGCGGCGGTCTCCGGATCGAGGTTTCCTGTCGGCTCGTCGGCCAGCAGGACACGAGGTGCATTCGCCACCGCGCGGGCAATGGCGACACGCTGCTGCTCACCGCCCGACATGGCGCCGGGGCGGTGTTCCCTCCTGTTGGCAAGACCGACCATGCCAAGAAGCTGTTCGGCCCGCGTTTCCGCCTCGCCGCGGCCAAGGCCGTTCAGCATCTGCGGGATCATGACATTCTCGATTGCCGAAAATTCGGGAAGAAGACGGTGGAACTGGAACACGAAACCGACATGGCCGGCCCGCAGACGCCCGCGCCGCCGACTGCCAAGCGCGCTTGTTGGCGTCCCGTCGACAAGAACCTCGCCCTCATCCGGCCGCTCAAGCAGCCCGGCGATATTCAGCAATGTCGATTTGCCCGATCCGGAAGGCCCAACAAGGGCCGTCATTTCACCGCCGCGGATTGACAGGCTGGCATCTCGCAGAACATCGATGACGCTTTCACCCTGCGTGTAACGGCGCCCGACGCCACGAAGCTCGAGAAGCGCCTTCCTGCCGCTATTCATGACGAAGCACCTCAGCCGGCGCGATCAGCCCGGCCCGCCAGGCCGGATAGAGGCTGGCAAGAAAGGACAGGACGAGAGCCATCAGAATGACAAGCCCGACCTCGGTCGGATCGACGCGCGCCGGAAGAGTCGACAGGAAATAGATCTCGGCGGCAAAGAGTTCGGCCCCGGAGACGCTTTCGATGAACCCCTGGATGGAGCCGATCTTCCAGCAGAACAGAAGACCCAGAATGGTGCCGGCAAGCGTGCCGACCACCCCGATGCTGGCACCGGTCATCAGGAAGATCCGCATGATGGCGCCGCTGCTGGCCCCCATCGCCCGAAGGACGGCGATGTCGGCGTTCTTCGAGCGGACAAGCATGATCATCGAGGAAATGATGTTGAAGGCGGCGACGAGGATGATCAGCGTCAGAATCAGGAACATGACATTGCGCTCGACCCGCAGGGCGTTGATGAAGGTGCTGTTGCGCTGCAGCCAGTCGAATGCCTTGAGACCGTCGCCAAGGCCGCTGGCCACCATCGCACGAACGCCGGCGATGTTTTCGGGATCGGCCGTGTAGATTTCCAGCCCTGACACACGGGAGTCCATGCCGAACAGATTACCGGCCACATCGAGCGGCATGAAGACGAAGCTGCTGTCATATTCATGCATGCCGACATCGAACACGCCGGCAACACGGTAGGATCGGCGCTTCGGAAGCGTTCCGAAGGCTGTCGCCTCACCGCGCGCCGTGGTCAGCGCAATCGTATCGCCGACCCGCGCACCGGTCTTGAAGGCCATGCTTTTGCCGATCAGAATGCCGCCCTCGTCCCGGAAGC
>JAYYLR010000223.1:0-3881 GCA_036143955.1 Pseudomonadota bacterium | reverse complement strand
CGTTGTCGATTTCAGGTAGCGTGAGCTGATCGGCAGGGCGGCGCTGATCGGGGCGATGGATTCGTCGATCTTCGCCACCTGGCACAGCTCGTTCGCCGCCTGCGGGAAGACGGCACGGGCCACGCCCAATGAATAGTAGAACCAGACCAGCATCAGGGCGGACACCCCGCACACCGCCCAGTACCAGCCGCCGCGCGTGCGCTCGGGATCGCCGAACACCTCGTCCTTGGCGCGAAGCCTTGTCTGCCGCAACCCGATATGGATCGACCACACGAAGGCGGCGACCAGGCCGATGATGGTGACAAGCGCGAAGGTCGCGCGGTTATCCGACAGCCACTCAAACATTGCCCATGATCTCCTCTTCCATATCCCAGATCATGGTCAGGATTTCCTCGCGGATGGAACTGAACTCGGCTTCCTGCTTGATCTCACGAAGCGAGCGGGTCAGCCCCATCTCGGCGAAGGGAAGGTTGTATTCGCGGTGGATCCGGCCGGGCCGCGGCGCCATGACGAACAGCCGTTCGCCGAGAAGGAGCGCCTCCTCCACCGAATGGGTGATGACTATGATGGTCTTGCCGGTCTTCTTCCACAGCTCGAGGATCAGCGACTGCATCTTCTCGCGGGTCAGCGCGTCAAGCGCGCCGAGCGGCTCGTCCATCAGGATCAGCGACGGATCGTTGACAAGGCAGCGCGCCAGCGCCACGCGCTGCTGCATGCCGCCGGACAGCTGATAGGTCGGCGTGTCGCCGAAACCCTGCAACCCGACGGTATCGAGCCAGTTGGAGACCTTCTCGGCCGAACTGGCGCTGTCCTCGCCGCGCATGCGAAGCCCGAAATCGACATTTCGGGCCACCGTCAGCCATTCGAACAGCGCGCCCTGCTGGAACACCATGCCGCGCTCGGCGCCGGGACCGTCGATATCGACGTCACCGAGGGTCAGCGCCCCGCTGGTCGGCACCAGGAAGCCGGCGATCATGTTAAGCAGCGTGGTCTTGCCGCATCCGGACGGCCCGAGGACGGTCAGGATCTCGCCCTGCTTCAGTTCGAAATTGATGTTCTTGAGGGCCTCGACTCTCGCACCGGACGTTGCGTCCTGGAACGTCATGCAGAGATCGCGGCAGATCAGGTCGGACATGGCACCCGCCTTTTTGTATTGAGCGTGAAGACGACAGGGCCCGCAGAGCGGGCCCTGTCACATTTCTTATCCGTCAGACGGCGACTATTCGATGAACTCGCCGGTCATGACCTTCTTGATCTTCTCGTCGACGTTCCAGGCGCCGGGCTTCTTGAAGACGAGGCCAAGCGACTCGGCTGCCGAAGCGGCAATGCCGTCCTTGCCGAAGAAGCCGCTTGTCTGCTCTTCCGGAGTCGGGAAGGTGAAGCCGGACATCTGCGCCTTGGTGGTGGCGAAGTCCATACCGGCGTCAGCCGAGACCTTCTTGACCTGCTCGTCGGAACCGGTCCAGGCGGCATTCGCCTCGGCGGTCACCTCCATGAAGCTGCGGACAAGGTCGGGGTTCTCGCGAGCAAAGGACTCGGTAACCGAGACCACGTCGAAGGAACCGATGCCGGCGTCGCTCTTCTCCTGGGTCGACATGATCGGCGTGCCGACTTCGCCGGCCGCCTTGGCCGAAGCACCACCGAAGATGCAGGCCATGTCGACGGAACCGTCGGCAAGCGATACCGCGCCGTCAGCCGGAACCTGATCGACGATGGTCATGGTGTCGATGTCGACGTCAAGCGCCGCCATCTGCTTGCGGAACGAGAAATCGGCCATGGTGTTGAGCGGAACGGCAACGGTCTTGCCCTCGAGCTCGGACGCGTTCGAGGAGGAGATGCCGAGCTTGTTGCTGACGAAGCAGTCATTGGCCTCATAGACGACGGCAATGCCGACCATCTTCAGCGGCGCGCCCTGCTGGATCGCGGTCACGAACGGCGCCAGGCCCTGCGAATAGGCAATGTCGATATCGCCTGCCAGCATGGCTTCGGTCATCTGGACACCGGTCGAGAAATCGGTCCAGTTCACGTCAACGCCCATCGCCTCGTCATAGGCCTTTTCGACCTTGGCAATCTGGTTGGGTGTCGCCCACTCCAGGAAAAACGCCACATTGACCGAATCGGCCGCCTGCGCGGTCGAGGCCATGCCGGCCAGTACGAGCGATGCCGTTGCGGCAACGCTGCTGATTGCGAATTTTTTCATTGAATTCTCCCTTGAGACGCACGGCAAGCTATGAGGTCAGTGATCAATGCCGCGCCTGATTGTGTCATTCATCCGCCAGTGCCCCGCATCAACCGGACTGGTTGCCCGAAACATTGGCGGCGACCAACGCACACCGAACTTTAGCACCAACAAAATAAATGGAAAGAAGCTATAAACGCCTTGTCCTTGGTTTTATCCGCCAAAGCTTAGCGAACCGTTAAAACCGGAAAAAAATTAACCGGCGGCATTTGCGGCGCGGTACCCCGCGGCTAGACTTTCGAAAGAAAAGCGGCAGGAGGGCCGAATGACATCCATCGTGATCACGGGCGCCAACGGATTTATCGGGCGTCTTCTCGCCGCGCGTCTTGCCGCCGGAAACAACACCGTCGTCAATGGCCGGGAGGTGAGCGTCGAAAAGCTTGTCCAGGTCGACAGATTCATCCCGGCGGAACCGAAGGACGGCGATGAATGGGTCGAGGGCGATGTCGGCGATCTGGTCGCCGTACGGCCGGAGATTTTCACCGGCGCCGACCTTGTAATCCATCTTGCCAGCGCCGTCAGCGGCGAATGCGAGGCCGATCTCGACCTCGGGCTGAACGCCAACCTGTTCGCCGGGGTGGCGCTCGGCCGCTGCCTCGCCGCCACGCCGCACCGGCCGATGCTGATGTTCTCCAGCTCGCTGGCGATCTATGGCGGCACGCCCGACATGCCGCTTCCGGCCCTGATCGACGACAGCGTCCGCCCGACCCCGCAGAACAGCTACGGGGCGCAGAAGCTGATGCTGGAGACATTCTACGCCGACCTGGCGCGCCGCGGCCTGATCTCGGCACGCTCGGTGCGTCTGATGACGGTCAGCGTGCGACCCGGCAAGCCGAACGCCGCGGCAAGCAGCTTCCTGTCGGGCATGATCCGCGAGCCGCTTCAGGGGGATCCGGCAAACGTTCCGGTCAGCACCGACCTTCGGGTCGTGCTGAATTCGCCCGAGGGCGCTGTGAACGGGCTGATGCACGCGATGGCGGTCGATGACGACCGGTGGGGCGCGCCGCTGGGGCTGAACCTTCCCGGAATCTCGGTCACCGTCGGCGAAATGGTCGACGCGCTCCGCGCCATCGGCGGCGAGGCGGCGATGTCGAAGCTGAGTTTCGAGCGCGACCCGGTAATCGAGACGATCGTCAGCGGCTGGCCGACCCGCGCCCACAGCGCCCGCGCCGAGCGGCTGGGCTTCGCCACCGACAAACCCTTCATCGAGGCGGTGCGGGACTTCGCGGCGGCACTCGAACCGGCGCCGGCGGACGGGACCAGGGCGACATCGTGACAAGGATCGGCTTTGTCGGGCTCGGCCGGATGGGCCGGGCCATGGCCCCGCACCTCGCCGCGGACGGACGGCAGGTCACCGGGCACGACCTTGTCCGCCCCGACCCCCTTCCCGCCAATGTCGGTTTCAGCGAGCGGCTGGAAGATCTTGCCGGAAGCGACGTGATCATCACCATGCTTCCCGACGGCGCGGCGGTCCGCGCCGTGGTGGACCACCTGCTGGATGACGGCTGCACGGCCTCGGTGATCGACATGTCGTCGTCGCATCCCGACGACAGCCGGGCGCTGGCGGCGCGGCTCGCCGAACGCGGGCTGTCCTTTGTCGACGCGCCGGTGTCCGGCGGCGTGTCCCGCGCCGAAGCGGCCG
>JAYYLR010000222.1:0-2705 GCA_036143955.1 Pseudomonadota bacterium | reverse complement strand
GCCGTGCTGTCCGCGACCGGCCAGGTGTCTTCGCTTGTTTACGCCGGAACGCTTCTTGACCAGATCGAAGCCATGGATGACGAGGCGCTTCAGCATCTGCTGACCCATATCGCGGTCAACCACGATGTCGATGCTTCCGCGCTTGCCGATGCCGCCGCCCTTTACGCCCGAAAACCGGACGCCCCCGGTCTGACGCGGCTGACGAAGCTGGCGGAACCGCGCTGGATGGAACTGTTCAGGCGCCTCAACGCCACCGACGGCGGCACGGTCAGGCTGGTGCGGCTCAGGCAACGCATCCTGAAATTGACATCGACGCTTCCGGACGCGGCGCGTATCGACAGCGGTCTGCAATCACTTCTGAGAATGTGGTTCAACCCGGGCTTCCTGATCCTGCAGCCGATCGACTGGTCGACGCCTGCCAACATTCTGGAAAAGATCATCGCCTATGAGGCGGTCCACGAGATCTCTTCATGGGAGGATTTGCGGGCAAGGCTTGCACCGGAGGACAGGCGCTGCTTCGCCTTTTTCCATCCCAGCATGCCCGAGGAACCGCTGATCTTCGTCGAAGTGGCGCTGACCGACGAGACGCCGGGCCAGATCGCCCCCATCCTGCAAATTGACCGCGAGACAATCTCCGGCGACAGCGCCAGTACGGCTGTCTTCTATTCGATCTCCAACTGCCAGTCCGGCCTTGCCGGCATCTCGTTCGGAAATTTCCTGATCAAACGTGTCGCGCAGGAACTGAAACAGGAGTTTCCCGAGCTGAAACGCTTCGTCACGCTGTCACCGGTACCCGGGCTGATGCGCTGGCTTCGCGTCAGGGAACCGGAACTCGCCAGCACTTTTCTTGCCGGTGACGACGCGTTCTGGAATGAGGAGGCTGTTGACAGCGAGCGTGAATTCAAAGCCGCGGCGCTTCGATATTTCCTTGAGTCCGACCGCGAAGACAGGCTCCCCAACGACCCGGTCGCACGGTTTCACCTTGGCAACGGTGCCAGTCTGGAACAGCTGAATTTCGCCGCCGACCTGTCGGAAAAGGGGATCTCGCAGGCAGGCGGTCTGATGGTCAATTACCTCTACGACCTGGCGGTCGTCGAAGCCAATCACGAAGCCTTCCACGAAACGAAGCAGGTGCCGATGTCGGCGGCGCTTCGGCAGCTTCAGCGTTCGCTGAAATCCTGACCCGCGGCAAAGGCGGCCACCCGTGCGGCCTGCGCCGTGCAGGCATCGTAATACTCGGCCTCGAGACGCGACACGAGTTCGTCAACGCCGGGCAGATCTTTGATGCTGCCGACCCCCTGCCCGGCAGACCAGATGTCACGCCAGGCCCGCTTTTCACCCTGTTCATCAAGGGCGTCCGCAAGCTCTGAGGCGATTTCCAACTCCGCAGTGACGCCATTGCCCTCATGCAGCCCCGCATCGGCAAGGCTCGGCGCAAGGAAACTAGCATTGACGCCCGACACGCGGTCGGTCTCGACAATGTCGGAAAGCGACGACTCGACAATCATCTCCTTGTAGCCGTCCTGGGCACGGCATTCCCGTGTGCCGATGAACCGGGTTCCGAGATAGGCAAGGTCGGCGCCCATCATCTGCGCGGCGGCAATATCAACACCGGTCGCCATGGCACCGGACAACAGCAGCGTGCCGTCGAAAACCTGCCTGATTTCATTCACGAGGGCGAACGGGCTGGCACGGCCGGTATGCCCGCCGGCGCCAGCCGCCACCGCAATCAGCCCGTCGACTCCGGCATCAATGGCCTTTCCGGCATGCCTCAGGTTGATCACGTCATGGAACACAAGCCCGCCATAGGCATGCACGCGATCAACAAGCTCGGACACCGCGCCGAGCGAGGTGATGACTATCGGCACCTGATGCCGGACACAGAGGTCGAGTTCGCCTTCGACAACATCATTGCTGCGATGAACGATGAGATTCACCGCAAACGGTGCCGGAGCACGCCGACCCGGCGAGGCGATTCCCTCACCAATCACGGTCAGCCATTCATCGAGCCCGTCCAGCGTTCGCGGGTTCTTGGCCGGAAAACTGCCGACGATGCCGGCCCGGCAGCAGGCAATAACCAGTTCGGGACCGGAGGCAAGAAACATCGGCGCCGCGACAATCGGCAGCCGCAGACGGCCTTCAAGAAGCGACGGCAGAGCCATTTCGTCCTCTCCCGGGATCCGGCCGGTACAACAGGCCGGTCAGCTGTCGGTCCAGCGCGGCGGGCGTTTCTCGATGAAGGCCGATATGCCTTCCTCGGCATCACGCGCAAGCATGTTTTCGACCATGACCGCCGCCGCATAATCATAGGCCTCGCCAAGCGGCAGTTCGGCCTGGCGATAGAAGGCCGGCTTGCCAAAAGCCACGGTTGCGGTCGATTTCCCGGCGATCTTCCGCGCCGCCTCCATCACTTCCGCGGTCAGGTCTTCATCCGGCACGGCACGGTTGATCAGCCCGATCTCGGCGGCGCGCGGCGCCGGGCACGGATCCCCCGTCAGAAGCATTTCCATCGCATGCTTTCGCGCCACATTCCGCGACAGCGCGACCATCGGTGTCGAACAGAACAGGCCGATATGCACGCCCGGCGTCGCAAAACCGGCGCTCTCGGCAGCGAAGGCAAGGTCGCAGCTTGCCACGAGCTGGCATCCCGCCGCCGTCGCGGTTCCGGCGACTTCGGCAATCACGGGTTTCGGATGCGCCGGGAT
>JAYYLR010000221.1:0-2696 GCA_036143955.1 Pseudomonadota bacterium | reverse complement strand
ATGACGAACTGTTCTACGAGCTTGACGAGGCGGCGGCGAACCGGGGCGTGATCGACCTGGACGCCATGCGCGATGGCCGGCCGCAGCCGGTTGCCGACCGGGACGGCTACCATCTCTACCGAATTGGCGATGTCGCGGGAAGCCGCGACATCCACTGTGCCATCCTCGACGCGCTGCGGCTTTGCGCGGAAATCTGACAGGCGCCGTCAGCCCGCGAGCCCTGCCTTGCGTTGCCGGAAAGGCGTTTCGCCTGTATCGTATGGCAAACTCTCGAAGGCGCCCATCATGACATCATCGGACACGGCAGGCCCCGGGGTCGTCTTCCTCGTCGTCATGGGGCTCCTGACGTCCATAGGCGCGCTGGCGACAGACATCATGCTGCCGGCGCTCAGTGTGATGTGGCGCGATCTTGGGGTCGCCGACATCAACCACACAACGCTCGTGGTGTCGATCTTCTTCCTTGGCACGGCCATCGGCAAGCTTGTCGTCGGCCCGTTGTCCGACGCGTTCGGCCGCAAGCCGGTCGTAATCTGGGGTTATGGTCTCTTCATCGCAGGGTGCCTCTTGTCGCTTGTCGTCGAGAGCTAGACGCTGATGGTGGCGGAGCGGTTCCTTCAGGGGCTCGGTGCGGCGGCGCCCCGCGTCGTCTCGGTCGCCATCGTCCGCGACAGGTACAAGGGACGGGCGATGGCGCGGATCATGTCGATCATCATGGCGATCTTCATCCTCGCGCCGATCATTGCCCCGCTTATGGGGCAGGGGCTGATCTATCTAGGTGGCTGGAAGGCCACCTTCGCCGGTCTGGTTCTTGTGGCGGTGCCGTCCGCCGTCCTGTTCAACAGGGCGATCGAGGAAACCTTGCCGTCGACGCACCGGCGCCGGTTCCAGCCAGCCACCATTCTCGACGGGCTGATCCAGGTCTGCAGCCAACGTGTGACGGTGGTCTACATGCTTATCATGGGGCTGGTTGGCGGCCCCTTCATCGGCTATCTCGCCACCTCGAGGCAGATCTTTCAGGACATTTATGGCGTCGGCGACATGTTCGTGATCTATTTCGCGCTCGGCTCGATCGCCGCCGGTATCGCCTCGCTGCTGAATGCGAAGCTTGTCATGCGCCACGGCATGCGCCGCCTTACCCGTATCGCCACGACCGTGCTGACCATGGTGTCTGCGGTGCTGTGGGCCTGGACGGGCCTTGCCGGGACTCCAGATTTCATGGTCTTCATGCTGTGGCAGACAAGCTTCATCTTCTGTATCGGCATGATCTTCGGCAATCTGCAGGCGCTTGCGATGGAACCTCTTGGCCATGTCGCCGGGCTGGCTGCGGCGATCTTCGGCGCCGTTTCCACCCTGATCTCGCTCCCGCTGTCATGGCTTGTCAGCGGCTATTTCGAAAACACGATTGCGCCGCTTGTCGGCGGGTTCGCCGTTGCCGGCACGGTGTCGCTGTTGCTGATGACGGCGGCAGGCCGCCGCCGTGACGGTTGAGATCGACGCCGAGCGTCATCCGACCTCCATCGATGGCAATGTCCGCCCCCTGACAAGGTCGGCCGCCTTGTCGCCGATCATGATGGCACCGGCATTGAGATTCGCGCTGAGCATCGTCGGCATGATCGAGGTGTCGGCCACCCTGAGCCCCGACAGGCCATGGACCCGCAGCTCGTGATCGACGACGGCGGTGCTGTCACCTGCCGGCGCCATCTTGCATGTTCCCATCATGTGGTAGGTCGAGGTGCCGCGTTCGCGCGCGATATCCAGAAGCTCGTCATCCGTCTGGCCGCGCTCGATCCCGGGATAGACCTCGTGGTCGAGATACCGCGCCATCGCCGGGGCGTGCATCATCTTTCGGGCCAGCCTGATTGCCGCCACGACAAGCTGCCTGTCGACCTCGTCGTCGAGATAGTTCGGATTGATCTCGGGCTTGTCGAACGGATCGCCTGTCTTCAGCCTGACCCATCCGCGCGACTCCGGCCGCTGCTGCCATGCCGCGACGGTGAAGCCCGGCTCTTCGTCGAGCTGTGACTGCACGCCTTCCTTGTAGCTTGCCGGTGCGAAGGTCATCTGCAGATCGTGGTTCCGGATCTTCTCGTCCGAGTGCCAGAAGCAATAGACATTGGTCGGTCCGAGCGACAGGATCGAGTCCCGGCCGAGCGCGTATTTGCCGATCTCCTTGACCAGCGGCCAGCCGCGCGACAGTTCGTTGATCGACGTGACGTTTCTGGCGCGGGCGCTGAGGCGCGGTGCGAAATGATCGCGAAGATTGGCGCCGACACCGGGAAGGTGATGGATGCAGTCTATTCCCTTGTCGGCGAGCGCCTGCGAATCCCCGATCCCCGACAGCTGCAGAAGCTGCGGCGAGTTGATGGCGCCGCCTGAGACGATCACCTCGCGGGCCGCGCCGAGCGTCACCTCAGGGCCGCCGCGACCGCCGTGGTGATAGACGACGCCGGTGGCGCACCTTTCTTCGATCAGGATTCGGGTGGCCTGCGCGTCGGTGATGACATGCAGGTTCCGGCGATGCTTTACCGGGTGAAGGAAGGCGCGCGCGGTGCTGATCCTGCGCCGCCGCTGCGCCGACCGCTGAACATAGGACACGCCCTCCTGAGTGTGGCCGTTATAGTCCTCGTTCAATGGAATGCCATGGTCAAGGCAGGCCTGGATGAAGGCGTCGCAGAGCGGGTGCCGCCATTCGAGAT
>JAYYLR010000220.1:0-3448 GCA_036143955.1 Pseudomonadota bacterium | reverse complement strand
GCGGGAACCCGTAGAAGGGCGGCTTTTCAATCGGCGCCGCCCAGTTCGTCTTTTCAGGCGTCAGACCGCTTGTGGCCTTGCCGTCGAGGACCGACTGATCGATCGGCCCGTCGGGACAGGCGGCGTTAAATTCGTCCACGGCGGCGCGTGCGCGGGCCGGATCAAGCCCAAGCTGTTCGGCAAGCCCCTCGATGCTGTCGTCGCATATTGGCGTGAAGACCGAGGGCATGAACCTGGCGACACCGACCGAGTCCAGCAGGGCATAGGCAATCTGGTCAGGCTGCCCGGCGACGAGTCGTCCCCAGATGGCATAACGCTTTGGCCAGAAATCCTCGCCTTCGTCATAGAACCGGGCCGAATCGCGGTTCAGGACAATGCCGAAGGGCACGCCGTCGATCCGGCTTGCGATACCACCGTCGAACTTGGGTGCCCGCGCATCGATCGCCACGGCATGGCACTGGTCGAGCTCGCCGACCGGCTTTGCGCCGTGGTTGAGAAGGCTGCGCAGGACTGTTCCGGTGTTGTATGGCGTTCCGCGGACGAGGAAATTCTTCGCCGAATCGCCCCAGCCCTCGGCAAGCCATTCAAGGTTGGCCTCGAAACCACCGGCCGTTGTGATGACTTTCTTCGCGCGCAATGTTCGCCCGTCGGCAAGTCCGACACCGTCGCAATAGCCATCCTCCATGCGCATCCCGGAAACCTCTGTTTCATAAAGAAACTCGACACCGAGGCCCTCGGCGTGACGACACAGGCTGTTCAGAAGCGCCCTTCCACCTCCCAGAAAGAAGGCGTTTGTGCGTCCCAGATTCAGCGTCCCCGACAGGGCCGGCTGAAACCGCACACCTCGCTCACCGAGCCAGCCGGTCAGTTCTGCGGATTTCTCCAGGGTAAGGCTCGCCAGTTCCCGGTTGGTAATGCCGCGCGTCACCCGCATCAGATCGTCAAAATACTCCTCGAAACTGTAGGCATCCGTCAGCACGTCGGTCGGCGCCTCGTGCATGGCCCGCAGGTTTCGCGTGTGCCGGGTGTTGCCACCACGCATGTCGCGCGCGGCCGCCTCGATGACAAGAACCGAGCACCCGGCCTCGGCTGCGGTTATGGCAGCACAAAGCCCGGCATTGCCGGCGCCGATCACAAGAATGTCCCAAAGCCGCGAAAAGCGATTGTCGGTCTGTGTATACATATGTATGCAGGTACGTGATGACGGATATGGAAGTCAAGACGACATACAGCATCGACTGGGCTGAACTGACGCGGCAGCTTGCCCTCAGGGACCCCATGCCTTCGGCAGCGCCGGCGCGCCTTCGGCAGATCTTTCTTGCCGCCATCCAGTCGGGGGCGCTTGCGCCAGGCGCGCGGCTCAAGGAAATAGAGCTTGTGAACGTGCTGTCGGTCAGCCGCACACCCCTGCGCGAGGCCTTGGCGGCACTTCGCGCGGAAGGAATTCTGGAACGAGACGATGACGGGCTCCACGTCCGCCGCCTTGGCTGGCGCGACGTGCGCAGCCTTTATGAGTTGCGCGGCACGCTGGAGGCCATGGCGGCGCGGCTGGCGGCGCAGAACGCCGCAAAGCCGGAACGGCAGGTGATCGGATCGATTTGCGAAGCCGAGGCGGTTTTGATCGACGAAGGGGCCGCGCCCGAAATGCTGGCGCGCCACAACCGACAGTTTCACCACGCCATCCTGCAGGCGGCAGGCAACAGGTTCCTGTCGGAGAGCCTCGAAAGACTGTCACGACTGATGGTGCTTCTTGGCGCCACGGCCTACTCCCTTCCCGAGCGGGCGACGGCCATCCGCGCCGAGCATGAAGCCATCAACGCCGCCATCCAGAAAGGTAATGCCGAAGCCGCATCCAACGCCATGCACGCGCATCTCGAGGCCGCGCTGCGGGCGCGGCTGGAGCTGCTCAGCCTGACGGCGAGCACGGAGCTCGACTGACATGCCGGATGCATCGCGGTCGGTTGCGAAAAAGGTGCTGGCAGGCGATCTGCGCTGCCTTGTCGTGACCTTTGCCATCGCCCTTTCAAGCGGATGGGTGTGTCTCCAGCTCGGCATACCAGCTCCCTATCTTATGGGAAGCCTGTTCGGTGTCTGGTTCGGCGGCAGCCTTGTCAAGCCGCTGCGCCCGCATCTCGGTGTCGCCCGCTGGTTCCACAAGCCGGTGGTCCTTGGTCTCGGCGTCCTGATCGGCGCCACCTTCAACCAGGCGGTACTGGCGCAGGCGGGCCAATGGTGGCTGACACTCACGACCATGATCGTGACAACCGTCATCGTGACCGTGATCGGCTATCAGTTCCTGCGCCGGGCCCGAGGCTATGAACCGCCGCTGGCGCTTCTGTGCAGCGTTCCCGGCGGCCAGGCCGAAGCCATCGCCATGGCACGGGAGATGGTCGACCGCGACTATGTAGTGGCGCTGTTCCACCTTGTACGGGTGGTGATTGTCTTCGTATCCACGCCGGTGCTTCTCGGCCTGATCGAAGGCCAGCAGGCGGTCGATAGATCGAATACGGCGCTGCTCACGATGCCGAGCATCTTTTCGCTGCCGGCAACGGACATCGTCACCTTTGTGGGTCTCGGGCTGTTCGGCTGGTTCCTGGCAAAATGGGGACGTGTTCCGATGCCGCATCTGATCGGACCGGTCGGCATATCGACACTGTTCCACCTGATGGGATGGGCCGAACTGCCGCGCGTCAACGAATTCGTCATACTGGCACAGCTCGCCATTGGCGGGGCTGTCGGTGCCCGGCTGGCAAAAGTGCCGTTCAGGGAACTTCTTGGCTATCTTCGCGATGCCTGCGCCGCGACGGCGCTGATCCTGACAGCCTATCTTCTGGCAACGGTGTTGGTGGCCAAGGCAACCGGCGTCAGCTTCCTGACAGCCTGGCTGGCCTTCGTTCCGGGCGGCCTCTACGAAGTTACCCTGCTGGCGCTGATCTTCGGTTTCGATGTTGCCTTTGTCGCCTTTCACCACACCGTCAGGGTGATGCTGATCTTCCTGTCCCTGCCGGCGATGGCGCTTCGGCTGGGCGCACGCGAAGACACGGTCAGCGACGATCCCAAGCCTCGGGGTTGATCATGTGGATCGGCGCCCCGTCGCGCCATGCCACCACCTGATCGAATATATCGGCGAATTGGATCTCCAGCTCATCCTCGGTGACGAAACCTATATGCGGTGTCGCGACAAGCCGCGGGTGCGTCGCGAGCGGGTCGTCGGTCCAGGTAATCGGTTCCTCGTCGAACACATCGATCGCCGCCTGTCCAGGCCGCCCGGCATCCAATGCCGCCTTCAGGGCGCCCGGCGCGATCAGCCCAGCGCGCGAGGTGTTGACGAGAACGGATCCCGGCCCCATCAGGGCCAGGTCGTCGGCCGTGATCAGCCCCGTCGTCGATGGCTTCAGCCTTACATGCAGGGTCACGACATCGCTTGTCGAAAAGAAGGCCTCGCGGC
>JAYYLR010000219.1:0-8748 GCA_036143955.1 Pseudomonadota bacterium | reverse complement strand
CCTGCCAGCAGGCCGGTCGGATGGAACTGCACCATCTCCATGTCGCGAAGCGCCAGCCCGGCCCGGAGCGCCATGGCAAGCCCGTCCATCGTCTTGTCGCCCGACGGGGTGTGATAGCGATACATGGTTGGCCCGCCGCCGGTCGCCATCAGCACCGCTTTCGCGCGGACCAGCCTGAAAATGCCGCTGCGCATGTCGATCATCAGCACGCCGGCAAGCCCGTCACCGTGCCGGCCCGGAATGAGGGCGATGGCGCGGTGCTCCTGCAGCCGTTCAATCGGGCGGCGCAGCACCTGTTCCATCAGGCGGTTTATGATCTCGATCCCGGTCAGATCGCCCTTGTGAACGGTCCTGTCGGCGGTCTGTCCGGCGAAGGCTTTCTGATGAAGCGAGCCGTCGGCATTCCTGTCAAAAAAGCAGCCGACCTCGTTTTCAAGCTCATGGATACGTTCGACGGCGGTACTGCACAGACGCCATGCCATGTCCTGGTCGGGAAGCCATTTGCCGCCGTTGATGGTGTCCATGAAATGGCGTTCGACCGTATCGCCGCCACCCAGCGCAACATTATAGCCGCCCTGGACCATCCGCGTGCAGCCGCATTTGCCGATCAGGCCCTTGACTGCCATGGTGATTTTGGTGCCTGCCGGGGCGCTCTGCTGGGCGTGGAGCGCGGCGAACAGACCGGCACCGCCGGAGCCGAGGATCAGGATGTCGGTGTCATGGCGTTCAAGTGATGCTGTCATCTGGAAACCTCGCTCGCGTCTCTAGATCGCCTGAAGGAAGAAAATGCCGGACAGAAATGCCGAAAGGGCGAGCGTGCCGGCCGCCAGCGTCTTGTGAGGCGCCGGCCAGGGAAGCCATTCCAGCGCCATCAGGCGCAAACCGCCGAACATGTGGACGGCAAGAAGGAAGACAAGGCCGAACTCGGCAAGCTTGACGAAGGGGAGTTCGGTGAAGGCAAGGAAGCCGTCGAGCCGTGCGGCGTCTGTCAGGGCAAGCGACAGCACCCAGAAATGAAGCGGCAGGAACAGTGCCAGCCCCACCCCCGAGACCCTGTGAAGGATATGCGCGTACCACAGGGCATGGCCCCGCACCGGTCTTGCCCGGGCGATGCTCATGCCATCGTGACGGCCAGAACGGCACGTCCCCCCATGACAAGAAGGAAACCGAAGATGGCCCATGACAGCGTGTTCAGCAGGGTACCACGAAGGGTTGTCCATTCGGAGATGATTGTCCGAAGGCCGATGGCGGCATGAACGGACACTGCAACGACGAAGCCGCCATAGAATATCGCCCAGAACAGGCTGCCGCGCGTGCGGCCGAGAATTTCGCCGGCGCTGAGACCACCCTGAACGGCGTAGATCATGACGGCGATGTGGCCGATCACGAGCGGTGCCATGAGAAGCGCCGACAGCCGCTGTGCCATGTAGAGCCGCAGGTGGAGCATCAGCCGCGCCCCCTTCCGAAGAAGCGTCTCGCCGTGGCCCGCTTCAGCCCGGCGATGGCACCCATCGGATCAAGATCGTTCGGGCAGTAATGCGTGCAGCTTCCCATCGAATGACAGTTATGGCAGCCGCCGCTTGCTGACACCGCATCAAGGATGGCATCGCCACCCGCGTCACGGGAGTCATTGTACAGCGTCCAGGCGCGTTGCAGCGCCGCCGGGCCGAGATAGTCCGGGTTGCCGGCAACCGTGTCACAGGCGGCATAGCAGACCGCGCAGTTGATGCATTCGATGCCGGCGCTTGCCTCGATGCGCTGCGGGTCATCCGGCAGCACGGTGGCGAAATCATCATTCCGGTCGGCTGAGCCGTGATGCGTTGCCTCGGCCTTCACCCATTTCTCGAAAAACGGATCCATGTCCGTTGCCAGATCCTTGATCACGGGAAGGTTGCGGAGCGGCGCGATCCGGATCGACCCGTTGTCAAGGACTCGCTCTACATGGGTGCGACAGGTCCAGCGCGGCTCGTCATTGACCATCATGGCGCAGGAGCCGCACATGCCGACGCGGCACGCAAAGCGGTAGGTCAGTGTCGGGTCGGCCTGCTGCTGAATCCAGGTGACGACGTCGAGGACGGTCTGGCTTGGCTGTTTCGGCACGGCAAAGCTTTCATAGGCGCCGCCGTCGGCATCGCCTCGCCAGACGGACACCGTGATGGCGTTGTCCGCGTCCTGCTGAAATGTCGAACCGTCATCGAGCACGAGACTTCCTGTTCCCCAAGATTGATAGCCACCACCTTAGCGAGTGCAGCGCAGCTATGAAACGGCGAAAAACGACGCGCCGTGAAGGCTGGGCATTTGTGCGCGCTCGCAAAATCGGCTAGCAGATATGCACACCCGCTCACAATGACATCAAGGTCCCATGAATACGACGATTGATCTTCTGAATGGCCACCGCTCCATCCGCCGCTTCACCGACACACCCATAGCCGCCGATCTTCTTGAAAGGCTGATCGGCGCCGCGCAGGCTGCGGCCAGTTCCAGCTTTCTTCAGGGCGTCACAATCATCAGGGTTACGGATGACGAAAGGCGCAGGGCTCTTCGCGAGGTTGCCGGTGGCCAGCGCTATGTCGAGGAGGCGCCGGAGTTTCTGGTCTTCTGTGCCGATCTGAGCCGTTCAATGCGGTGCTGCGAGATGCATGGTGGCAAGGCTGCCGAAGGGCTGACCGAACAGTTCATCATCGCTACGGTGGACACGGCGCTCTATGCGCAGAACCTTGTCGTGGCCGCGGAATCGGCCGGTCTCGGCATCTGTTATATCGGCGCGCTTCGCAACGATCCGGCGCGGGTGACGGAGATTCTGGAGTTGCCGCAGCAGGTCTATCCGGTGTTCGGCATGTGCCTCGGCTACCCCGATCAGGACCCCGAGGTTAAGCCGCGCCTGCCACTGTCCGTGGTGTTGAAGGAGAACGGCTACCACACCGCTGGCGAAACCGAGGCGATTGCCGCCTATGACGAGGAGATGCGCGCCTATTATGCAGCGCGAACCGACAATCAGAAGGCGCAGGGCTGGTCCGAGCAGATGGCCGGATTGCTTGGCCGCGAGGGGCGCCCGCACATGCTGGAATTTCTGCGCTCGCAGGGTTTCATCACGCGCTGACACCACGGCCGGAAGGCAGGGTCGGCGAACGCCTAGAGTCCCAGATGGAGTTTCGGCTTCCAGAAGGGACGAAACAGCTCGATCTTAGGGCAGCGGTTCAGCACCACCTTCAGGCCGGCATCCTCGGCCAGTCGCGCGGCCTCATGATTGACCACGCCGATCTGGCCCCACAGGACACGGGCGCCGATTTCGACGGCCTGTTGCGCGATTTCCGGCAAGTCCTCGGGCTTTCGGAACACATCGACCATATCGACCGGACGGTCGATTTCGGCAAGCGACGCATAGACCTTGAGGCCGCGGATGTCTTTCAGCCCGGGTCGCGGATTCACCGGGATGATGTCATAGCCCGTCTCGTGCAGGACCCGCAGCACGCCATAGCTGAACTTCGTCTTGTCCGGGCTGGCGCCGACCATCGCGATGGTCTTCACCGAAGAGAGAATGTCCTTGATATAGTCCTCGCTGTAAGGCTCGTCATGATTCATGTAGCCCATCAGGAGTCCTCCCTTGCGGCGGCGATGTCGGCCTTCAACTCATGTGGTTCCAGGGGGTCGAGGAACGGATTGCGATACAGGCGGTCGTGGCTTTCAGTGCCGATTTCCAGGACACAGTCCGTCACTGCCCGTGCCACGCACAGAATAACATAACCGTCCGCAATCTGCCTGTTGTTCAACGCTACCTGGGACCGCTGGTCGATCTCGCCGTCGATCAGCTTCGCCGCACAGGTGATACAGCCGCCATATCGGCATCCGAAGGGGAGATCGACACCCTGGTCGCGCAACTCGTCAAGAAGCGGCCGCCGCCCCGTAACCTCAAATGTTGCATTGCCCCGATTGGCGAGCGTTACCGTCGTCATAGCCAGATATCGCTCGTGCAGTCACCGCCCGGATACCGGGTTTCGTGGCATCGTGACGGGCCATTCGGTTCCTTGCCGAAATCAACGGCGAAATCGGGATCGATTTCCATGCCGCCATTCTCGGTGTCGCAATTCACCATCAGCATGCAGCCGCCATTGGTCCTTATCTCCGGGTAAAACTGGTTGTCCCAGGTGCTGAACAGAGAGGTGGTGACATAGAGCCGCTTGCCGTCGAGAGACAGCTGTATCATCTGCGGGCCGCCGGTAACCTGAAGACCGTTGACCTCGGGCGCCCTGTCAAGAAGCCCGCCCATCCAGACCTGTCCGGTCAGTTTCGGGTTATGCGGGTCCGAAATGTCATATTGCCGGATATCGCCGTGAAGCCAGTTGCAGAAATACAGAAACCTGTCATCCATCGACAGCAGGATGACCGTGATGACCCCTGGGACCGGAATCGGCCATTCCGGATGCGGTTCGTTGTCGACATCGATAATCTTTTCCCACTGCCATTCGCCGGCCCCGTCCTTCCACCAGTGGATGATGTTTGACGACAGGGCGGCACCACAGAATCCGTGGGTGCTGTCCGGATCATGATGGAAGCGGACTTCAAGCGGGATCAAACCGTCCTCGCCAAGATAGAAGGTCTGCTTCGGCTGCTTCTTTTCGAAATCCCAGAGATGGATCCGGCGGCCATATTTCAGGTGGCCAACCTCTTCAAGGTCGAACCCCGGCATGAAGGTGTTTGGGGCGGCCCATTCCGATGACGCCATCACGTTGTGGCGTGGCTGATACCAGAAATCATATCCGAACGGGATGTCGCCCATCGAATTTTCCCATCGCCCCAGTATCTCGAAATCCCTGTTCAGATGGAGGTAGCCGCCGGGAGCCTCACCCTTTGCGTTGCCAAGCATCGAGATGATGATTTCCGAGCCGAGGCAATGCACGGTGTGAGGCGCTGACAGATCGGTCTTCGATTTGATGTCGGCGCCCTTGATGGTCTTGAACAGGCGTGGTGAACGAGGGTCGGTTGCGGTATCGACAATATAGATGTTTGATGACCGTACGCCGGGCACCATGAGGTAGCTTCGGCTCATCGAACCGTCGTCAAAACATGACGAGCAGGCATTCCAGCCCATGTGGTGCAGCTCGTCGCCGATGTCCGGCATTTCGAGCCTGTGGATGACCTTCGAATAGGTCGGGCTGGCCGGATCGGCGTCAATGGTGCACAGGTAGTCGGGCTTCTGGATACCGGTGCCGGTATAGATAGCGATGGTGTAGAGAATTTTTTCGCGCGGGGCCTTCATCGCCTCGCTCGGGCTCGCATACCCCGGGCCGCAACATTCCATGGCTTGACTTCCTTTCAGCGTCACCCGACGCTACAGACAATCTTGCGGTGCGGCAACAGCATGGCACCCATTGCTGTCCAGGCAGGTCTGAATGAACGTAACAAACGCAATCCGGTCAAAGACGATTTCGGACATCTGGCTGAATATCAGCCATTTTCTCGATCACTTCATCATGCTGGTCTTCGCCAAGGCCGCTTACGATGCCGGCCGGCATTTCGGGATGAGCTACGAGGAGATCATCGTCTACGGGGTAGCGGGTTTCGTGCTTTTCGGCGGCATGGCGCCTGTGGCTGCGCAGATGGCGGACCGTTATTCGCGTTCCCTGATGATGGTTGTCTATCATTTCGGTATCGGGATCGCCGCCGTCCTTGCCGGCCTCGCACAGTCCGTCTGGCAACTTGGCGCGGCCATAGGCCTTATCGGCGTGTTCGCCGCTATATACCATCCTGTCGGGATCGCGATGCTGATCAAGAGTAACCGCAGCATCGGGTTCCGGCTCGGGATCAATGGTGTTTTCGGCAATATGGGTGTTGCCGCGGCGCCGCTGATCATCGGCCTTCTCCTGACAGTCGGTGACTGGCGCCTGTGCTTCATTGCATCGGGACTTTTCTGCATTGGCTACGGCGTTGTCTTCATCCTTGCGCTGGTTGAGGAAGCCGCGCCGGCCGGCAAGACGAAGTCGAAAATGGCGACAGGTTTTGCCCCCGGGTGGAAGATAGCGCTTGGATCAATGCTGCTGTCGACGGCAAGTGGCGGTTTCATCTTCGGCGCGATGACCTTTGTCGTGCCGCGCTATTTCGAGATTTCGCTTCCCAACGTGTCGACCTCGGTCGCGATAACCGGACTTCTTGCGTCGATCGTCTATGCGGCGGCCTCGTTTTCGCAGATCGGCGTCGGGTGGCTGATCGACCGCGTGGCCCCGAAATGGGTGCTTTTCTCGATTGGAGTCGGCCAGGTGATCTTTGTCGCGCTGGCGGCGCGTTTCACCGACTACGCGCTTTTCTTCGCGATGCTGGTGGCGATGTGTTTCGTCTTCGGGCAGATCCCGATTACCGATACGATCCTGTCGCGCTATGTGCCCGATAACTGGCGCGCACGTGTGCTGAGCGTGAAATTCATGGTGAATCTGACCATTGGTGCGACCGTGTTGCCGATCTGCGGGGCGATCCTGCAGTCAGGCTATGAAATGGCGGCACTGTTTTCCGTCATGAGCATCCTTGCCGTTTTTGTCGTCATCGCCGGAGCCCTGCTTCCCGTGCAGGCCGACGCGCAGCGACTCGACCGCGTTCCCGCCGAATGAGGCAAGCTGACGATGATGGACTTTTGGACGGTGGCGGCGCATAGTCTGCCCCGTCCCGCGGCTCGTCGCGATGAATTTCCAAACTGACGATCCGACGCCGGCCGAGGCCCCGTCCAGATGGCACCAACCTATGACCTGACCAAGGGATCACTGTCCCTGCATTTCCGTCGGCTCGCCATTCCGGCCGCCATCGGGCTTGTCTTCACGACGATGTATAATGTGGTCGACGTGTTTTTCGCCGGTCTGATCGGGACCGACGCGCAGGCGGGTCTCGCCATATCATTTCAGGCTTTTTTCCTTTTCATCACTTTTGGGTTTGGATTGTCGTCTGCGATGACAGCGCTTGTCGGCAATGCCCTCGGCGCGAAGAAACCTGATGAGGCGCGGCTTGTGGCGGCGCGGGGCATCGGCTACGGGGCGATTATCAGCGTGATGTTGATGGTGGCCACCTGGTTCATCGGCCCCGAGCTCATCAAGCTCGTTTCGAGCGAAGGTGCCTACCGCGATGCCGGAACGCGATATTTTCACGTGCTGCTTCTCGCCATGCCGGGTTTTGTAATGTCGTTCGGTATCAACGGGCTGCTGCAGTCGCAGGGTGACACTGTTTCCATGCAGCGTGGCCAGATCGCGGCCTTCTTCGCCAATATCGGCCTCAATCCGCTTCTCATGTTCGGGATCCCGGGTGTCTGGGGCGGTATGGGGTTCGACGGGATTGCGCTGTCGACCGTGATCAGCCAGAGCGGCATCATGCTCTATGTCGGCTACAGGGTGTTCCGTACCGACCTTCTGGCCGGTGTCACACGCGCCTGTTTCCGTCCTGAAAGCGCGACCTATCGCGCTATCACGACACAGATGCTGCCGACCACCATGACAATGTTCGTGATGATGTCGGCAGGTTTCATTGTTCAATATTATCTGAAGAGTTTCGGTACCTCGGCGGTCGCGGCCTACGGTGTGGCGCTGCGGGTCGAACAGCTGTTCCTGTTGCCTGTCTTCGGTCTGACAACCGCCCTGCTGCCCATCGCTGCGCAGAATTACGGGGCCGGCATGAATGGCCGCGTTCGCCAGGCGCTTTTCGACTGCTGGAAATTCGGCTGGATGTTCATGCTGGTGGCGTGCCCCGTACTGTTTTTCGCATCGCCATTGTTGATGCGGACTTTCACGGCCGATCCGGAAGTTATCCGGATCGGTGTCAGCTACCTCCGCGTCGATGGATTCATCCTGCCGATCTACATGATGCTGTTCGCCATCAATTCCTTTCTTCAGGCGCTGAAGCGGCCGATCTGGACCTTCTGGATCGGGGTTTACAGGCAGGCCTTTGGTGTCGCCTTCTTCAGCTATGCCTATGTAGTCTGGGGCGGTTTCGGGGTTCTTGGCGTCTGGTTCGGCATTGCAACCGCTGTGATCTCCGGGTGGCTGATTTCCTTGATTGTCGCCGAATATGTCGCGCGCGGATCCATTGGTGGCCTGAGGGTGATGAAGGCTGTGGAAGGCCAAACCTAGCGGAATGCCTTTCTGGTTGGCGTTGAGCCAGTTTGCGTATATTCTAATGTTGGTCTTGCGTATGAGCGCGGGCCGGGGGGCTCAATGAAATTCAGCATTCAGCTATCGGCGGATTACCCCGATAAGGCATATGGCGGCGACCGGGTCTACCAGGACATGCTGGCGCAGGCGACGCTTGCCGACCGCCTTGGATTCGACGCTGTTGCGATTACCGAGCACCACCTCATGAACTGCCTGATGATGCCGGCGCCGCTGCAATTTGCGGTGAAGATCGCCGCGCATACAGAGCAGATCAAGATCATTACCGCCATCACCATTCTGCCAATCCGCGATATGCGGGTTTTCGCCGGCGAGGTCGTCGTCGCCGACATCTTCACCGAAGGGCGGCTTCTGCTTGGTGTCGGGCGTGGCAATTTCACCTATGAGATGGAACGGCTCGGCATCCCGATGAGCGAGACGCGCGAGCGTTTCGACGAGTCGCTGGACGTTCTGCGGGCGCTCCTGACGCGTGAGGAAGTATCCTGGGACGGCAATTATTACAAATTCGACCCGATCACCATCATGCCGCGACCCATGAACCCGGGCGGGCCTCAGATGATGATGGCGGCGGTTAACCCCGAAGCTATCTATCACAGTGCCAAGGCCG
>JAYYLR010000218.1:0-4533 GCA_036143955.1 Pseudomonadota bacterium | reverse complement strand
CGCACACCGTACAGCGCCTCGCCGAGGCCGGCGACATTGCCATGGCCGAAGATGGCCCATACCCCGGCAAAGGCAGGCTCGATGCTGCCGTCGATCTGCTCAATGCTCTGCGCGGTCATCCAGCGGGTCAGAGCCTGCGACATCGTCAAGCGAACAGTTGCCATGTTTTCCTCCTATTTCGCGTGGCGGCGCTCAGACGGCGCTGTCCCACGCCTCGATCAGCTGGCCATAGGCAGCTGTCATCATATCCTGTGCGGCGGCATCGTCGATCTCGCCCGCAAACCAGGCCTGAGCCGCCTTGCTGAAAATCGTGCGGCCGATGGCAAAGCCGTTTACCAGCGGTTCGGTGCGCGCCATGGCCAGCACCCTTCCCAGGTCTTCTTCCGGCATTTCCTTGCCGAGGACGATGATGCCTTGAAGATGCGGGTCGTTTGCGCGGACAATGTCGCCGGCTGCGGTCCAGAACCCGGCATCCTCGACCGGCTCCAGCTTCCACCAGTCGGGCGCGACACCGAGATCATAGTAGCGCCGCATCAAGGCCAGCACCTGGTCCGGCGCCGTCGCCTTGCCATTGTTGCCGGTGACGATTTCAAAAAGGAACTCATGCCCGGTCCGCCTGCAGGCATCGGCGAGACGCACGATCTCGCGCTCATTAAACGCATTCAGCTCGTCCGGATCATCGGTCCGGATGGGCGCCAAGACCTTGACGCAGTGATTGACCGGCCATTCGGCGAGGCGGCTGCCGAGATCCGGGCCTTCCTCGAAGGCCAGCGGGAACATACCGGATTGTTCGATCGGGCGACCGATCCAAACGTCATGGTCGGAGGCAGCGTGAAGCGCCGAGCGTCCGAGATTATCATCGACAAGAAGCCCGACCCCGTGATGCGTGCCGGCCATGTCTGTCACCGCTTTCAGGGCGATCAGCTTGAACCGGTCGATATCCGCCCGGGTCCTGCCACTGGCTTCGGCCATCTCGACAAACTGGCTTCTGTGGTCGAAGGCAAAGGCCAGCAACCTGTCGTGCCTGCGACGGCGGGTGGTCGCCCAGTGGATCTGCTCAAGCCGCCTGTCGCTGCGAAGGGCATATTCCTCGCTGCCGGTCTCGATCATGTGGCGCAACTCGGTCTGCGACGGGTATGAGGGCGCGCAGCCATGGCGCGACACGGCCAGCGCGCCGCAGATATTGGCATATAGCGCACAATTCGCCGCCGGCTCGCCGCGCAGCCACCCCGACAGGAACCCGGCCATGAAACCGTCGCCCGCACCAAGAACGTTGAACACCTCGATCTCGCGAACAGGCGAGGCAACACCTCTGTCCCAGCCCTCGATGCCACCTTCGAAGACGACACAGCCGAGAGGGCCGCGCTTGCAAACCAGCGTCGCGCCGGTCAGCCCGCGGGCCGCCTGCAGCGCCGCAATCGTGTCGGTGGTGCCGCCGGCGATGTGCCATTCCTCTTCGGTGCCGACGATCAGGTCGCAATGCGGCAATACCGTCTGGAGATGGGCCGTCACGCGAGCACTTTCGGCAAACCGGCTTTCACCATCGGCATGTCCGCCAAGAGCCCACAGGTTCGGCCGGTAGTCGATGTCAAACGCCACCTGCCGTCCTGCCTCGCGCGCCATGCGCATCGCCGCAAAGCTGGCACCGGCAACCTTGTCGGTGCTGAAATGCGTTCCCGTGACGAGCACCGCCTTTGCCGAGGCAATGAAGGCCGGATCGATATCATCTTCAGAGATCGCCATGTCGGCGCAGTTTTCACGGTAGAAAATCAGCGGGAACTGGGAACTGTCGCGAATGCCGAGGATCACCAGCGCCGTCAGCCGGGTCGTATCCGTGATCACATGGCTTGTATCGACACCTTCGCCGTCCAGTGTCTCGCGGATGAAGCGGCCCATATGTTCGTCGCCGACGCGGGTGATCAGCGCGGATTTCAGCCCGAGCCTCGCACAACCTACGCTGATATTGGTCGGGCTGCCGCCGATATATTTGGAAAAGCCCGACATATCCTCGAGCCTGCCGCCAACCTGGCCACCATAAAGATCCACGGATGAACGACCGATACAGATCACATCCAGCGCCGCGTCACGCATCCCTGACGTCCTTTTCACGCTTCAATCCGGTCTCGATGGCAAGATACTGGGCAAGGTTCATCGTCGCGCAGAGCGACCGGAACCCGAAGATGCTCTCCTCGGTCACAAGAAGGGTCGTGTCGAGCGCCACCGGGCTGACCATGGTATCGGTTATGCTGACGATCTCTGCGCCGCGGCTTGCAGCTTCCTGCGCCAGCTTGACCGTCAGTTCCCCGTAGGGCGCGAAGCTTACGACCAGCAGCACATCATTCGGGCCGATCAGGTTGAGCTCGCGCATTGCCTCGGACGGGGCCTCTCGGAACTCCTGCGTTCGGATGCCGAGCTTTGTCAGCATGTACTTCATGTAGGCGGTGACCGGCCTGGCCCTTCCGCCGGCGGCAAACCAGATGGTCTCGGCACCCGCCAGCTTGCAGACGGCCGCCTTGAGATGCTCCATGGAAACACTGTTGGACAAACGTTTAATCGACGCCACGGCCGAGGCGGACAGCGCCTCGAAATGGTCTGCCGGATTGACATCCGCCATGTTGGAAAGCCTGCTCGCATATTGCGGCCAGCTGCTGCGCACCTGCTGCCGGAAGACAGCCTGCATCTGGCTGAAGCCGTCAAAGCCGAGCGTTTGCGCAAACCGTACGAAAGCCGAAGTGGCGATATCGGTTTCCGCCGCCAGCTCGGCCAGGGTCGAAAGGGCGATCGCCTCGGGATGCCCAAGCACAAAATTGCCGATTTCACGGAGCCGCTTCGGCATGCTTGCATGCTTTTGCTCGATCTGTGTCATCAGCTGATCGAGGGTCTCCGGCCTTTCCGGGACCAAAGCGGTGTCCATGTTCAACCTCCTCCCCCTGAAGGCGCTAGTCGGCGAGCTCCTTGGCGAGATCTCCAATCTCTGCGCCACCTGCCATCAAACGCTTGATATCGTCCCCTTCAAGCTCCTTTGACGTGCCACGTCCGATCACCTCGCCGAGGCTGAGGAATGTGAACCGGTCGGCGATAAGGCGCGCATGGATTTCATTGTGAGTGATGAGAATGATGGCGATATCGCCAAGCTTCTGTACCTTGCGGATGGTTTTCAGCACTTCCATCTGCTGTTTCTGCCCGAGCGCCGAGGTCGGCTCGTCGAGGATCAACACTTTTGCGCCGAAATAAATGGCGCGCGCGATGGCGAGCGTCTGGCGCTGGCCGCCCGACATGGTGCCCACAGGCTGGTTCGGATCGGCGACATTAATGCCGATCTTGGCCATTTCCTCGGTGGCAATCCGGTCCATGTCGCCCATTTTCAGCAAGCCGAACGGGCTTGAAAAATGGGTCATCTCGCGACCGAGAAAGAAATTGCGCGTCACCGACGTCAGCGCATTCAGCGCAAGGTCCTGATAGACGGTGCCGATGCCGGCATTGGTTGCGTCGCGCGGCGAGGCGAATGAAACCGGCTTTCCCTCGACGAAAATCTCGCCGTCGGTCGGCTTGAAGACGCCCGACAGGATCTTGATTAGCGTCGACTTGCCGGCACCGTTGTCACCAAGCAGTGCATGCACCTCGCCCGGGAAAACGGTCAGGTCGACCCCGTTGAGGGCGGTGAAGGAGCCGAACTTCTTCACCAGGCCTTTGGTCTCGATAAGCGGTTCTGTTGCGTTGCCGACCATGTCAGAGCGTACCCATAATGCGCTTGCGGATGTTCTCGTTGAGCAGCGCTGAGGCGATGATCACGAGACCGAGGAAGACGCGGTAGAAGGATCCGTCGATCCCTGGAATGTAGAAGAAGGCTTCTTTCGCAAGGCCGAAGATAAAGGCGCCCACGATAATGCCCACAACCGTGCCGAACCCGCCTGTCATCACGATTCCGCCAATGACGGCGGCGGCGATCGCCTCGAGTTCCTTGAGATTGCCCTTGGCGGCATCGGCGGTATTCACCTCGAACACCTGGCAGGTCGCGAAAATCGTCGCGCAGAAGGCCGAGAAGACGAAGAGCGATATCTTCACCCGGTCGGTCGGCACGCCGTTCGCCTTGGCGGCCTGCAGGTTGCCGCCTGTGGAGTAGATCCAGTTGCCGGCCTGCGTGCGGCTGAGGACGACATAGCACAGGATCGCCAGGATCACCCAGATCATCACGCAGCTATAGAGGCCCGGTGCAAACTGGTTGCCGAAGTTGTTGGTGTTCCAGTCGACCGGAAAATACAGGAAGTCGAAGACCGGCTCGAGAATGTCGCCGCCGAAGAAGTTCGCGATGGGCCGTGCCGAGCTGATGGAGTCGATATAGGCGCGGGCCACGTCGATATCCGTGATTTCCTTGGGCACGACCGGGGTCACGACAAAGGTCTCGATCTTGTTGCGGATCGTCTCGGCCATGGTGTCGTTGCCGGACTCAATGGCGTTCTCCAGCGCCCGCTCGAGCGGCTTGACACCCTTGGCAGCCATAATCTGCGTTTTTGCATCCGCAACACGCTGGGC
>JAYYLR010000217.1:0-10644 GCA_036143955.1 Pseudomonadota bacterium | reverse complement strand
CTTGCGTGATCTTGTGGTGTCTTTCGTCGAGGCACGACAGACCACAAGCGAGCATCACCAGCTTGTCGCCGAGATTGGCGACACGCCCGCCCTTGTCGAGGTGCATGACGGCCGCATCGTCCAGATTCTGGACAATCTGCTTGGAAACGCGGTGTCCTTCGCGCCAGAAGGAAGTCGCATCACCTTTGTCCTTGAGCGGGCAGAGAGCGGCCCTGTGAGGCTGTCTGTCCAGGACCAGGGGCCTGGCATCCCTGCCGGAAAGCTGCAGGAGATATTCAACCGCTTCTATTCGGAGCGACCGGCCGGTGAGGCCTTTGGCGAGCATTCGGGGCTTGGTCTGTCAATTGCGCAGCAGATCGCCCGCGGTTATGGCGGTGATCTGGTGGCCGAAAATGCAGATGGTGCCAAATTCACGCTGACCTTGCCCCGGGTGGCCGGCTGACACTGTCGCCGACGCTGGCGAATTGCTATAGTCGTGGCATGAAAGCTGAGTCGCCACCTCTGATCCTCGTCACCGGAGCGTCCGGTGCCGGGCTGTCGACAGCTCTTAAAATTCTAGAGGATTGTGGGCTTGCTGCGGTGGATAACCTGCCGCTGGCAATGATTGATACGCTGGTTGCAATGGAGGTGGAAACCGGCGGGCGAAGCCTCGCCATTGGTCTTGATGCCAGGACAACGGGTTTTACCGTCGAGGCTGTTGAAACGCTGGTCCGAAATCTGCGGCGGAAATTTTCCGACAGCTTTACAGTCATTCATCTTTCCGCATCGCATGATGACCTGCTGAGGCGGTTCAATGCCACAAGGCGCCAACACCCGCTTTCGGAAACCGGCGCACTTGCCGATGCCATCGCAGCAGATCTGGACAGGATGACGGAAATCGCACCGCATGCCGATATTGAAATCGACACCAGCGGTGCGAAGCCTTCCGACCTGCGTCAGGCTCTGGTGTCGCGGCTTGGCATGGCAGAGTCCTTCCAGGTCCAGATCCGCCTTCTCAGTTTCTCGTACCGCCGTCGCATCCCCGATCACAGCGACATCGTTGTTGATATGCGATTTGCCGAAAACCCGCATTGGGTCGCCAGCCTCCGGAAACTCGACGGCAGGGATGATGTTGTGGCGGACTTTCTGAATGATGACAGTGTCGCCGTCGGTGTCCTCGGGTCTTTCAAGTCCATGCTGGGCGAGATGTTGCCGCGCATGTCGCAAGAGGGCAGACCGAACCTGACCGTCGCTTTCGGCTGTACTGGCGGTCAGCACCGTTCGGTCTGGGCTGCCGAGAGCGTGTCCGCCTGGCTTCGGGAGCAGGGCTACAGCGTACAGCTAACACATCGGGAGTTGCAGGAAGGGAGATGAAACGCCGCGCCGCAACATGCTTTCCCTTGCCAGCCATATCTGATATACGGTCCGCGATTTTCATTATTTCCTGACGAGACTTCAGATGTCCGAAGACTTCATTGTTTCCGACCTCAGCCTGGCAGACTGGGGCCGAAAAGAGCTTTCGATTGCTGAAACCGAGATGCCTGGCCTCATGGCGTTGCGTGATGAATTTGGCGCGGCAAGACCCCTTTCCGGCGCACGTGTTGCCGGTTGCCTGCACATGACAGTCCAGACGGCTGTGCTGATTGAGACTTTGGTAGCGCTTGGTGCCGATGTTCGCTGGTCGTCCTGCAATATCTATTCGACACAGGATCAGGCGGCTGCTGCGATCGCCGCCGCCGGTGTTCCGGTGTTTGCCAAGAAGGGTGAGACTCTGGCCGAATATTGGGAATATGTTGACCGCACCTTCGACTGGGCTGATGGCGGCACCGCCAACATGATCCTGGATGATGGCGGCGACGCCACAATGTACATCCTGCTTGGTGCCCGCGCTGAGGCCGGCGAGACCGTCCTTGCGCATCCGTCCAGTGAGGAAGAGGAATACCTTAAGGCGCAGCTTGAAAAGCGCCTTGCAAGCAGCCCGGGTTGGTTTACCCGTCAGCGTGATGCCATCAAGGGCGTTTCCGAGGAAACGACAACTGGCGTGCTGCGGTTGTACCAGCTTGCCGAGGCTGGAGGCCTGCCGTTCCCGGCCATCAATGTGAACGACTCGGTGACAAAGTCGAAATTCGACAACCTCTATGGCTGTCGCGAATCACTTGTTGACGGCATCCGGCGGGCGACAGACGTGATGCTTGCCGGCAAGGTTGCCGTCGTTGCCGGCTATGGTGACGTTGGCAAGGGGTCGGCTGCGTCGCTGCGCCAGGGTGGCGCGCGCGTCATGGTGACCGAAATCGACCCGATCTGCGCCCTGCAGGCGGCGATGGAGGGCTATGAGGTGGTGACCATGGAGCAGGCTGCACCGAAGGCCGACATCTTCGTTACCGCCACCGGCAACCGCGACGTGATCACGATGGATCACATGCGCGATATGAAAGACCGAGCAATCGTCTGCAACATCGGCCATTTCGATAACGAAATTCAGGTTTCGTCGCTGCAGAACATGAACTGGTCAGAGATCAAGCCGCAGGTTGACGAGGTCGAATTTCCGGACGGCAAGCGGATCATCATGCTTGCCAAGGGCCGGCTGGTGAACCTTGGCTGTGCGACTGGCCACCCCTCCTTCGTCATGTCAGCTTCCTTCACCAACCAGGTTCTGGCGCAGATGGAACTGTGGAACGAGGGCGAAAGTTACGAGAAGAAGGTCTATACGCTGCCGCGTCACCTCGACGAAAAGGTTGCAGCACTTCACCTCGCCAAGGTCGGAGCCACGCTCTCAAAGCTGAACGCTGATCAGGCATCCTATATCGGCGTCGAGCAGCAGGGCCCGTTCAAGAGCGAGCAGTACCGCTACTAGACGTCATGGACGGCCTTGAGCTGACAATTAACGACCCGGCCGACATGAAGCAGCTGGGTCGTTTGCTTTCGGGCTCTCTTTCGGCTGGTGATGTGGTGGCGCTCAACGGTCCGCTTGGTGCCGGCAAGTCGGTGCTGGCGCGAGCCGTGATCCAGACGCTGTGCCCGGCGGAAGACGACATACCAAGCCCGACCTTCACGCTCGTGCAGACCTACGAGCCGGACAGCGAAGTGCCGCTGATGCATTTCGACCTCTACCGTCTTGACGCTCCCGAGGATGCGCTTGAGCTCGGTATTGAGGACGCGTTCGCCGACGCGATCTGCCTGATCGAATGGGCGTCGCGTCTTGGTCCACTGCTGCCGCGGCAGGCTCTTTGGCTCTCGATTGAACCAGAATCTGCCGAGGCTGGGCCTGACCGGCGCAACGTCTCAATGTCCGGCGGTGCGCGCTGGCAACCGGTTTTCGAGGCGCTGCGAGAGGCATTTGCGGCGCCGAGCTGACTGAAAGGCCGCCTGCCGATCTCGTCACGTGCCGCCTTTGCTTCTATACTGGTGGAATGACTGACCTGGTCCCTGCCTCGGATCACATCCACTCGATCCCAGCCGGCATTCCGTTTGCAACGACGCTTGCAACAGGACTTGTCGCGCTCGCCGCAACGCCGCAAAACCTGGCTGCGGCGACCGTTCTGGTGCCTTCCCGCCGTGCCGCGCTTGCCCTTAGGGCGGCCTTCCTGGAGATCAAAGGCCCAGGTGCGAGCCTGCTGCCGCGAATCGACCCGATCGGCGATGTCGACGAGGAGTCGCCAGACATCCTGGGCATGGCGGCCGAGGGCGGGGCGCTTCCACCGGCAATGGATCCTGTGCGGCGCCAGTTGTGGCTGGCGCGGCTTCTTGCCGGTTTCAGAATTGGCGATTCCGCACTTGCGCCCGCGCAGAAGGTCCGGCTTGCCGAATCGCTGGCGCGTCTGATGGATTCGCTCTGCAATGCCGACGCAACGCCGGAACAGCTCGTGGAACTGCTTCCCGACAGGTTCTCGCGCCACTGGCAGGACATATTGAAGCTTCTGACAATTCTCATAGATCGCTGGCCGGCGATCCTGGAAGAGGAAGGCGTCCTTGACCCGGCAGACAGGCGGAACCGGCTGATCCGGTTGCGTTGCGAGGCATGGCGACGTGACCCGCCAGCCGGACTGGTCGTGGTGGCCGGATCGACAGGAACATTTGCCGCGACACGCGAGCTTATCGCCTGCGTCGCCGGGCTGCCGAATGGGCATGTGGTGCTTCCCGGGCTGGACAGTGCCGCCGCCGAACACTGGCAGCAAATCCGGCATGACACGGGCCACCCGCAGCATCAGCTGTCGCTTCTTCTCGAAACGCTGGATACGGATCCGGAACGGGTCGCGATCTGGAAGGCGCCAGGAACCGACCCTGAAAGCGGCGCTCTTCGTCGTGACCTGATGCGTGAGGCTTTCAAGCCTGCAGCACTCAGCGCCGACTGGCGCCGTCTAGGCCAGACAAGCCCGCATCTTGGCCGTGACAGTCTGGCAGGCCTTTCAATCATCGAATGTGCGACCCGCGCCGAGGAAGCCGGAACCATCGCCCTCGCCATGCGCGAGGTGCTCGAGACCCCGGGGCGGACCGCCGCCCTCGTCACGCCGGACCGGCAGTTGGCAGAGGCGGTAATTGCGGCGCTGCAACGCTGGAACATCGACATTGATGACTCGGCGGGAAGGCCATTGGCAAGCTGTCAGGCCGGCGGATTCCTGCAATGCCTTGTCGCCATGGTCGCCGAAGATTTCGCGCCTGTGCCGATGTTAGCCCTTTTGAAACATCCGCTTGCCGCCGGCGGACTCGCACCAGCAGATTTTCGGACCCGGGTGAACGAACTCGAGATGGCGGTGTTGCGCGGTTACAGGCTCCCCGCCGGCCTGAAGGGATTGCGCGCAAGCCTTGCCGGACATGAGACGCTTTGCACTTTCATCGAACGCCATCTGGCAGCGCCGCTTGCTCCCTTTATCGAGGCCTGGGCGAGTGCGGCACCAAGCCTGGCAACACTGGCAAGGGCCCTTGGTACGTCAGCGGAGGCAATGGCATCGCGAAGCATGCTTGATAATGGCGGCGCCGACCCTGCCGACGGGGCACTCCATATATGGGCCAACGAGGATGGCGAAACCGCTGCGGCACTTCTGGCGTCACTTGCCGAGCATGGCGGGAGTTTCGAGGCCGATACCGGTTCTTTCCCGCAGATCCTGTCGCAGATGATGGCGGCAAGGACCGTGCGGCGGACCTGGCAGACGCATCCGAGGCTTGCCATTCTGGGCCCGGTCGAAGCCCGGATGCAGAGTGCGCACAGATTGATCCTCGGCGGCTTCAATGAGGGCCACTGGCCGCCGCGCCCGGAAATCGATCCATGGATGAATGCCGAGATGCGCGAGGCTGCGGGCCTTCAGGCGCACAACTGGCGTACCGGGCTCAGCGCCCACGACGTCTGGATGGCGATCTGCGCGCCGGAGGTGATCGTCACGCGGGCGCTCAGGAATGAGGACACGGTGACAACGCCTAGCCGCTGGCTGCAGAGGCTGCGGGCCGTCCTTGCCGCGCTGGGTATCGAAGCTGCTGTCGATGGCGGACGGCGCTTTCACGACAGTCTGTCGGCCCTGTCGCCGGTTCCGGCCATGGCGCCGCATGCACGACCACGGCCGACCCCGCCTGTTGAAGCACGTCCGCGGCAGTTTTCAGCCACCGAGATCGACGACTGGATAGCGGACCCCTACAGCCTTTATGCGCGTCGTGTGCTGGCGCTTCGCCAGCTTGACGATATCGACCGCCCGATCGATGCGGCACTTCGCGGCAACCTTGTTCATGATTCGCTGGCAGCGTTCGTGAAAGCGTTCCCGCGCGGCCCGCTGCCCGAGAATGCGGCGGCCGAACTGCTTGCCATGGCCCGCCGGCTGTTCGATCCCTACTGGAATGTCCCCACCGTCAGGTTCTTCTGGTGGCCGGCCTTCGAGACGATGGCGGCATGGTTCATCGAGACCGAGTCGCGGCGGCGTGAACGGCTGCACGAAAGCCATGTGGAGGTCACAGGACAGATCGATGTCGACGCACCCGAAGGGCCGGTGACTTTCACCGCGCGCGCCGACCGCATCGACAGGTTCGTCGAAGGTGGGCTGGCTGTTCTCGACTATAAGACTGGGCGCGCACCGAGTGCTTCGGACGTCGCAAAGGGGCGCCGCACGCAGCTTCTGACAGAAGCGGTGATCGCCGCTCATGGAGGTTTCGAGGGAATTGATGCTGACGGCGTAACGGCGATGGAATATTGGCGCCTGACGGGACGCCGGGGTGATCCCGGCACGCGCAGCGACGTAATGCCGGCCGACTGGGATGCCGGCGAGGCGCGTGAAAGCCTGCAAAGTCTGGCCGCCATTTTTGATGATGCCGGCACGCCCTATGCCAGCCGGCCAAATCCGACTCTCGGGGCGGCGTTTCCCCGCTACGATCATCTGGCGCGGGTCGATGAATGGCGGATCGGCGAGACCCGAAGCAGCCTTCCTGCCGGACAGGCTGATGCGGTCGGGGATTTTCCGGAACCGGCTCCTGGATTTGATGTCGCCACGGCACGCGACGCCTCGGCACGTCAGGCCGCCGCCTCCGATCCGGCAAGTTCGGTTCTTGTCTCAGCCAATGCCGGCACCGGCAAGACCAAGCTTCTGACCGACCGTGTGCTTCGCCTGATGCTTGACGGCGCGAGACCGGACAGCATCCTGTGCGTTACCTATACCCGCGCCGCGGCGGCGGAAATGCGCAACCGCATTTCGGCGCGGCTTGCCGACTGGGCGGTGGCCAGCGGGGCGGCGCTTCGTGACGAGCTCGCAGCGATGGGGATTGCCATTCCCTCGCAGGACATGCTTGGCCGGGCACGAAGCCTGTTTGCGGAGATTTTGGACAATGATGACGGGCCGCGTGTCGAGACCGTGCATTCGTTCTGCCAGTCGGTTCTTCGCCGTTTTCCCATTGAAGCCGGGATTCTGCCGCAGGCGGAACTGGCGGATGATTTCGAGCAGCAGCGTCTGAAGACCCGCGCCCGCGACAACGTCCTGACACATGCCGATGCGGACCTGGCGCTGCAGGTGGCGCAGATCGCCGAGCAGACAAGCGAAGGCAATGCCGAAACCATCCTGAAGGAACTTCTCGCCAAGGAAGACCGGATCGGCGACGGCCAGATCCTGCAGCAGCTCGAAAGTCATTTCGTGGATGGGCGCGGTATCGATCCTGATCTAGATCCCGCGGCTCTGGTGGCGGATGCCGTCGCAACGCTCGATATGGAAGGGCTTCGTGCGACCGCAACGGTGCTTGAGGCCAGTGGCAAGACGACACAGATTCGTCGTGGTGCGCGGATCACGGCCTGGCTTGGCGAGGCGGCGGAGAATCGAGCGCGAAAGATCGACCTTCTTGTCGAAGCCCTGTTCACATCCGGCCGCCCCCTTGCAGAGAGAAGTCTCTCAAACCAGGACATCCGTGATGCGTTCCCAGACGTGGTCGTCGTGCAACAGGCGGCGCAGGCGGCGCTTGTACCGGTGTTGTCGGCGCGGGCGGCGCAACGCTGCCGGCAGCTGACGACAGCGCTATACCGGGTCGGCAGGGCGTTCCAGGGCGAATACGAACGACTGAAGGCGCAGCGCGGCCTGCTCGATTATGACGATCTTGTTCGGCGGACCAGCGCCATGCTGTCTGATGGAGATGCTGCGCAATGGGTTGCCTGGAAGCTGGACAACGGGATCAGCCACATGCTTCTCGACGAGGCGCAGGACACAAGCCCGGCACAGTGGCGCCTGTTGCGTCGCCTTGGTGATGAATTCTTCGAGACGGAATCCGCCGACAGTGCGCCGCGGACGCTGTTTGTCGTTGGCGACTTCAAGCAGTCGATCTATTCCTTCCAGGGTGCTGATCCGGCAGTGATGGGGCAGAACCGGATTGACCTTCGCGACCGTGCTACCGCGCGCCAGGCCCCGTTGCGCGAAGTCGCGCTTGATGTGTCGTTCCGCTCGTCACGGCCGGTGCTTGAACTTGTCAATCTCGCCGTCCCCGATCTTGCCGGTATCAGCGATCCACGAATGCCTGGGTTCCAGGCGCACCGGTCGGCTCGGCTGGATGCCGGCGGCTTTGTCGAGATCTGGCCGGTGATACGCGACGAAAGCGAAACCGTTGCGGCACCGGCTTTTGCACCGCCCGCCATCAGCGAACCGGGGGATGCCGCCGCGCAGTCGGCGACCCGGCTTGCCGAGATGCTGGCGTCCTCGATCGGCACGAGACGGCTGCCGTCAGGACGGGTGATGCGGGCCGGCGATGTGATGATCCTGCTGCGGCGGCGTGACCGCTATTACAGGCTTGTCCTTGCCGCGCTGCAGCAGGCCGGCGTCAGGGTCGCCGGCGCCGACAGGATGAAGCTGGAAGACCAGATCGAGATCAGGGACCTGCTTGCACTCGGCGACGTCATGCTTCTTCCCGATGATGACCTGCAGCTTGCGGCGCTATTGAAATCCCCCCTGTTCGATCTCGATGAGGAGACGCTGTTTTCGCTTGCCTACGAACGTGGCAGGCGGACATTGCATGCGCGGCTGATGGAGCATGCCGGGGGCCTCGATCCGGTGGGACGGGCGGCGGACCGGCTTCTTCGCTACCGCCGACTGGCCGACAGCCATTCGGTGTTTGGCTTCTACAGCGCGGTTCTAACTGAAACAAGGCAGGAGTTTCGGCGCCGGCTTGGCGCCGCCGTTGACGAGACGATCGATCATTTTCTTGCCCTTGCACAGAGCTTCGGGGCCGGTGGCGGGGTGTCGCTTACGGCGTTTCTCGCCGAACTCCGTGGTAGCGGCGGCGAGGTGCGGCGCGACATGGACGGCGCGTCAGGCGACGAGGTACGGGTGATGACGATCCATGGTGCGAAAGGCCTGGAAGCGCCGGTTGTCTTTCTTCCCGACATGCTTGAGCCGATGACGTCTTCCGACCAGCTTGTGCGTGATCCTGACAGCGGCTTCGTCTATTGGGCGCCCGGCACGGTACGGCCGGATTTCGTCACTGCCGCACGCGAGGTGGAAAGGGAACATGGCCGCGAGGAGGAAAACCGCCTTCTCTATGTCGCGCTGACACGGGCCCGCGACGGCATTGTCATCGGTGGCTGGGAAGCCAGGCCGACCCGCCGGCTTGACGGGAGCTTCTACGCCCACCTGAAGGCAAGCATCGCTTCGATGCCGGGGGCCGCGGAGGATGAACATGGCGTGCTTCGTGTAGAGACAGCCGGTGTTGTGCCGCCCGCAGACAAGATGCCGCCAAGGCCGCCTGAAGAGATTGTCGCCAGTGACATTCCGGACTGGCTTACCCGCGCCGCACCGGCTGAACCGCGACCGCCGCGGCCGCTTCGCCCATCGGCGCCGGACAGCGCGGCCATGGCGTCGCGTGCTCCCGGAACACCCTTCATCGCCGCCTCCACGGCATTGAAACGGGGCCGGCTTGCCCACCGGATGTTCGAGGTCCTGCCGGCGGTGCCACCGGGCCTGCGGGCCGCCGCCATCGACAGGCTTGTCGACGGGTACCTTGACCTGACGCCTGAGGTGTTGCGCGGCCTTGCCGACGAGGTGAAGGCGGTCATGGCGATGCCGGAGCTGGCACCGCTCTTCGCGGCCGACGCCATGGCCGAGCTTTCCGTCACCGGCGAGGTTGGCGGCATCGGTGTTGCCGGGCAGATCGACCGCATGCATGTTGGTGACAGCCGCGTTCTGATCGCCGACTTCAAGACCGGACCGCGACCCGCCGCGACACCGGATGCCTATGTCAGGCAAATGGCTCTCTATGCTGCGCTGATGCAGCAGATTTACCCGCACCGCGAGGTCGAGACATGGATTGTCTGGAGCGAAGCGGCGGCTGTCGAGATCATCGGGCCCGACCTGCGAAGCGCCGCCCTTGAGGCTATTACAGGAGACGGCCCGCCTTGACGGGTGGGGGTGCTGCACCTACTTTTGCATGGCGGCATTCACGCCACTGATACTACACACAGGGGGCATCCGACGATGGCAACAGTAAAGACAACCGACAGCGATTTTTCTGCCGACGTCCTGCAGGCCGAAAAGCCTGTGCTTGTTGATTTCTGGGCCGAATGGTGTGGCCCCTGCAAAGCCATCGGACCGGCCCTCGAAGAACTTAGCGACGCGCATGGCGATGCCATTTCGATCGTGAAGCTGAACATTGACGAAAACCCGCTGACGCCGCAGCAATACAATGTTCGCGGCATTCCCACGCTGCTCATTTTCAAGGGCGGTGAGGTTGTTGCCGAAAAGATCGGCGCCGTGCCGAAATCCCAGCTCGAGGCCTGGATCACCAGCAGCATCGCCTGACCGGTCGCGCCTATTCCGGATAGCTGCCGTTGGCGGCCAGTACGTGTCCGGCAAGATAAAGCGACCCGCATATCATCACCGGGCGGCGCTCATCGTCCGCACCATCTGCAAGGCTCTGTAACGCGCCCGCAACCGACGGGGCCGCGCGCGCGCCCGGGAACAGGTTCGCCGCCGCTTCGGCCAGTGTTTCCGCCGGCAGGCTTGCCGGCTGGTCGGGAATGGCCACGCACCTGATTGACGCGGCATGAGGTGCGATCCGGCTCAGAAACTCGCCCGGCGGGCGGGTGTCCAGCGCGCCGCAGATGAAATGCCACTTGCCGTCATCAAGCAATGGCAACGCCGCTGCCAGCGCCGCCGCCCCGTGCGCGTTGTGCGCACCGTCGATCCAGACAGGGGCGCTGGTCATGTCGCGAAGCGGCCC
>JAYYLR010000216.1:0-25234 GCA_036143955.1 Pseudomonadota bacterium | reverse complement strand
GCCGGCCGCTTCTTGTCGAGGCGGCGCAGGCCTTCGGATCGGGAACACATCCAACGACAGAGGGATGCCTTCGGGCGCTGGAGGCGATCCTTGGCGATGCCGCCGCGCCGCGGCGCCCGCATGTGCTGGACATGGGGTGCGGGTCGGCCATCCTCGGGCTTGGCGCCCTGAAGGCATGCCCCGGCGGGCGTGTCCTGGCGGCCGACAACGATCCGGTGGCGGTGCGGACGGCGGCGGCGAACGCGCGGATCAACAGACTCCCGCCGTCACGGTTCCATGCCGTCGTCTCGCAGGGATACGGTTCGCGCCCCGTGCGCGCGGCGGCGCCCTTCGACATCATCCTGGCGAACATCCTTGCCGGGCCGCTCTGCCGCATGGCCGGCGCGCAGGCACGGGCGCTTGGCGCCGGCGGCTGGCTGGTGCTCTCCGGAATCCTGAACGAGCAGGCCTGCATGGTCGAGCGGCGCTATGCCGGCCGCGGGCTGCGGGCCGTGCGGCGGATCCGGATCGGCGAATGGACGACGCTGGTGATGCGGCCGTCGCGTATCGGCCGTCGCGGGCTTGGCGTCGTGAAACGCCTGTGCCATCGTCGCCCATCAACGGCCCGAGAGGGTGGAGACAGATCATGAGCCCAACACCCCCCGCAGACAACGCCGACAGGCCGCTCGACGCGCTTCGCGAGATCCTCGCCGGGCGTGGCCTGGCCGGGTGGTATGTCGGGCGCGAGGACATGTTCCAGGGCGAGGAGGTTCCGGCGTCGGAGGAGCGTCTCGCCTTTATCAGCGGCTTCACCGGCTCGGCCGGGTTCGGGCTGATCCTGTCGGATGAGGCGGCGCTGTTCAGCGATGGCCGCTACACGCTTCAGATGGCGAACCAGACCGACCCGGCGCAGTGGCAGACCTTCACGCTTCCGGAGGCCGATCTTGGCGGCTTCCTTGCCGGCAGGCAGCTGACAGGGGCGCGGATCGGGGTTGATCCGCGACTCATTACCGTCCGCGGGTTCGAACGGCTTGCCGAACGCTGCCGTGACGCCGGTGCCGAGCTTGTGGCCGATGACGCCAACCCGGTCGATGCCGTCTGGGGCGGGGGCCGGCCGGCAGCCGCGCCGTCACGGCCTTTCGCCATGCCCGAGCGTGTCGCCGGACAAAGCATGGCCGGCAAGCTGGCGGCGCTCGACGGGAAGCTGGCGGCGGCAAACTGCGACGCGGTGGTGATCAGCCGCGCCGATGCCGTCAACTGGCTTGTCAACATCCGCGGCACCGACCTTGCCAACACGCCGATCAACCTTCTGTTCGCGCTGTATCACCGCGAGAACGGTCTGATCCTTCTTGGCGACAGGCAGCGGCTCGCGCCGGTGATGGAAGGGGCGCTGGCGAACGAGGTGGCGATTGTCGAGCTGGCGCAGTTCGCCTCGCTGATCGATCCGCGCGCCGGCTATGGCGAAGGGACACGGGTGATGTTCGATCCCGACAGCCTGCCGCATTATCTGCACGCCCCGCTGGCCGAAGCCAAGGTCGAGCCGGTGGCGGCGGCTTGTCCGGTGACGGCGCTGACGGCGCGCAAGAACACAGCCGAAATCGACGGCACGCGGCGGGCCCATGTCGAGGACGGCGCGGTGATGGTGCGTTTCCTGCAGTGGCTCGACAGCGGCGCGGCAAAGGGCATGCGGGAAACCGAGATCGCCGCGCATCTCCTGGCGCTCCGGAAGGCCAGCCCGCGTTTCATCGCTTCAAGCTTCGAGACCATCTGCGGGTCCGGCCCGAACGGCGCCATCGTGCATTACCGCGCCCTTGCCGGCCGGGACCTCGCGCTTGTCGAGGACAGCCTGCTTCTTGTCGATTCCGGCGCCCATTACAATGACGGCACCACCGACATCACCCGCACAATCGCCATCGGCACGCCGGATGCCGAGATGATCACCGCCTTCACCGCCGTGCTTCGCGGCCATATCGCGGTGGCGACGGCGCGCTTCCCGCAGGGGACGACAGGCCAGCAGATCGACGCGCTGGCGCGTGCGCCGATGTGGTCGGTCGGGCTCGACTACGCGCACGGGACCGGGCACGGGGTCGGGCATGTGATGCAGGTCCATGAGGGGCCGGCAAGCATCTCAAAGCGCGGCACGGTGGCGCTGGAAGCCGGCATGCTGCTGTCGAACGAGCCGGGCCACTACCGTCAGGGCGAATGGGGAATCCGCACCGAGACGCTGATCGCGATCAGAGAGGCCGATACCGACGGTTTCATGGGGTTCGAGACGATCACCCTGTGCCCGATCGACAGGCGGCTGATCGACCCGGAGATGATGCTGGCGTCGGAGCGCGCCTGGCTGAACGACTATCACGCCCGTATCGAGGCGACATTGGCCCCGCAGCTTGCCGGCGAGACGGCGTGCCTTGCCTGGCTTCAGGCGGCCTGCGCCCCGCTATGAGGTGCTAGCCCCCGATCAGGGCCAGCCAGGATTCCTCGTCGAGAACGGTGACGCCAAGCTCCGCAGCCTTGCGGGCCTTCGATCCGGCATCGGCGCCGGCGACAAGGAAATCGGTCTTCGCCGAAACCGATCCCGACACTTTCGCCCCGAGCGATTCGGCGCGCGCCTTGGCCTCGGCGCGCGACATGCCGGAAAGGGTGCCGGTGAAGACGACGGTCCTGCCGCTGACCGGGCTGTCGTCGGACGGCCGCTCCGGCGGGATGATATCGAGCTCGGCGAGAAGATTCTCGACGGCGGCGCGGTTGCCGTCGTTTGAAAAGAAGCCGATCAGGTCGGCCGCCATGGATTCGCCGACCTGATCGATTGCGACGAGATCGGCCTTCGTCGCCTCGAGATCGGCGTCGGGTCGCAGCGCCGCCAGCATCGCCTGCGGCGTGGTGAAATGCAGCGCCAGAAGACGTGCCGTCGCCTGCCCGACCTGGCGGATGCCAAGGGCGAAGATGAAGCGCTCGAAGCCGATGTTCCGGCGCGCCTCGATGGCGGCAAGCAGGTTGCCGACCGACAGCTCGCCATAGCCGTCGAGTTCGGCAAGCTCGTCGCGCCGCGCCGCCAGCCGGAAGATGTCGGACGGGCGGCTGACCCAGCCAAGCCCGACGAACTGGTCGATCTGGCGCGAGCCCAGCCCCTCGATGTCGAAGGCGTCGCGCGAGACGAAATGCTTCAGCCATTCAAGCCGCTGCGCCGGGCAGTCGAGGCTGTTGGTGCAGCGGCGGATGGCCTCGCCCTCGGGACGCGCTGCCGGCGCGCCGCATTCGGGGCAGCTGTCGGGGAAGACGAATTCGGCGCTTCCGGCGGGCCGCCGGTCGGTCAGGACGCGAACGACCTGCGGGATCACGTCGCCGGCCCGCTGGATCACCACATGGTCGCCGACGCGGATGTCCTTGCGGCGGATTTCGTCCTCATTGTGCAATGTCGCGTTGGAGACGACGACCCCGCCAACGGTGACCGGCGCCAGCCGCGCCACCGGCGTCAGCGCGCCTGTCCGCCCGACCTGGATGTCGATGGCGTTGAGAACCGTTTCTGCCTGCTCGGCCGGAAATTTGTGCGCCAGCGCCCAGCGCGGCGCGCGCGCCACCTGGCCGAGACGGTCCTGATAGTCGTGCCGGTCGACCTTGTAGACGACGCCGTCGATGTCATAGGTCAGGTCGGCGCGGCGCGTCCCGATGTCGGCGTAGATTTCGAGAAGCCCGGCGACATCGCCGCATCGTTTCGACAGCGGGTTGATGCTGAACCCCATCGCGCCGAGCGCGGCAAGGCTGTCCATATGCGTGTCGGCGAGCGGGGCGCTGACCTCGCCGAGGGAATAGGCGAAGAAACGCAGACGCCGCGAGGCGGTGACAGCCGGATCCTTCTGCCGCAGCGAGCCGGCGGCGGCGTTTCGCGGATTGGCGAAAATCTTCGCGCCGTCGGCCTGCTGCGCCGCGTTCAGCGCCAGGAAATCCCCGCGGTCCATATAGAGCTCGCCCCGAACCTCGAGTATCGAGGGCGGGCTGCCGGCAAGCGTGCCCGGCACAGCCTCGACGGTGCGCACATTGGCGGTCACATCCTCGCCCTCGGTGCCGTCGCCGCGCGTCGCCGCCTGCACCAGCCGGCCATCCTCATAGCGAAGCGACAGCGACAGCCCGTCGATCTTCGGTTCCGCCGTCAGCGCCAGCGGGTCATCCTCGGCAAGCGACAGGAAGCGCCGAACGCGGGTCACGAAATCGGCGATGTCCTCGTCGGAAAAGCCGTTGTTCAGTGACAGCATCTGGCGGCTGTGGCGCACCTTGCCGAAGCCGGCGGCGGCGGGCGCCCCTACGCGAAGGCTCGGGCTGTCGGCGCGGACCAGATCGGGAAAGGCGGCTTCAAGCTCGCGGTTTCGCGCCACCAGCGAATCATAGTCGGCATCGCTGATGACCGGCGAATCCTCGCCATGGTAACGCGCGTCATGAAAGGCGATGGCGGCGGCAAGATCGGCAAGCTCGGCCGCCGCGGCGTCGGGCTGCATGCCTTCCGGGTCTACCGTGCCCGGGCGGAGCGTGGCGAGGCGGTCCTCGGTTGCCATGTCAGCCCTCCAGAAGCGCCAGCGCGGCGGCGCGCGCCTCGTCGGTGATCTGCTCGCCGGCAAGCATGCGGGCGATCTCCTCGACCCGTGCCTCGGCGGCAAGCGGCTCGGTACCGCTGATGACGCCGGAATCGGTCGCCGTCTTGGCGATCCGCATATGGTTGTCGCCCTTTGCCGCGACCTGCGGCGAATGCGTGACGACAAGAGTCTGGGTGGTACGGCCAAGCCGGGCAAGCCGTTCGCCGACGGCGGCGGCAACGGCCCCGCCGACGCCCGAATCGACCTCGTCGAAGATCAGCGTTCGCCCGGCGTCGTCGCCCTCCAGAGACACTTTCAGCGCCAGAAGGAAGCGCGCCAGCTCGCCGCCGGAGGCGATGCGGTCGATCGGCCCGGCCTTCATGCCGCGGTTGGTGCTGGCTTCGAAACGCGCCTGCTGCGTGCCGTGCCGGCCGTACTGTTCCGGCGGCAGGTCGGAGAGGGCGGTGCCGAAGCTGGCGCCGTCGAGCTTCAGTGGCGGCAGCTCGGCCGTGACGGCGGCGTCGAGCGCCGATGCCGCCTTCGCCCGGTTGGCGGCAACGACGGCCGCGACCTGCTGGTAATAGTCGCGCCACTGGCGTTCATTGTCGGCAAGGCCGGCAAGCGCGCCGGCCGAATCCTCGATCCCGGCCAGGGATGCGGCAAGGCGGGAATGCACCTCGGCAAGCGCATCGGGCTCGCAGTCATGCTTGCGCGCCTGCTGGCGAAGCTCGTGAAGCCTGTCGTCGACAGCCTGGAGGCGCGCCGGGTCGCTTTCCAGCTCGTGTCCGGCGCTGCTGACGGCGGCACCGGCCTCTGCAAGCTCAGCATCGGCCCTGGCAAGCGCCGCCTGCGCCTCGTCAAGAAGACCGCCGGCGAAGGGTGCCGCGCGGTCAAGCGCGGCCCGCGCCCGGCCGATCACCGCCTGTGCCCCGCTGTCGCCGAAAATGGCGTCGTCGGCGACGGCGATTCCCTCGCCGATCCGCCCGACATTCGAAAGGCGCTCGCGCTCGCCGGACAGCTCGTCCTCCTCGCCTGGCCGCGGGGCCAGCAGGTCAAGCTGCTCGACAGCGTCGCGAAGCCAGTCCTCCTCGGCGCGCGCCTTTTCCAGATCGCGCTTGGCTTCGGCAAGGTTGCGCTGCGCCTGAAGCCAGTTGTCCCAGCCGCCGGCAAGCTTGGAGAGAATCTCGTCATGATCCGCGGCTCGGTCGATGTGGCCGAGATGCGTCGACACGTCCAGAAGCCCGCGGCCTTCGAACTGTCCCTGGATTTCGACAAGCATGTCGCCGATCTCGCGAAGGAGCGCTGCCGATACCGGAACGTCGTTGATGCTTGCCGAGGATTTGCCGTCGCTTTTCAGCCGCCGCCGCAGGATCAGCTCGTCGTCGCGGGGGATGTCGGATTCGCCAAGCCGCGCCCAGGCCGGATGGTCGGCGGGGGGATGGAAGACGGCGCTGACCTGCGCCGTGTCTTCGCCCTCGCGGATCAGCTGGAAGTCGGCACGGCTGCCGAGCGCCAGCCCGAGCGCGTCAAGAAGAATGGATTTCCCGGCGCCGGTCTCGCCCGTCAGAACGGTCAGGCCACGGTCGAAGCTCAGCGTAAGCCGTTCGATCAGGACGATATTGGAGACCGTCAGACTGTGCAGCATCGCTATCTATCAAACAGATCGGAGACGGATTCGATGGCACGCTGGAACATTCCCTTGGGAAGCGCGCGCTCGGGGTCCTCGGCAAGAGCCAGCAGTTCTCCGGTCCAGTAGGAGTCGGGGAAATTGTAGGCGGCAACCGATCCGACACGGTCCGCCTCTTCGGTCAGGCCGAGAGCGAGATAGGCCTCGACCAGGCGGTAGAGGGCCTCGGGTGTCTGGTTGCTGGTCTGATAGTCGCGGACCACCTTTTCGAAGCGGCGAAGCGCGGCGCTGTAATAGCCGCGCTCGCTGTAGAACCTGCCGACAGCCATTTCCTTGCCGGCAAGGTGCGAGCGCGCAAGATCGGCCTTCAACCTTCCGTCGCGGCTGTAGAACCCGTCCGGATAGCGGCGCAGCATGTCTTCGAAGGCGTTCAGCGCGAGAAGCGTCATTTCGGCATCACGCTCGACATCGACGATCTGCTCGTAATAACAGAGCGCCTTCAGGTAATAGGCATATTCGACAAGGCTCTCGGCGGGATAGAGTTCGATGAAGCGGTCGAGCGCGGCAATGGCGCGCGCGTAGTCATTGGCCTGATAGAATGACCAGGCGGCCATGACCTGCGCACGCACCGCGAGGTTGGAATAGGGGTGCTGACGCTCGACCTCCTCGAATTTCGGGGCGGCCTTGTCGGCATCGCCACCGGCGGCAAGAACAAGCGCCTCGTCATACAGAATACTTGCCGGGCGTTCGACCTGCTCGAGCGGTTCCGGCGTCGAGCAGGCGGTGAGGGCGAGCGCGGCGGCAATGATCAGGGGTGTCAGCAGGGTCTTGGCCAAGGCGGCTTCTCCACGGGCGGCGGGTCAATCGGGCGTCACGGTCTGAAATGCCCGATCTGACATGTTCGATCTGACATGTCCTTTCAGGGATGCCGCAGCGACGGCACCCAAACAATAGCGGCAAGTTATGAAGGTGAAAAGACGGCAGATTCGATGCCGGGGTGTTTAAGGCAAGCTGCCCTGCCGGCCGGCAGCGAAGATCAAACGGCGGCGGCGGCGGCCACTTCGGGAAGCGCATACCCGTCGGAATGATCCAGTTCGGCGCCGTCCTCGACAATCTGGAACGATGCCGGGGAATTCCACAGCGTTGTGATCAGCTTGGCGCACATGGCATGGCCCGGGCGCGACGCCGTCATCTTGCCGCGCACCATCATGCCGAGCAGGTAGAGGTCGCCAAGGCAGTCGAGAATTTTGTGGCGCACGAATTCATGCTCCATCCGCAGGCCGCCCTCGTTCAGGATGGCGCCGTTATCGACGACGACGGCATTGTTAAGCGACCCGCCAAGTGCGAGGCCGGCATTCTGCATCGCGGCGACGTCGCGCATCATGCAGAAGGTGCGTGCCGCCGCGAGATCGCGGACGAAGCTTCCATTGCCGTGGCGGTAGTGGAACCGCTGGCGCCCGATTGCCGGATCGAAGAAATCGATTTCGGCGTCGATCTCGAGGCCGTTGCAGGGTTCGATCTTCGCCCAGCCGCCAGCATGCTCGATCGACACCGGCGAGGTGACGACAAGAACGCGGCGCCTTGCGGCAAGCTGGATGATTCCGGTGCGGTTGATCGCCTCGACGACCGGAAGGCTGCTGCCGTCAAGAATGGGGGCTTCGCCGCCGTCGATGTCGACGATGGCGTTATCGACGCCAAGACCGGCAAAGGCCGCCATGATATGTTCAACGGTTTCCAGGCGCACGCCGTCGTCATTGACGATGCGGGTGCACAGCCTGGCCTGCTGGACGTTGTCCGGGGTCGCGGCAATCGTCTGGCGGTTTTCCGTGATGTCGACACGCCGGAAGGAAATTCCGGTATTGGCCGGAGCCGGGTGGATCGTGACGCGAACGAAGCGACCGGAATGCAGCCCAACGCCGTCAAAGGCGATGGTGGATGCTACGGTGGTCTGCATTGGCTGTTCGCTGTACATCTAGGGCGAGGCTCGGCACGTTTATGACCGGCGATGTCCGCCGGTGCGGTTTTTGGCGGGTCGCGGCAGGCCGCTTGACCACCGGTGAATTAATAAACGGCGCCCTGCCACAATCAAATCACATTTGGTTACCGGTTGTTACAACACGCGGCTCCGGTCCCCGGTTGGGCAAGAAAAAGGCCCGGCGCGGGGCCGGGCCTTGTCATGCTGTGTGGCGCCGGAGAGTCAGTTTGCCTGCCGGCGGAGGAAGGCCGGGATCTCGAGATCGTCGGCCTGGCTGTCAAGCGTGGCGGCGGCCGGTGCTTCCGGCATCCGGCTCATCGCATCGGCCCGTGGCAGATCGAGGATTGCCGGTGCGACACTGTCGGCAGGAGCGGCAGGGGCGGCAGGGGCCGCCTCGACCTCCGGCTCACGCCGTGCGGTGGCGGCTTCGTCCTGCGGCTTCGCCGTCCACAGCCCGGAGATCTTGTTGATGAGGCTTGTCTTGCCGCCGGCCGCCGTCGCCGCCGGAACCGATTCCTCCTCCGGCATCTCGGCCGGTGCTGCCGGAACGAAGGGACGGCGTGGACCGGACAGCTCCTCCGCTGTATCCGCCACCATCACCGTTGCCGGATCGGCTATCGCCGGTTCGCCGGCCGGTTCTTCCGTTGCCGCATGTTCGGGCTCGGTCACTGTGGAGGTCTCGGCCGGCATGCCCGAACCGAAGCTCCGCGCGCGCTCGGCGGCGATGGCCTCGTCGATCGACATCTGGTCCGAGGCGTCATCCCGGTCATCCGAAAGGGATGGCGCCGGGTCGGCCTGCTGGTCGTCAAGCGAGCCGGTCAGCGCAAGGTCGCGCGGCGCCGGCTTGCCGGTGGCAAGGAACGCAAGCCGGGATGCCTTGGTCGGGACAAAGGCGGGAACATAGGGAAGATCCTCCTCCGACGTCGCGGCGCCCTCCGCCTCGGCGGGGCTCTCCGGCTCCGGGGTGACCGCGGCGTCCGTCTCCGTCTGCGACGGGGCCTGCGGGACAGCGTCCTCGGCCATCGCGGGTGCCGCTTCGGCCGAAGGCGCTTCCGGTTTCGCTGCCGGCGCGTCATCCGCGGCGCTGGCGGCCGTTGCGGCGGCCGTGCCGGCCGCAGCCGGTGCCGAGATGATGGTGGAGCGACGGGTGATCGGCGCCTGGACGAAGGTCGGCGTTTCGCGGCGCTGCACGCCGGCCTCGATTCCGGTGGCGACGATCGACACCCGCATCACGCCCTCGAGTTTCTCGTCGAAGGTCGAGCCGAAGATGATGACGGCGTCGCTGTCGATCTCGCGGCGGATGCGGTTCGCGGCCTCGTCGACCTCGAACAGCGTCATGTCCATGCCGCCGGTGACGTTGATCAGCACCGCACTGGCACCATGCATCGAGATGTCGTCCAGAAGCGGGTTGTTGATCGCGGCTTCGGCGGCCTGTGTGGCGCGGCCTTCGCCGGACGCCTCGCCGGTGCCCATCATCGCCTTGCCCATCTCGCTCATCACCGCGCGGATGTCGGCGAAGTCGAGATTGATCTGGCCCGGCTTGATCATCAGGTCGGTCACCCCGGCGACGCCCTGGTGAAGAACCGTGTCGGCCATGTGGAAGGCGTCGGCGAAGGTCGTCCGCTCATTCGCCAGCCGGAACAGGTTCTGGTTCGGGATCACGATCAGCGTGTCGACGAAGCTCTGCATCTCGGAAATGCCGGTCTCGGCCTGCGCCATCCGCCGCTGGCCTTCGAAATCGAACGGCTTGGTGACGACGCCGACGGTCAGGATGCCGCGCTCGCGCGCCGCCCTGGCGATGACCGGTGCCGCGCCGGTGCCGGTACCGCCGCCCATGCCGGCCGTGATGAAGACCATGTTGCAGTCGGCAAGCTCACTCATCACCGCCTCGATGCTCTCCTCGGCCGCGGCACGGCCGACATCCGGCTTCGATCCGGCGCCGAGCCCCTGCGTGACCGCGGTGCCGAGCTGGATCTTCCGGCTGGCCAGCGAATGCGCCAACGCCTGTCCGTCGGTGTTGGTGACGAGGAAGTCGACACCGTCAAGATCGGAGTTGATCATGTTGTTGACGGCATTGCCGCCGGCGCCGCCGACACCGACTACGGTGATGCGGGGCCTCAGTTCCTGCATGGTTTGCGGAACAGACAGGTTGATGGTCATGAGAGTCTCCCTTCTGCGAGTTGTGACCATGTGGCTGCCTGCGCCGGAAATGCACATGGCCTGGCAGCGGTTGGGCGCGGGGTTCGTTCCGCCCCGCCGTGAAAATTCCTGCGGGCATCAAAATCGCCCTGAAAACGCATTAATCGAAGTCGCATGTCTGGTGCTCCTTTCTCTTTTTCCGTTCCGGTCTCATAGATTGTCCCGGAACCAGGCGCCGAGCCGTTCCATTGGCCCGTGCGGCAGGGTGCGGGTCTGCCGTTCCGCCGGATCGTCGTCCGTCAGCCCGCCGACATGGATCAGCGCGCCGACGGCGGCGGCGCTCGACCGGCTGGTTTCCTCGACAGCCAGATTCTCGATTCCCGAGGGCTGGCCGAGGATGACGTTGCGCCCGACAAGCTGTGCGCAGAAATCGGCGATTCCCGTGAGCTGGCTGCCACCGCCTGTCAGGACGAACCTGTTGCCGGCGGCATATTCCATTCGCGCGGCACGCATGCGGTCCATCAGCAGTTCCACGATCTCCTCGACCCGCGGTCTGATGACGGCGCTCAGTAGCTTGCGTTCGATGGTCTTGCCGCCAGCCTCGATGACGTCGCCAAGGCCGGGAAGGGTGATGTTGTCAGAATGGCCGAGCTGCAGCGCCTGGCGGACCGGCGAGGGTGCCGAGGCCATCGTGTCGATCGGCGTGATCGACCCGTGGACCGCCTTCAGCCTTTCGGCCTCGGCAAGCGGTGTCGACAGGATCCGGGCGATGTCGGTGGAGACGTGCTGGCCGCCGACCGGAACGGTGTCGACATAGATCAGCTTGCCGTCCATGAAGATGGCGATCGACGAGGTGCCGCCGCCGATATCGATGACCGTGCTGCCGAGATCGCGGTCTTCGCCCGACAGGCAGGCGAGCCCGGCGGCATAGCCGGCATGGATGAAGCGTTCGGCGCTGAGATGATTCAGTGCCAGAGCCTCGATGATGTTGCCGAGGCTGGTGCGAAGCGCCGATACGGCCAGGAAATCGACCGAGAGCCGCCGCCCGCGCATGCCGGCCGGATCGGCGATGCCGCGGACATCGTCAAGCGAGTAGTGAAGCGGGTGAAGCTGCATAAGCTGCTGTGCCGGCTCCAGCTGCTGGGCGCCGCAGCGGTCGAGAAGGCGGCGCACGTCGCGGCGGCTGACGGTACTGTCGGACAGCGTCATCTCCTGGCGCCGGAAGACCGATGTCGGGCTGCCGCCGGGACGCACTACGCTGACCGAGGCGACCGACAGGCCGGCGGCGCGTTCGGCGCTCTGCACAGCGTTGCCGATGGCGTCGCTCATCGCCGTCAGTGCGGTGACCTCGCCGCTTCGCATGCCGGCAGAGGCGTGCGTTCCCTGTCCGAGGAGACGCAGCTCGCCAAGCTTGTCCACCTCGCCGATCATGCAGCAGATCTTCGAGCTGCCGATGTCGAGGATGGCGAAAGGTCGCCGGATCTTGCGGTTGCGCCGCAACTTCATGTCCGCCTCCAGATCATGTCGCCCTGCCTTTCATGTCGTTCGGCCCTGGCCGCGGACCGGGATGTTCGGTTCGACGATCATCTGGTCGGGAACCCGCATGTCGATGACTGCAAGATCGCGGTCGGTGATCTGCTTGCTGTGGTCGATGATGGCGAGCTGCGACCAGGCGGTGCGCGGGTCGGTTTCCGGAAGCCGGACGCGTATACCGCTTCGAAGATGTACGTCCCAGCGGCGTTCCGACTGGAAGGTGACGGCCCAGACCTCGGCGAACAGCTCCGGCTCGGTCCGCAGGATGTTCAGGATCGGCGCCGCGTTGCGTGCCGCGCTGTCGCCGGCAACCACCGTCAGGTGCCCGAAGGCGGACGGGTCGGCGCCGGCAATCACGGTGCCGGTCTCGTCGATGACGCGGTGGCCGTCCTCGGTCTGCAGAAGCGCCATCGGCACGCGTTCGGTGATCTCGACACGGATCGTGGACGGCATGCGCCTTTCGACAGCGACGGTGCTGATCCAGCCGATTGTCGACAGCCGCTCATGGAGGGCGGGGAGCGAGATTGTCAGCATCGGCTCGCCAAGGGTCAGTTCGCTGGCGGCGATGATAACGGGTTTCGGCGTGTGCGAACGGCCCCTGACTTCGATCGTCTCAAGGCGCAGCCCGGCATCGGCGCTGGCGGTGACAACCCCGTCAAGGAGGCGGTCTCGCTCGACATAGCCGACGGCGAGCGCGGCGAACAGGCCGATCGCGGCGGCGCCGCGAAACACGCTGCGAAGGCGTGGCCGCGGGGTTCGAGGCAGGACGCCGTTCTCCGGCACCTCGCGCGGGGCGTCGCGGTTCGCTCTCGAGAACGGGATCAGTCGTCGCATCGCGCCGTCTCCAGAAGGTGGTTGACGAGTTCCTCTCCCGACAGGCCGACAAAACGTGCCTGTTCGGGGACGAGCGACGTCGCGGTCATGCCGGGAACGGTGTTGATCTCGAGCATCACGAGCCGGTCGCCATCCTCGTCCCAGCGATAGTCGGCGCGGATCACGCCGCGGCAGCCGAAATGCCGGAAGGCGCGTTCGGCCCATTCGCAGGCGACGAGCGTGACCTCCTGCGGGATCTCGGCCGGAATCACATGGTCGGAGCCGCCGGCGGCATATTTCGCGTCGAAATCGTAGAAACCCTGCTTCGGCTTGATTTCGGTGACGCAGAGCGCCGTGCCGTCGAGAACGGCCACCGTGAGCTCGCGCCCCGGTATGAAGGGCTCGGCGATCAGGACGGCGTCGGGGTCCCACTGGCTGCGGGAGGGCGGGGTGTCGGCGGTGTCCTCGACGATCACGACGCCGAAGCTGGAGCCGTCATTCAGCGGCTTGATGACATGCGCGCCGGAATAGTCGGCCGGATAGACGTGGCTGTCCTCGACAAGCGGAAGGTCCGCCGGCACGGCGATCCCGACCTCGGCAAGCATCCGCTTGGCGCGAAGCTTGTCCATGGCGATGGCCGAGGCCAGCAGCCCGCTATGCGTGTAGGGGATGTTGAGAATGTTCAGAAGGCCCTGGATGTTGCCGTCCTCGCCGACCTGGCCGTGAAGGGCGTTGAAGACCCGCGACGGCTTCATCTCGGCAAGGGTCCGTGCGATGTTGCGGTCGAGTTCGACCTCGACGGCATCCCAGCCGGCATTGCGCGCCGCCTGGCCGCAGAAGCTGGCCGAGACGCGGCTGACCCGCGCTTCCGATGTCCAGCCGCCCATCAGGACGGCGACGCGTTCGCCCGTCATCAGCCGACCCTCCCTTCGTCCCGCACCGGAAGAACCTGTCCTTCGGCAAGCCGTCCCACGCGCCTGATTTCCCAGCGAAGCGCCGGCCCGCCACGCGCCGCGACGCGGTTGCGAACGGTCTCGCCGAGGCTTTCAATGTCATGCGCCGAGGCGCCGCCGCGGTTGATCAGGAAATTGCAGTGCTTTTCCGAGACCTGGGCGGCGCCGATTTCCATCCCGCGGCAGCCGGCGGCGTCGATTTCCTGCCAGGCCTTTCCGCCGGGCGGGTTGGCGAAGGTGCTGCCGCCGGTGCGAACGCCGCGCGGCTGCGCGTCGCCGCGGCTGGCCACGATCTCTTTCATCCGCGCCCTGATCCGGTTCGCGTCGCCGGCGCTTGCGCGGAACTCGGCATGGGTGAAGATCCAGTCGTCCGGCGCGTCGCTGTGGCGGTAGGCCATGCCCATGTCGTCGGGCGTGGCGCTGAACGGGGTGCCCGATCGGTCGAAGCCATGGGCACGTATCACGACGTCGCGGAATTCGCCGCCATAGGCACCGGCATTCATCCGCAGCCCGCCGCCGACGGTTCCCGGAATGCCGATCAGGAATTCCAGCCCGGCAAGACCCGCCTTCGCGGCGTGGCGCGCCACCTCGGCGTCGAGCGCGCCGGCACCGGCAAGCACCGTCTCGCCGTCATGGCTGACAGCGTTCATATGCGCCGGCGTGCGGATCACCACCCCGCCGATGCCGCCGTCGCGGACAAGAAGGTTCGATCCGGCGCCGACGGCGAGAAGCGGGATGTCGGCCGGGCAGGCGGCAAGGAAACTGCCGAGATCCGCGGCGTCGGCCGGGCTGAAGATGATGTCGGCCGGACCGCCGACACCGAACCAGGTGTGGCCGGCCATCGGGACCGCCGCGGCATAGTCGCCGCGAACCAACGGCAGGCGGTCGAAAAGCGTGCCGGTCATGCGCCGTCCTCCCGCAGCCTGTCCATTTCGGCCGGCAGCCGTGCCGCCCATCCGGTGATGTCGCCGGCGCCGAGGCACATCACCAGATCGCCCGGCGAGGTGCGGGCCAGAATTTCCGGCGCCAGTGCGGTTTCCGAAGCAAGCGCGGCAGGCCCGCGATGCCCGTGATCGCGAAGGCCGCCGACAAGCGCGTCGCGCCCGATGCCGTCGATCGGCGCCTCGCCGGCGGCATAGACATCGGCCACCAGCACCTCATCGGCATCGTTGAAGCAGCCGCAGAAATCCTCGAACAGGTCGGCAAGGCGGCTGTAGCGGTGCGGCTGGACGACGGCGACAAGCTTGTTGGTGCCGCACAGCATCCGCCCGGCCTGAAGCGCGGCGCGGATTTCGACCGGGTGGTGCCCGTAATCGTCAATCACCGTGACGCCGCCGCTGACGCCCTTTGTCTCGAACCGGCGCCCGACGCCACCGAAGCCGGCCATGGCGGCGGCGATGCGGTCAGGAGTCACGCCCATTTCCAGCGCCACGGCGACGGCGGCAAGGCAGTTCTGGACATTGTGCTCGCCGAGCATCGGAAACCGCATCTCCGGCATCCTGCCATAGCCGCCGGCGGTGCGGTCCGACAGCACCACGTCAAAGACCATCGACGCCGCGTCATGGCGCAGATTGACCGCGCGCACATCGGCATTGGCGGCAAGTCCGTAGGTGATGACGCGCCGGTCCTTGATGCCGGCCATCAGCCTTTGCACCGCCGGATGGTCGATGCACAGGGTGGCGAAGCCGTAGAACGGGATCGAGGCGACGAAATTGAGGAACGCCTGCTCCAGCGCCTCGTAGCTTCCGTGATGGTCGAGATGCTCGGGATCGATGTTTGTGACGACGGCGACCGTCGGGTTCAGTTTGGCGAAGGAGCCGTCGCTTTCGTCGGCCTCGACGACCATCCACTGGCCGTGCCCGAGGCGGGCATTGCTTCCCCATCCGGTGATGATGCCGCCATTGACCACAGTGGGGTCGATGTCGGCAGCGTCGAGAAGCGTCGCCACGAGCGAGGTGGTCGTCGTCTTGCCGTGCGTTCCGGCGACCGCGACCGACCAGCGAAGCCGCATCAGCTCGCCAAGCATCTCGGCGCGGTGAACGACCGGGATGAACCTCTCGCGCGCCGCCACAAGCTCGGGGTTGTCGGGCCTGATGGCGGTCGAGATCACCAGGATCGAGGCATCCTCGACATTGTCGGCCGACTGGCCGCAGACGACCTTGATTCCCTTCTCGCGAAGGCGGCGCACATTGGCGTTCTCGGCGCTGTCGCTTCCCTGCACCTGGTAGCCCATCTCGAACAGGATCTCGGCGATGCCGCTCATCCCGATGCCGCCGATGCCGGTGAAATGAAGGATGCCTATGGAAAGGGGAAGTTCGCTCATGCGGCTCTCCTGTCGGACGGCGCGAGGTGGGCCCGCGCCATCGCATGATCGGCAATCGCCTGCGCGGCGTTCGGAGCGGCGATATCGCGCCCGGCGAGTCCCATCGCCCGGCATGCGGCCGGGTCGCCGAGAAGGCGCGCCATCACGGCAGCCAGATCCGCCGCGTCGAGCCCCGCTTCGGCAAGGCAAATCCCGCCGCCGGCGGATTCGAGCTGGCGGGCGTTCGCCGTCTGGTGGTCATCCATCGCACCGGCAAACGGGATCAGCAGCGCCGGGCGTCCGGCGGCGGCAAGCTCGGCAACGGTCGAGGCGCCGGCCCGCGCTATGACGAGGTCGGCGGCGGCAAAGCGCGCCGGCATGTCGTCGAAGAAGGTGGCGATCTCGGCCCCGACGCCGATCGCGGCATAGGTTTCGGTCAGCGCGTCGAGCTGTTCCGCGCGGCACTGCTGCGTGACCGACAGGCGCGAACGAAGCCCCTTCGGCAGCGCGGCGACAGCCGCCGGAACGAGATCGGCGAATACGGCGGCGCCGAGCGAGCCGCCGATCACCGTCACCGACAGCGTGCCGCTGTCCCTGTCGGAACGCGGCGCGATGGCGAAGAAGGCCGACCGCACCGGCATTCCGGAGACAAAGCTCGTAACGGCTGGCGGAAGGTTGGCCGTGTCCGGCCAGCTCAGCGCCAGATGGCCCGTCCAGCGGGCCAGCAGGTTGTTGGCCCGGCCAAGGAAGGCATTCTGTTCATGAAGGAGCGCCGGAACACCTGTCAGGCGCGCCGCCAGAAGCGGGGCGAAGGACGGGTAGCCGCCGAAACCGACCATTGCCGCCGGGCGGCGCCGAAGCATCAGGACGAGCGCCTGCGAAAGGCCGAAACCGAGTTTCAGGAGCGCCAGCGCGCGGCGCGGAAGCCCGCGCTGGAACGGCGAGGCGGCGGCAAGCACGGTGCGGCCGGCAGGCGGGACCAGGCGAGCGCCGCGGCGGTCGGTCATCAGCAGCGTGTCGATCCCGGCGCCGCGAAGCGCCTCGGCCACGGCGAGGGCCGGGAACACATGGCCGCCGGTGCCGCCCGCGGCCAGCGCGATCAGGGGTTTGCGCGCGGCGCCCATCACACGGCCTCCTGAAGATGGCGCCGTCCGGGAAGGCTGTAGGGCGCGCGGCGGCGGGTCAGGGCTAGGATCAGCCCCATCGTCAGACCGCTGGCGACAAGCGACGAGCCGCCATAGCTGATCAGCGGAAGCGTCATTCCCTTGGTCGGGATCAGGTCGGCCGAGGAGGCCATGTGGATCGCCGCCTGGACACCGAACTGCAGGACCAGGCTGGCGCCGGCGATGAGGCAGAATAGCCCCTCGTCGGACAGCGCGCGGGCGAAGCCGCGAAGAACGATGAAGCCGTAGAGCGCGACAAGCGTCAGACAGGCAAGGGCGCCGAATTCCTCGCCGGCGACGGCGAAGATGAAGTCGGAATGCGCGTCGGGAAGGTGAAGCTTCACCGTGCCGTCACCGGGGCCGACACCGAACAGCCCGCCATTGGCGAAGGAATGTTTCGCCTGTTCGACCTGCCAGGCGCCGCCCTCGATGAATTTCTCGATCCGGAGCGTCACATGGTCGAGATGGAGATAGGCCAGATACAGCCCCAGCGGCGCCAGCGCGACGATGCCGACGACGAGAAGCATCGGCATGCCGGCAAGGAACATCTGGAAGCCCCAGGTCAGCACGATCATCAGCGTCATGCCGATATCCGGCTGCAGGACGAGGATGGTGACGATCAGCGCCATCAGCGCGGTGGAGTAGATCCAGCCAGGGAAGTCCTGGCCCTCGCGCCAGAGCGTCAGGAGCCAGGCCGAGACGACGGCGAAGAGCGGCTTGGCGAATTCCGAGGGCTGAAGGTTGAAGCCGACAATGTTGATCCAGCGTGTCGCGCCCTTGATCTCGCTTCCGGCGACGACGGCAAGGACCATCAGGGCGATGGTGCCGGCAAGCCCGAGCAGCGCCAGCGCCCGGATGGGGCGCGGCTCGAGAAGCGAGACAAGCAGCATGATGCCGACGGCCGGGATCATGAAGATTCCCTGGCGCATGCCGAAATGCTGCGACGGCAGGTTGATCAGTGTCGCCACCGCCGGGCCGGCCGCCATCACAAGCAACGCCCCGACAACCATCAGCAGCAGCGCGCTGGCAAGAAGCCAGCGGTCGACGGTCCACCACCAGACGCCGACAAGGGAACGGTCGGTGCGGTCAAGCATGCGCGCCTCCCCTGTTCGCGGAGCCGGCAAGCCGGTGCGCGATGGCGCAGAAGGCCTCGCCGCGGGCGACGAAGCTTGCGAACTGGTCGAAGGAGGCGGCGGCCGGCGACAGGAGGATCGTCGCGCTGCCGTCGGCCGGTGTCGCGGCGGCGGCGTCGGAGAAGGCGGCGGCGGTCGCGGTCTCGAGATCGCCGGCAAGCATGATCGGGAAGCGGCCCCGCAGCGCCTGCGCGAAGTCCGGCGCCGCGCTTCCGATCAGATAGGCGCGTTCGACATTCGCCGTGGCCGCGGCGGCCGGGCCGAGCCCGTCCTCCTTCGCCTCGCCGCCGGCAATCCAGTAGATGCTGTCATAGGCGGCAAGCGCGCAGGCGGCGGCGACACCGTTCGTCGCCTTCGAATCATTGACGAAGGTGATCGGGCCGTGACTGGTCACCGGCTGCAGGCGGTGCGCAAGGCCGGCGAATCCGGCCATGGCGGTTTCGGTCTGCTGATCCGCAAATCCGAGGCCGCGAAGACAGGCCGTGGCGGCGGCGGCGTTCACGGCATTGTGCGGGCCGGCCAGCGCGGCGACGTCCCGGACGGCCGCCGGTGCGTCCGTCGCGCTGACGGTCACGGCGCTGCCGCCGGCGGCGGCGAAGGCGCGGGCGAGGGTGCTGACCGGCGCATCGTCGCTGGCGAAGACGGCAAGACCGCCCGTCGGCACGGCGTCGAGAATACGGGCCTTGGCGGCGACGTAGCCGTCCATGCCGCCATGGCGCGCCAGATGGTCCGGCGTGATGTTGAGAAGAAGCGCGATGTCGGCGCGAAGCGACGGTGTCGTCTCCAGCTGGTAGGAGGACAGCTCGAGAACGATCACGCCGTCCGGGCCGGGATCGGTCAGCGCGCACGCGGCCTCGCCGATATTGCCGCCGACGGCGACCGGCATTCCGGCAGCGGCGAGGCAATGGCCGATCAGCGCCGTTGTCGTCGATTTGCCGTTGGTGCCGGTGACGGCGACGATACGCGCCTTCGGGGCGGCCCGCATGGCGAGCTCGACCTCGCTGATCACCGGAACACCGGCCGTGGCGGCGCGGCCCGCCGCCGGGTGCGGTTCGGGATGCTGGTGCGGGATTCCGGGGCTGATGACCATGGCGTCGAGCCGGTCCCATGGCCAGTCGCGCCAGTCGGCGACGGCGGCGCCGTCGGGGAGGGGGCGCGGTGCCTGGATGTTGTCGTCATGCAGGAAGCAGTCCGCCCCGCCGGCGGACAGGGCCCGCGCGGCGGCCATGCCGGACAGGCCAAGACCGAGGATCCCGACCCGTTTGCCTGACATGTTGCGCGGAACCAGCATCATCCCACCCCTAGCGAAGCTTCAGCGATGACAGGCCGGCGAGCGCCAGCACGACGGCGATGATCCAGAAGCGGATGACGATGGTGGATTCGGCCCAGCCCTTGCGTTCGAAATGATGGTGAAGCGGTGCCATCAGGAAGATCCGCTTGCCGGTCAGCTTGAAGGAGGCGACTTGAAGGATGACCGACAGCGTCTCGACGACGAACAGCCCGCCGGTGATGGCAAGCACAAGCTCGTGACGCGTCGCCACCGACATCGCGCCGAGCGCGCCGCCGAGGGCGAGCGAGCCGGTATCTCCCATGAAAACGCGGGCAGGCGGTGCGTTGAACCAAAGGAAGCCAAGCCCGGCCCCGAGAAGCGCCCCGCACATCACCGCCAGGTCGCCGGTGCCGGGAACATAGTTGATCTGGAGGTAGCCGGCGAAATTGACGTTCCCTGCCAGATAGGCGATCAGCCCGAAGCAGGCGGCGACGATCATCACCGGAACAATGGCCAGCCCGTCCAGCCCGTCGGTCAGGTTGACCGCGTTCGAGGCGCCGACGATGACGATCATCGCAAACGGGACATAGACCAGCCCGAGATGGATCAGCGTGTCCTTCAGGAAAGGCACGGCGACGCCGTAGCGAAGCTGCGCCGGCGACAGCTCGACAAGAACCAGCGTGGCGAAGAAGGCGACGCCAAGCTGCAGCACAAGTTTCATCCGGCCCGACATGCCGTGGTGCGAGCGGCGGCGAAGCTTCATCCAGTCATCGACCGACCCGACGGCGCCGAAGGCAAGCGCCACGAGAAGCACCGGCCACAGATAGGGGTTCGACAGCGGCATCCAGAGCAGGGTCGACAGCGCGAAGGCGCCGAGGATCAGCAGCCCGCCCATGGTCGGCGTTCCGACCTTGGTCAGAAGGTGCGATTCCGGTCCGTCGGCGCGGATCGGCTGGCCTTCCGCCTGATGCGTCTTCAGCCAGCGGATCAGGGCCGGCCCGAACACCAGGCTGAGGATCAGCGCCGTGATCGTCGCCCCGCCGGTGCGGAAGGTGATGTAACGGAACAGGTTGAAGAACTGATATTCGCCGGCAAGCGGCACCAGAAGCTCAGGCAGCATGCGAGGCACCTCCGTCGGTTACAGGCAGGCTGGAGAGACCGTCCAGAAGCGCGGCGGCAACCCGCCAGGCGCCGGAGCCGTTCGACCCCTTGATGAAGACCCGGTCGCCGTCTTCAAGCGCGGCGCGGAGCGCGTCGGTTGCCGCCGCCGGCGTGTCGGCGGCGACATGGCCTGTTTCGGCGGCAAGCCCAGCGGCCATTTCGGTCATCTCCGGACCGATCGTGATGACGAGGCGCGGGCGAAGCTGCGCCACCGCCGGTGCCAGCGCGGCATGCGCGTCGGCGCTGCCGCGCCCAAGCTCCAGCATGTCGGACAGCACCATGATCTGCGGCGGGCGGGTGGCCAGCGTCGCAAAAGCGGCGGCCATCGAGGCCGGTCCGGCATTGTAGCTGTCGTCGATCAGGGTCATCTGGCGGCCTTCGAAAATGCCGCCTGTTACCTGTCCGCGTCCCGGCAGGTCATTGAAATCAATCAGGGAATCGGAAGCGTCCCTGATGTCGAGCCCGAGTGCGTGCACCGCCGCCAGCATCGCCAGCGCATTGTGCGCCCAGTGCGCGCCGCGCATGCCGATGCGAAATTCCAGCTCTGTGCCGCCGATCTCGGCATTCACCGTCATGCCGGTCTCGTCGCCATGCGCTGCGATCAGCCGCGCCTCGGCAGCGTCGCTGGTGCCGAAGCCGATGATGTGGCCTGCGCCGGCGGCGCGGGCGCGGGCGGCCAGCATGTCGAAATAGGGATCGTCGGCATTCAGAACGGCTGTGCCGTCAGGCGCAAGCCCGTCGAAGATCTCGGCCTTCGCCGCTGCGATGTCGTCGAGACTGTCGAAAAAGCCGGCATGGCTGTCGGCGATGCGGGTGATGACAGCGATATCGGGCTTCGCAAGGCCGGTCAGGAGGCTGATCTCGCCGGGCGCGTTCATGCCGATTTCCTGCACCGCCGGTAGCGGCGCCGCGGGAAGGGCGGCCAGCGTCAGCGGCACGCCAAGATGATTGTTGAAGCTGGCGCGGTTGGCATGGCAGCCGCCAAGCCGCCGCAGCATATGGGCCAGCATCTCCTTGCTTCCGGTCTTGCCGACCGAGCCGGTGATCGCCACAAGCCTGCCGCCGGCATCACGGTGCGCGTCGCGCCCGGCCGCGCCCAGCGACGTCAGCGCCGCCTCGACATCCCCGACCGTCAGAAGCCGGCAGGGTGCATCGGCAACGGGCTGCGAGACAAGCGCCGCGACGGCCCCGTTTTCGGCGGCGGCAGCGACAAATCCGTGACCGTCGGCATGCTGCCCGGGAAGGGCGGCAAACAGACTCCCAGCATTGCAGCGGCGGCTGTCGATCTCGATCCCGGTCACGGCGAGCTCGGGCGTGGCGCCGGCCCAGCTGCCGCCGGTGCGACGGGCCAGTTCGGCGGCGCCAATCGCCATCTTCGGCACCATGCCGGTCATGCCGCGTCCCCTTCGCCGATCAGCCTTTTGATGGCGTTGCGGGCGACACTGGAATCGCTGAAAGGCAGCGTCTCGTCGCCGACAAGCTGGAAGCTTTCATGCCCTTTTCCGGCGATCAGAAGCACGTCGCCGTCGCCGACATCGGCCATGGCGGCGGCAATGGCCGCGCCGCGGTCGGCAATTTCGACAGCATTCGGGCAGGCTTCGAGGATATCGCTTCGGATCACCGCCGGATCCTCGGAACGCGGATTGTCGTCGGTGACCCAGACCAGGTCGGCATGTTCATGCGCCACTTGTCCCATCAGGGGGCGTTTGCCGGTGTCGCGCTCGCCGCCGGCGCCGAAGACAAGGGCAAGGCGTCCGCGTGCCTCGGGACGAAGCGCCTTCAGCACCGATTCAAGCGCGTCCGGCGTGTGCGCGTAATCGACGATGACACGGGCGCCGGTCGGGTGGCCGGTCACAAGCTGCATGCGCCCCTCGGCGCCGGTCACATAGGGAAGCGCCCAGAGCGAATCATGGATTGCCAGACCGCTGGCATGCGCCATGACCGCCGCCGTCAGCGCGTTCATTGCCTGGAAACTGCCGGCAAGCGCCATCGGGATGCGGTAATCCTCATTGCCGTAGCGGACGGTGACATCGAGTCCGAAATCGGTCGGCAGGATCTCGGCAATCCGGAAGTCCGCGGCAGCGTCCCTTCCGATTGTCAGCACGACATTGCGGCTGGGATCGATGGCGCGAAGCGTTGCCGCGAGGCGGGCGCCGAACGGGTCGTCGATATTGATCACCGCGCTGCCACCCGGCATCAGAAGATCGGTGAAAAGCCGTGCCTTAGCCGCGAAATAGGCTTCCATGTCGGCGTGGTGGTCGAGATGGTCGCGGCTGAGGTTCGTGAAGGCGGCGACATGCATCTTCAGCCCGTCGAGACGGTGCTGTTCCAGCCCGTGGCTGCTGGCCTCGAGCGCAAGATGCGTCACGCCGGCGCCAACAAGCGGCTGCAGCGCGGCGTGAAGGCTCGGCGCGTCGGGAGTCGTCAGCGACGGCAGGCCGATGATCCGGCCCTGCATCCGCTGCGGGTCCGGGCCCTGAAGGCCCAGCGTGCCGATCGAGGCCGCCTCCCAGGTCGCACGGCGCCAGATCTGGCGCAGGAAATCGACGGTCGAGGTCTTGCCGTTGGTGCCGGTGACGGCGGCGATCATGCCCGGCTGGCGGGCCCAGAGGCGGGCCGAGGCCAGCGCCAGCTCACGGCGTGGCGAGGCCGTCATCAGCACCGGAACGCCGTCCGCCGCAACAGCCTGGAGCGCCGCGTCGAGCGGGCGCTCGTCAGTCAGGATCGCGGCCGCACCCGCGGCGGCGGCGGCGGCGGCATAGTCGCGCCCGTCGGCGCGGCTTCCGGCGACGGCGACAAACAGGAAGCCGGGGCCGGCCTCGCGGGAATCGCTGCCGACGCCCCTGATGTCGATGTCGCCGATGTCGGCGGCGCGGTCATGCGCGGCGACCGCGCCCGGGATAAGATCAGAAAGACGCAAGGGTTCCGGTCTCCTTTCCGATCTTGAAGTCAAGGCGCAGTTTCCGGCGAATTTCCGGCGCTTTTTCGTCAACAGGATGAATTCCGAGAAGCGGCGCGGCATGGCTGACAATGCGGCCGGCCGCCGGGGCCGCGACCCAGCCGCCGGTGGCGTGGCCGTAGGACTGTTTCTGGCCCTTCGGTTCGTCGACCATCACCACAAGCACATAGCGCGGGTCGTGCGAGGGGAAGGTCGCGACGAAGCTGGCGATGTTGCGGTCGTCATAATAGCCGCCCTCGGGCCGGATCTTTTCCGAGGTGCCGGTCTTGCCGCCGACGAGATAGCCCTTCGCCTCGGCAAAATTGCCGGTGCCGTCGGGATGCTTGACGACAAGGCGCATCATCGAACGGATGGCGCCGGTGGTGACGTCGGAAAAGACGCGGTCGCGCATCTCCGGGCCGGACTGTTGGCGGCGAAGAAGCGTCGGTGCGACTGACAGCCCCGACCCGCTTGCCGTGGCGACGGCGGCGGCGAGATGGAGCGGCGTCACCGAAATGCCGTGGCCGTAGGAGATGGTGGCGATTTCCGACTGCCGCCATGAGCGCGGGTAGAGCGGGCGGGCGGTCTCGGGGATCTCGAGCGCCACACGATCGAGAAGGCCGAGCCTCTGGAGATAGGATTTCTGGATCTCGGCGCCGATCTCGGCCGCCATCTTGGCCGAGCCGATGTTGGACGAGAGGACGAGAATCTCCGGCACGCTGAGCGGCCAGTTATAGACGTGATAGTCGTTGATGCGGTGGCCACCGACGCGAAGCGGCCGCGCCACGTCATAGCGCCGTTCGATGCTGGTGGTGCCGGCCTCGAGCGCCATCGCCGTGTTCAGAACCTTGAAGGTCGAGCCCATTTCATAGAGGCCGAGCGTCGCCCGGTTGAAGCGCGTGTCGGAATCGATCATCGCGAAATGGTTCGGGTTGAAATCGGGAAGCGAGACGAGCGCCAGAACTTCCCCGGTCGTGATGTCGAGCATGACACCGGCGCCACCGATGGCTTCAAAGTCCTGAATTTGCTTGGAAATCTCGCGCGCGACGATGGCCTGAACGCCGGCGTCGAGCGACAGTGTCACATCCTCGCCGGCCGTCAGCCTGGCATCGAGCGACTTCTCCACCCCGGCAAGCCCGTTATTGTCGGTATCGACCTGGCCGAGGATATGCGCCGCCAGCCTGCCGCTGGGATAGGCGCGAAGACGGCTGTTGCGGAAATAGACCCCGGGGATTCCCATGCCGAGAATCTCGGCATGGCGCGCCGGCGTCAGCTTGCGGTCGAGCTCGACATAGCGCGTGTCCTTCGTCAGCAGGCGTTTCAGCGACGCCTCGTCATGCCGCGGCAGAAGCGGTGCCAGGTCGCGCGCGGCGCCGGCCGGGTCCATGATCTCCTTCGGGTCGGCATGAAGAACGGTGATCGGAAGGTTGGTCGCCAGAAGCCGGCCGTTGCGATCCAGGATGCGGCCGCGCTCGGCCTTTTCAATCTGGATGATTCCGGCGGTGCGGGCGTTCGCCTCGTCGGTCGCCAGCAGCACCACCCGCGCGGCGATGGTGGCGAAGACGGCAAGCACCGCCAGCGCCGAGATCACAAGCCGCACCTCGGCGATGCGGCGCGAGCGCGCCGGGTCGGGCCGCGGCGGCAGCACCAGCGGGCGAAGGCGGCGGGCGATGGCGGCGG
>JAYYLR010000215.1:0-3791 GCA_036143955.1 Pseudomonadota bacterium | reverse complement strand
ACATTCTGGGCTTCATCGGCATCGAGAATGTGACGATGATCGACGTTACCGGCCTGTCGAAGAACCGGCGCAAGGTGATTGCCGATGCCCGCAAGGCAATCAGCAATGTCAGCGCCGAGCAAATGGCTGAGGAACGAAGCCTATCCGTCGCCGAATAGGCCTTTTCTCACATCATGTTTCTGGTTAGGCGTGGCTCTCGCCCGCATCGATGCCGTCGCGGCGGCACTTCCGTACGGCGAGAGCGTGACCTTCGAAATCAACCGCGCCTGGCAGCCGGCGACCGCCATGCAGGTCCTGAACAGCGTCGCGTCGCGCGACTGGATCGAACAGCCCTGCGAGACGCTGGACCATTGCGCACACGTCGCCGAACGCGTCCCGCAGCCGATCATGCTTGATGAATCGATGCACGGGTTTCAGGATCATCTCGAGGCGTGGCGGCGCGGTGCCTGCGAAGGCGTGAAGGTGAAGCCGAACCGGCTTGGCGGCCTGACCCGGGCCCGTCAAGTTCGCGACTTCGGCGTCTCGGTGGGCTGGCAGATGCATATCGAGGATGTTGGTGGGACGGCACTCGCAGATACCGCCGCAATCCATCTGGCGGCGTCGACTCCTGACGCCAACAGGCTGGCAAGCTGGCTCTGTCACTACCATCTGGCGCTGGATCCGGTGCCGGGACAGGGCGCGCGAAACAGCGGCGGTGTTGCCGTGCCGCCATCCGCTCCCGGGTTGGGTGTTGCGCCCGACGAAACAGCGATCGGCGCACCAGTCGCCATTTATGAATGACGGATCAGGAATGAAGGGAACCAAGCATGGCTGAAGATATGTCGATGACGAACCTCGCAAACCGCGCCCGCGCCGTGCTGCCTGCCGGCGGCTTCGGCAATTTCGAACCTGATTTCTTCATTCGGGAAGGCCGCGGCTCACGAGTGATCGACGAGGACGGCAATGAATTCGTCGACTATCTGATCAGTTCCGGGCCCATGATCCTCGGTCATGGCCACCCGGAGGTGAATGAAGCCGTTCACGCGCAGATTGAGCGCGGCATGACGTTCTTCGCCAACAACAGCGCCGGCCTCGAGCTTGCGGAGGAAATCTGCCGGGCCGTGCCCTGCGCCGAGCAGCTGCGCTATGTCAGCACCGGTGGCGAGGCGGATATGTATGCCATGCGCCTTGCCCGCGCCCATACAGGCCGCGGCAAGATCCTGAAATTCGAGGGCGGCTATCACGGCATGTCGGCCGAGGCGCTGATGAGCCTTGCGCCGTCGCGGCTTCAGAATTTCCCGCTTCCGGTGCCGGATTCTGCTGGCATTCCGGCCAGCGTCGGTGACGAGATTCTCGTCGCGCCCTTCAATGACGCCGAATTCGCCTCCGACCTGATCGCCGAACATGCCGACGACATCGCCGGCGTCATCGTCGAACCGCTGCAACGGCTGATCCCGCCTGCCCCCGGGTTCCTTGAAGCGCTTCGCGAGGCAACCACCCGCCACGGCATCGTGCTGATCTTCGACGAGGTCGTTACCGGCTTCAGGCTTGCCTATGGCGGTGCTCAGGAAGCCTACGGCGTCGTTCCCGACCTGTGCACGCTCGGAAAGATTATTGGCGGCGGCCTTCCCCTTGCGGCGATTGCCGGGCGCGAGGATATCATGCGCCATTTCGACAAGGCGGCTGTCGGCGCCGAAGGTTTCACCTTTCAGATCGGGACGCTCAGCGGCAATCCCCTTGCATCGGTCGCCGGGCTGAAGACGCTGGAAATCCTGCGCCGGACGGGTGCCTATGAAACACTGTACAGCTATGGCAAGCGGCTTATGGCGGCGATGTCGGACCCGTTGACGGCACATGGCATCGCACATCAGATTGTCGGTTCACCGGTGCTGTTCGATGTCGTCTTCACCGGCGCGCCGGTTTGCAACTATCGGGACATTCAGGGTGGCGATGCCAAGCTGGCGGCGGCCTTCAACGACGCCGTCCGCGAAAAGGGCATCCTGAAACCTGCGGCAAAACTCTATCCTCATCTTGCGCTTAGCGAGGCGGATCTGGCGCAGACGGAAGCCGCCTTCACCTACGCCGCCGGACGGGTTGCCGAGGCGGCCGCGGCGGCGTAACGTCGGCGGCATGGAATCTCAATCCTCAGATCCATCGGCGGAGGTGCGGATCGAGGCAAGCTGGAAGACCCGCCTTGCCGGCCAGTTCGCCGCGCCACACATGAAGACGCTGAGCAGGTTTCTTCGTGACGAGAAAGCCGCCGGCAAGCGGATCTATCCGCCAGGCGGACAGATATTCAGGGCCTTTGAGCTGACGCCCTTCGACAATGTAAAGGTGGTCATTCTTGGTCAGGACCCCTATCACGGCGCCGGACAGGCGCACGGTCTGAGCTTTTCAGTGGCGCATGGCGTCATGCCGCCGCCCTCGCTTCAGAATATCTACAAGGAACTTCAGGCCGATCTCGGCCTGGCGCATCCCGGGCACGGCAATCTGGAAAGCTGGGCACGGCACGGCGTCCTCCTGCTGAACGCCTGCCTGACAGTCGAGGACGGCCGCGCCGGATCGCATCAGGGCAAGGGCTGGGAGCCCTTTACCGACGCCGTCATCGCGGCGCTGAACCGCGAGAGGCAAAATCTTGTTTTCATCCTGTGGGGCCGCAAGGCTCAGGACAAGGGTGCCGTGATCGACCGTGAGCGTCACCTTGTGCTGACCAGCGCGCACCCCTCGCCACTTTCGGCATCGAGTGGATTTTTCGGCAGCCGTCCCTTCTCGGCCGCCAACAGCTATCTGGAGTCGCACGGCATTGAACCCGTCGACTGGCAGCCGGCGTGACAAGCCCACCGGCGACCGCGCGGACCCAGCTTGGAATTCTGCTGATGCTCGGCGCGGCGGTGACCTTCGGCCTTCAGGACGGCCTGTCGCGTCTTCTTGCCGAAAGCTACGGCGTGCTGAGCATCGTTGCCATTCGCTACTGGTTCTTTCTTTTGTTTGTCATCGGCTTCTGCATGACACGGCCTGGCGGCCTCCGTGCCGTCGCACGCACCAAACACCCCTGGCTGCAGACATTGCGTGGCGTTCTTCTGATTACCGAGATCTGCACCGCAGTCTTCGGTTTCGTGCTGATCGGACTTGTCGGATGGCAGGTGGTGTTCGCAAGTTACCCACTGATGATTGCCGCCATGTCGGTGCCGTTTCTCGGTGAACGTGTCGGATGGCGGCGCTGGCTTGCCATCGCGGCAGGTTTTGTCGGTGTCGTGCTGGCGCTGGACCCGGGAAGTTCGGTTTTCAGGATTGAAATGATCCTGCCGATCCTGGGCGCCGCGCAGTTTGCGGCTTACGGCATCCTGACCCGCATGGTCGGCCGGTCGGACCCGGCCGCGACAAGCTTCTTCTGGACCGGCGTCGCTGGGGCGCTGGCAATCACCATGACCGTTCCGTTTGCCTGGAACCCGCCAGTCGGCACCGACCTGTGGTGGATGCTCATGCTCTGCCTGACGGGGACGGCCGGGCATTTCCTGATGATCAAGGCTCTGGAGGTCGCCGAGGCCGGCGTATTGCAACCCTTCGCCTATTTCGGCATCGCGGTGTCCGCCGCGGTCGGCTATTTCAGCTTTGGCGACGCCGTCACACCGGCCATGCTGGCAGGCGGCGCGATCATCACCGGCGCCGGGCTGTTCACCTTCTGGCGTGAACCGGTGGCGTCGGCGCGTGGATAGCGCGAGGCCGCGTCAGCTTCCCTGTCCGGCGATGCGCGGCATTGAGACCGCAACGGTCATCCAGCAATTGTCGAATTCACCACCCTCAACGAGCTC
>JAYYLR010000214.1:0-6421 GCA_036143955.1 Pseudomonadota bacterium | reverse complement strand
CAAATGCGCGGGTGCTCTCCGAGACGCTGATCGAGCGTGGCCTCGATATTGTGTCCGGTGGTACCGACACACATCTCGTGCTTGTCGATCTGCGGCCGAAGGGGCTTACCGGCAACATCACCGAGGTGTCGCTCGAGCATGCCGGCGTGACTTGCAACAAGAACGGCGTGCCGTTCGACCCGCAGCCGCCGATGGTGACATCAGGCGTGCGCCTTGGCTCTCCTGCCGGCACGACGCGCGGGTTCGGCACCGAGGAGTTCGCACGCATCGGACATCTGATCGGTGACGTGCTTGACGGCCTTGCCGCCAACCCGGATGACAACAGCGCCGTGGAGTCGCGGGTTCGCGAGGAAGTGCGCGAACTTTGCCGGGCTTTTCCAATCTATCAATAGTGTGTAAACTCCCGTCCGCATCAATATCTAGCGTGGCGGGAGAACATGCTTTGTCCGTTTTGTGGTAACGAAGACACGCAGGTGAAGGATTCGCGGCCGGCCGAAGATGGCGCCGCGATCCGCCGCCGCCGTCTTTGCAGTGCCTGTGGTTCTCGTTTTACGACATTCGAGCGCGTGCAGCTTCGCGAGATCACCATCGTCAAGCGGAGCGGTCGCAAATCCGTGTTTGAACGCGAGAAGCTGGAGCGATCCTTCCAGATTGCCCTTCGAAAGCGCGAGGTGGACCCGGATACCGTGGCAAAGGCCATCAACGAAATCGTCCGGAAGCTTGAAGGTCATTCGGATGGGGATGTCCCGTCGCATCTTGTCGGGGAACTTGTGATGGGAGCTCTGGCCGAACTCGACCAGGTCGCCTATATCCGCTACGCGTCGGTTTACAGGAACTTCAACGAGGCCACGGATTTCGAGGCATTCGTTGAGAAGGAACTCAGTGACTGACCCAGCGCCCAGGCCATCTCTCGCCGATGATCGTCGGTGGATGCGGGTTGCTCTTGCCGAAGCCAGGCGCGCCGAAGGGCGAACCGCTCCCAATCCACCAGTAGGATGCGCCATCGTTTCCGCTGGCGGGCAGCTTCTTGCCTCGGGCCATACCGCGGTCGGCGGACGCCCGCATGCCGAAACCGAGGCGCTTGAAATGGCGGGTGAGGCCGCGCAGGGCGCGACAGCCTACGTAACGCTTGAGCCATGCTCGCATACGGGTCAGACAGGACCCTGTAGCGATGCCCTTGTCGCCGCCGGCATCGCGCGCGTTGTGATCGCGATGCGTGATCCCGACCCGCGGGTCAATGGGCGCGGGATCGAAGCTCTTGCCGAGAAGGGTGTTGCGCTGCAGATCGGCGTCGAGGCGGAAGCGGCACGCAGGGTCATGGCCGGCTTCCTGATGCGGACGTCAAAGGCACGTCCGCTTGTCACTCTGAAGACGGCGACGTCTCTTGACGGCATGATCGCGTTGGAGGACGGGGCGAAGCGGTGGATCACCGGGCCGTTGATGCGCCGCGCTGTTCATCTGCTTCGGAGCCGCAGCGAAGGGCTATTGTCGGCGGTCGGGACGGTCCTTGCCGACGATCCCCAATTCACCTGTCGCCTTGCCGGGCTTCATCGCGACAGCCCACACAGGTTCATTCTGGACGCTTCGCTCCGCACGCCGCCATCGGCGAGGCTTTTCGAGGCTGCCGGAGATGTCGGTCTGACATTCTTCTGCCGTGAGGACTGTGATCCACAGAAGGCTGTGGCACTTCGTGCCGCCGGCGCCGAAATCATGTCTGTGGATGTCGGTGATGACGGAAAACTGTCCCTTAGTTCCGTGATGCGGAAAATTGCCGAGGCCAGCATCGGAAGCCTTATGGTGGAAGCCGGCGGGAAATTGGCGGCAAGCCTCTTGCGGGACGGGCTTGTCGACCGCATTTTATGGACAAGCAGCCAGCATCTCATCGGCTCCAACGGTATTCCGGCGATTTCGGCCCTCGCGACAGGCGATATCGACGAGATACCTGCATTTTCCGTCATTGCGGAGGGTGGTTTTGACAGGGACCGCTTCATTCTGCTGGAACGGACGCCGGAGATGGACTAGAACGGCGCGACAGCATCACGGGGTCGGTCTCCAAACATGTTCACAGGTATTGTCACGGCCATTGGCACCGTTTTGTCCGTCACCGACAGGGGTGACCGGATTTTACGGATAGGCACGGACTGGGACTGCGCGGCGCTCGACATCGGCGCTTCGATTTCGCATTCCGGCATCTGCCTGACGGTGCTGTCGAAAGAGGCGAACAGTTACGAGGTGGCGGCGTCGGCCGAGACCATGCGTGTGACCACGCTTGGTGGCTGGGGTGAGGGAAGCGCGGTCAATCTCGAACGGGCCCTGTGCGTTGGTGACGAGCTTGGTGGCCACATCGTGTCGGGGCATGTCGACGGCCTTGCCGAAGTGGTGTCGATCACGCCAGAGGGTGACAGTCATCGGGTCAGGCTTCGGGCACCGAATGAACTGGCAAGATTTGTTGCACCAAAGGGTTCTGTGGCCCTCGACGGGGTCTCATTGACCGTCAACGAGGTTGATGGAAGAGAGTTCGAGATCAATGTCATTGACCACACCTGGCAGGTAACGACGCTTGGTGCGCTGCAGGTCGGTCAGGGGCTTAACATGGAAATTGATATGCTGGCGCGCTATGTTGCACGGCTTGCCGAAAGTGGAACATATGACAAGTAACAGAGAAGCCGCGGCGGCGCTGTCGCCGATTGAGGATGTGATCGCCGATGCGCGCGCCGGCAAGCTGTTTATTCTCGTCGATGACGAAGACCGCGAGAATGAGGGTGACCTCTGTGTTATCGGCGACTGGGCCGATGCGGCGGCAATCAACTTCATGGCCAAGCACGGGCGCGGCCTGATTTGCCTGGCGCTGACAAGGTCACGTACAGAGGCGCTTGGCCTGACCCTGATGGAACGCCGCAATGAAAGCCGTCACCAGACAGCCTTCACGGTGTCGATCGAGGCCCGTGAAGGGGTCACCACAGGAATCTCCGCGGCTGACCGGGCGCACACTGTCCGGACTGCGATTAACCCGCAATGCACTGGCGAGGACATCACCACGCCGGGCCATATCTTTCCGCTTGTGGCGCGCGATGGCGGCACCCTCGTGCGGGCCGGGCATACGGAGGCGATCGTGGATATCGCCCGCGCCGCCGGTCAGGCTGATCCGTCGGGCGTGATCTGCGAGATCATGAAAGACGACGGTGAAATGGCGCGGCTTCCCGATCTGGTGGGCTTTGCGGCCAAGCACGGATTGAAAATCGGGTCGATCGCAGACCTGATTGCCTATCGAAGAGCCAGCGAGACGCTTGTGCAGCGAACCGTGGAAACGGTGATCAACGGCCGTATCGGCGGCGAGTGGCGTGTCATGGTGTTCGAGAACACCGTGTCCGGAGTCGAGCATGTGGCGATGATCAAGGGTGATATATCGACCCGCGAGCCGGTTCTGGTGCGCATGCACCGTCTCGACATGATGGCCGATCTTCTTGGGGAGATATCCGAAAGGCGTAGCGGCAAGGAGCTGGAAAGCGCCATGCAGGCCGTTGCCGACGAGGGACGGGGTGTTGTGGTCCTGCTACGGGAATCGACGAAAACAAGCCTGTCAGAAACAATTGGCGCAGCGATGAGCGGGACACCTGTCCATGACCCGGCGCAGGGCCTGCGTGAATATGGCGTCGGCGCGCAGATACTGCACGAGCTTGGTGTGCGCCAGATGGTTCTGCTGTCGAACCGCCCGGCCAATGTCATCAGCCTTGATGGTTATGACCTGGAGATTGTCGATTGGCGACGGCTCAACGGCGAAGATGCATAGCGAAGTGGGGCGAGTGGCAAAATGAGCGGACATTTTCTGATTGTTGAGGCGCGTTTCTATGATGCCCTTGCCGACGCCCAGGTCGAAGGGGCGACGCGCGCGTTTACGGCGGCGGGCGCGACCTATGAGCGTATCAGCGTTCCCGGTGCGCTTGAAATCCCGGTTGCCATCGCCTTCGCGCACAGCGGGTCGGTTCATTATGACGGCTATGTGGCGCTTGGCTGCGTGATACGTGGCGAGACAACGCATTACGACATCGTCTGCAACGAATCCGCTCGCGCACTTATGGATCTGGCTGTGGCCGAAAATCTGGCCATCGGCAACGGCATTCTGACCGTAGAGAACGAAGAGCAGGCATGGGACCGTGCAGATCACCGCCGCAAGGACAAGGGTGGTGGTGCTGCCGAGGCGGCAATCGAGATGGCCCGCCTCAAACGGGAGCTTGCGGCCGATGGCTGACGGTGCGTCGGATCTGAAGCCGGTTCCGGTGCGTCGCCGTTCCGCGGCGCGGCTTGCCGCTGTGCAGCTTTCCTATCAGGGGCAGATGTCGGGTCAGTCGGTGGCCGAGTTTCTTCCGGTGTTTCTTCTTCACTATTGTGACGACATCCGGAAGTCGTTTCGCGTCAAGGACATAGATAACGGGCACCTCAATGCGCTGGCAACGGCGGTGGAAAGCCACGGTGATGCGCTGGACTCAACTCTTGGGGACTGTCTCGCCGAAGGATGGACGCTGGACAGGCTGACAGTGCTTGACCGGGCCGTTCTGCGCGCAGGTGCGTGCGAACTGATGCATATGCCGCATCTGCCGGCCCGCGCCGTTGTCAGTGAATATGCCGCGATTGCCGATGTCTGCGGATGTGACGTCGGGTTCGTCAACGCGGTGCTCGACAGGGTGGCGAGAGCCGTGCGCGTCGTCGAGATGGATACCAATACGGACTGAGCCCGCATCCCTGTGCGGATCAGCGCGGCTTGCGGCGCAGCGTCGAGAAAATCTGTTCGGTAACGCCAAAATTATCGCCAGGAGTTGGCGACCGCTCATCGAGATAGGCAATTGTATTGCCGCTGGTTTCGTCGCGAACCTCGATATCCCTCACAATGTCGTCTTCGAGCGAAATAACGATCAGCGTTCGGGTCGAGGCGCGCTTGCGCCCACCCGGCGGCTCGACCATGACTTCACTCAGATAATAAATCTTGCCGGAATCAAAGGCACCTTCGAAGCTCGGCTTGCCGAGGATTGCGGTAAGGTCGACAAGGCTTGTCTGCCCGGGGACGATCTGGTCGAGCTCGGTGGCGTCGACGGCATGGCCATGGGGGGCGATTGTCGCTTCGCAGCCCGCGAGAGACAGAGAGATGACGCCTGCCAGCAGGGCGGTCCGAAGGCCTCGGCGTCCCGGCAATGCGTCAAACAAACATCTGGTCATGCTGCGATTCCTGCGTTAATCACTCCCTCGCCGAACAGCGTTTCGGCGGCGTTGCGCTACCTTAATAGGATGAATGGGCTATGGAAAGCCAGGAAAAGGGTTGGCTGGAAAATATGCTCGGCTGGGGACGAAAGCGCCAGCTCGAGACCCGTGAAGTGCTCTATGGCAACGCAGTCGATATGGCACGGGACCCGGCTTTCTTCAGCGATCATGGTGTTGCCGATACGGTTGACGGCAGGTTTGATGCGCTTGCCCTTGTGGTCGCCCTTGTCATGCGGCGTCTTAAGGACTGCGGTACAGAAGGCCAGGCACTCAGCCAGGAGCTGTTCGATACCATGTTTTCGGATATGGACCTGTCCCTGCGGGAAATGGGCGCCGGCGACATCGGTGTCAGCAAACGGGTGCGGGTCATGGCCGAGGCTTTCATGGGGCGGCTCGAATCCTACGCAGGCGCGCTCGACAGCGGGGATCGCGAGGCGCTTGGCGCGGCACTGGGACGGAACCTTCTTCGCGGTGATGTGCCGGCAGATGACGCCCTTGTCGATTTCGTACTCGCACTCGAGCAGCGGATCGCGGCAGTCGACACAACGGCGCTTCTGGCCGGGCACCTCGATTGACAGGGCGTTCGACCCGTCGTTCCCACAATGGCATGGTCTTTCGGCGGCGGCGGGGTATAGTGCCGGTCTGAACGGCAACACATGCGTGCAGGCCCGTTTTCGATCTGGTGATGGTTATGCAAACCGTTTCGCTTGAAACACTTATTGATGTCGATACGCTGCCGGTGAAAGGACCTTTTCGCGGTTCCCTGAGATGCAGCGCCGATGAATGCAGGCTTCTTGCAGAACGTTTCGGCTTCCTTGACATCGGCAATGTCACGGCTGAACTGCGGATTGACAGGGTCGGGCCGGATGCGTGGGATGTGTCCGGGCGCCTGTCCGCCGAGGTTGTCCAGCCCTGCATCGCTACTGGAGAGCCGGTGGCGGAAACTGTGGATTTTGCCATAGAAGAACGGTATGGTCGGGCCGCGTTCGACGACGAGGAAGTCGTGGTCGGCCCTGAGGATTCAGAACCGTTGGTCGATGGATGCATAGATCTCGGGGAAATCGTTGCACAGTCGCTGGCGCTGGGTGTGAGTTCCTGGCCGCGAAAGGCGGATGCGCCAGATCGTTTCGAGGCCGGAGACACCGGTCAGGACCACCCGTTTGCCAAG
>JAYYLR010000213.1:0-4412 GCA_036143955.1 Pseudomonadota bacterium | reverse complement strand
GTCACCCGCGTCGGCGACGAGACTGTCGGCGAGATGTGGTCGCTCTATGACGGCCAGGACGTGCTGAACGAAGTCGACCCGCAATTCTCGCAGAACATCAAGACCCACATCCACAAGGTGCTGCGGGAGGACCCGTTCCACGTCTCGGCGAATACGGACCCGAAGGGCGATCGCTCGAAAGCGCCGCAGGACCAGGACCCCGACATGCTTCTTCATGTCGTCAAGGAGACCGATGAGGGCATCATCGTGCGCGGCGCCAAGTTCGAGACCGCCGCCGCCTACGCCAATCAGGCCTTCACCAAGCCGACCATCGCCAACTGGGGCGACGCCACCCTGTCCGACTATGCCGTCGGTTTCATCTGCGATCTCAACTCGCCTAACCTGAAGTTCATCTGCCGCGGCGGCTTTGCCGGCGCGAGTGGCGGCTGTCCGCGCGCGAACCACGAGGATTACCCGCTGTCGAACCAGTTCGACGAGGTCGATACGATGGTGGTCTTCGACAATGTCCTGATCCCATGGGAGAACGTTCTGTTCTACCGCCATACGCGCGCGGCCGCCTTCATCCGCGCGACGCTGCATCGTTATTCGGCCTTCGCCTTTGTCCAGCGCACGCTGAAGCTTGCCGACATGATGATCGGCGCGGCGCTGTTCAATGCCCGCCAGACCGGCCTTGAAAACCAGCCGGCGGTTCAGGAGAAGCTGTCGCAACTGGCCATATGGCGCGAGAACATCAACGCCCACCTTACCGCAGCGATCACGCTCGCCGAGGAATCGCCCGCCGGTCTCATGATGCCGAACCAGTCGCTGCTGTTCACCGGGCGCTGTGCGGCGTTGAATCAGCTCAACGAGATGATGCACATCGCGCGCGAGCTCTGCGGCGGCCAGATCTGCGTGACACCCAACGTCGCCAGCTTCACCGCGCCTGATACGAAGCCATGGATGGACAAATATTACACCATCAATGACGAATGGCAGGCAGAGGACCGGCGCAAGCTTCTTGCCTATGCCCGCGACCTTCTGAATTCGGACTATGCCGGCCACCGGCTGACCTTCCAGCTGTTCGCGCAGTCGGCACCGTTCGCACAGATGGGCGCCGTCTACCGCAACTTCGACTGGGAGGCGACGCTGGATTTCGTCCAGAAGTCGGCCGGCCTGTCAGACCGGGTGCGGCGGCCAAGCGACCGTCAGGGCGGCGATCCGTCCGTCCGGCAGTGGTTCGACAAATCGCGCAAGGCTGCCGAGTGAGTCCGGGCCCCTGCGTTTGATGAGCGACCATAAAGACAGGCACTGGTACGAAATCCTCGCCGAGGCGGTGGCGGCGGAAGATGTCAGCAACTGTTTCGCATTGCTTGGCGACGCCAACATGCATATGGCGACGCATCTTGCCGGTCTCGGCACGCAAATGATCCATGTCCGTCACGAGCATTGCGCCGTCGCAGCCGCCATGGCCTATGCCCGCAAAACAGGTGAGGTCGGGGTTGCCACCGTGACCTGTGGACCCGGGCTGACGCAGCTGATGACAGCGCTTCCAGCGGCGGTGCGCGCCGGTATTCCGGTTGTCGTCATTGCCGGCGAGGCGCCACTCGGCAGCGCCTGGTACAATCAGGCAATCGACCAATCCCCCTTCGTTGCCGCCACCGGCGCCGCCTATCGTAGCCTTCACCACCCTCCCAGATTCGCCATAGGCATCCGCGACGCCTTCCGTCAGGCAAAGACCGAGCGGCGTCCGGTCGTTGTCGGCATTCCGTTCGATCTTGCCGAAAGCCCCATCGCGGTGGATGCGGCCCTGCCGCCACCCTCTTCGACGCTGATGCCCGACGCAGCGCCTCTGCCGCCGGCTCTGGCGGACGTGGATGCCGCACGCGCAATCATCGACAGTTCGGACAGGATCATCGTCATGGGCGGGCTCGGCGCGGCGGCAGCGGGTGCAGGACCGGTCTGCGAGGCGCTTGCCGACAGGCTTGACGGGCTGCTTGCAACGACCCTGCCGGCGCGCGGACTTTTCCACACCCACGCCTTCAATCTCAACGTCGCCGGCGGTTTTTCCTCCGAGATTGCACGGGAATGTTTTGCCGATGCAGATCTCGTGATCGCGGTCGGCGCGTCGCTGGCGCGTCACAATGCCGATGGCGGCAAGCTGTGGCCGAATGCGAAGCTCCTTCAGATCGATGTCGCCCCGGCGACCATGGTACAGGGCCGGAAGGCCGCCGACGCACTCTTGCGGGCCGATGCGCGGCTTGGCGTTGAGGCGCTTCTGGACGGCATGGAGCAACGAGCCTCAAAATGGCGAAGCGCGGCGCTTGCCGAGGATATTCGCACCCGGCCCTTCGACAGCACCGTTTTCGAGATCACCGACGGCACGCTCGACCCGCGTGACGTGGTGGCGGCACTGGAAGAAACGCTGCCACCGGAATGCCAGCTTGTGAATTCCTCAGGGCACTGTTCCTGCTTCTTTGCGCATATGCCATCACGGCCACACACACATTTCCTGACAATTCGGGAGTTCGGTGCGATTGGCAACGGGATCAGCTTCGCCATGGGCGTCGCGGCGGCAGAGCCCGAAACACCGGTCGTGCTGTTTGATGGCGACGGCAGCCTCCTGATGCATATTCAGGAGCTTGAGACAATCCGGCGGGCTGGCCTGCGGGTAATTATTTTTGCCATCAATGACGGGGCCTACGGATCCGAGATCCACAAGCTCCGCGCCGACGGCCTGCCGGATGATGGGGCGGTGTTCGGCCGTCCCGACTTCGCCGCCATCGCTGAAGGTTTCGGCATCGTGGGAAGGCGTCTCAACGATCTTGGCAACCTACCGCAGCTTGTCGACGACGTACTTGCATGCGGCGGCCCGGCGGTGATCGATGTTCCGGTCTCGGACAAGGTCGTCTCGCCGGTGATCCGCCGCTCACATGGCTGAGCGGCGCACCTCGCCGGCGTCTGCCAGAAGCGCGGCGAAGCGGTAAATTGCGTGGACGAATTTCGAGAAGGGAAGAACAAGGAAGAAGGCGTAGACAATGCCGAGATGGATTGCCAGCGCCAGACCCATGAAGCTTGTCTCGCGAACGCCGAGAAGGATCAGGCCGGTAGCGCTGACCCAGAACAGCAGCCAGATGAAGGCGTAATCCATGCCTAGTTTCGACAACGGGCGAACCGCCGGTTCCATGCGCCTCTTTTCCCGCCATAGCCCGGCTGTACCAAGGCACAGCATCACACCACCGACGGTGCCGAGGACAACCGGCAGTTCTAAATAGCCATAGGGTGCTTCGCGGCCGAACACATAGTGATAAATCGTTCCAGTGCTTGTCGAGGCAAAGCACAGCATGAACCCGTAGAAGGTCAGGTGGTGATAGTGCCGTCGTGCCAGGCTGCTGCGGTCATCGGCACCAGGGCAGCCAGCCCCGTCGCCGCTGTTGTCGCCGCCCAGATTGCGCATGGAGGCGGTGGCGCGCAGCGCGTCGGCGAAGGCTGGGAACCCGCCCCAACGTGCGCCGGTCAGCTGCCAGTAACGCCGCCATCCGATGATGAAGGACAGGATGGCGAAGGCCGATATCACCAGCGGGATGCCTGCCATGACCGTATGCGGCATCAGCACGTAGAATGCGCCTTCACCTAGATGGACTCCCCAGAAGAGATGCGGCGCGATCATCGCCAGCATCAGCCCGACCGCCAGCGCAAGGCCGGCACTTGCCGCCATGGCGAGCGCGAGGCCGTTTCGGTCGAACAGGCCCGCCAGCGCCCCAGGCCAGGCAAAATCGCGCCAGCTCTCGGCCCGCCTCTCGGCAAGCGTCAGCGGCACATTGACGGCGAATTCATGCGGCGGCGCATATTGGCAGGCGTGATAGCAGGCCCCGCAATGATGGCACAGATTGGCGAGAAAGGCCGTGTCGCCAATGTCGAACAGGCGCCGGCGCTCCATCGCCGGAAATACCGCGCAGAACCCCTCGCAATAGCGGCAGGCATTGCATATCTGCATGATCCTCGCCGTTTCCTCATGCGGGACAGAGGGTGCGGGCGCTGTCTGCGTCAGGTCACTCATACTGCTAATCCTCCCACCCTGCGGTTCAGGCCCGGTTGAGCTGCCGCGCCGCGGTGGCGCCGGCGATCCGTCCAAACACGGCACCGATTGTCATCCCGATACCGGCCAGATAACCCTGGCCAAGAACATTGCCTGCCATGATCTCGCCTGCGGCGAACAGATTCGCCGAAGGGCGGCCATCCTGCATCAGGATCTGTGCCGAGTCATTCACCTCCACACCCATATAGGTGAAGGTGATTCCGGGACGCAGCGGGAACCCGTAGAAGGGCGGCTTTTCAATCGGCGCCGCCCAGTTCGTCTTTTCAGGCGTCAGACCGCTTGTGGCCTTGCCGTCGAGGACCGACTGATCGATCGGCCCGTCGGGACAGGCGGCGTT
>JAYYLR010000212.1:0-5299 GCA_036143955.1 Pseudomonadota bacterium | reverse complement strand
GTCATCCGGCCTTGTATCCAGCCATTTCCGCCTGAACCTCGGTCAGGATCCGCGCCGCTTCGCTGCCGGTGATCCGGGCGATATCGTCCTGGTACTTCAACAGCACACCCATCGTCGAGCCGGCCGTCTCCGGATCGATGGCGACGCAGTCGAGTTCGACAAGAGCCTGCGCCCAGTCGATGGTCTCGGCAACGCCAGGAGCCTTGAACAGGTTGGCATCGCGAAGCTTCTACACAAACCGCACACCCTGCTCGCTGAGCGCCTCGGGCGTCCCCGGCGCCCGGCGTCGCAGGATGGAAAGCTCGTCCTCAAGTGTCGGGTAGTCGACCCAATGGTAGAAACAGCGGCGCTTCAGCGCGTCGTGGATCTCGCGGGTCCGGTTCGAGGTCACAATCACGATTGGCGGCTCTTCCGCCTCGACAGTCCCGAATTCGGGGATCGTCAGCTGCCAGTCGGACAGGATTTCGAGGAGATAGGCCTCGAAAGCCTCGTCCGCCCGGTCCAGCTCGTCGATAAGAAGGATCGGCGCCCCGCGCCCGTCGCTGCGGAGCGCCTCCAGCAATGGCCGCTCGATCAAATTGTCGGAAGTGAACAAATCCGTGCTCGAAAGCTGTCCCTGGCCGGCACTCTGGATCTGCATCATCTGGCGGGCATAGTTCCATTCATAGGCCGCGGCAGCGATATCCAGCCCCTCATAGCATTGCAGGCGGATCAGGCTCCTGTCCAGAAGGGCGGCCAGCGTCTTGGCAACCTCGGTCTTGCCGACACCAGCCTCGCCCTCGAGAAATAACGGGCGCTGCTTGCGAAGCGCAAGGAACAGGCTGACCGCAAGGCCGCTGGACAGAATGTAGTCCTGATCGGCCATCGCCTGTGTGAGTTCTTCGACCGTTGTCGGAACCATTTTCCTCTCCTCGCCTCATCGGCCGCGTGCCAGTTGTTGCCGACATTGCCCCGGGATCGTTGGCCCGGGGATCATCAGACTAAGCCTACACCACTGGACGGCGAACGATGCGAGACGATTTGCCGCCGGAACCGCACCGGAATGTGCACACAAAACTGTTTACATGATGTTTGCAAAGCTCGACGATATTCAAGAGCGCGCCGATGATTTGCTAAGAAATGATAAGAGCGCGCGGGGAAACAGGAGGAAGAGAATGACAACGGTGAATCTCACCTTGAACGGGAAGCAGGTCAGCGCAGACGTGCCTGACAACACGCTTCTTGTCAGCTTTATCCGCGAAACAATGGGCCTGACCGGAACGCATGTCGGTTGCGACACCAGCCAGTGTGGCGCCTGTGTCGTGCATGTCGACGGCGAGTCCGTCAAGTCATGTACCATGCTTGCCGCCTCTGCGGACGGCGCCGACGTGACCACCATCGAAGGGATCGCAAACGGCGACGGGCTGCATCCGATGCAGCAGGCGTTTCATGAAAATCACGGGCTCCAGTGCGGTTTCTGCACGCCAGGGATGGTGATGAGCGCCATCGAGCTCGTGAAGGGCAATCCGAACCCGAGCGAGGCCGAAATTCGCGAAGGTCTTGAAGGTAACATCTGCCGCTGTACCGGATATCACAACATCGTGAAATCGGTTCAGGCCGGCGCTGAGATGATGGGAGAGTAGGCATGCCTGAAGGAAGCATCAAAGACGGTATCGGCGCCTCTGTTCGGCGCAAGGAAGACAAGCGGTTCCTGACCGGATCCGGCCGTTATACGGCCGATATCAGCCGGCCGGGACAGCTCCATGTTCATTTTGTTCGCTCTGTACATGCGCACGCCAACATCAAGGCCATCCGTACCGCAGCAGCCGAAAAGGCCGACGGCGTCGTCGCCGTCTTCACCGGCGAGCATGTCGCCGCCGACGGTATTGGCGGTCCGATCTGCGGCTGGGTGGTGACGAACCGCGACGGGTCGCCGACCAACGAACCGCCGCATCCGATTCTCGCCAACGGCAAGGTCAATTATGTCGGCGACCATGTCGTTGCCGTTATCGCCGAGAGCCTCGAGCAGGCGATGAACGCCGCCGAGCTGGTGGAAATCGACTATGAGGTGCTGGCACCGGTCGTTGATCTTGCCACTGCCGGATACGGCGTGCAGATCCACGAGAACGTTCCCGGCAACATGTATTTCGACTTCGAGCTTGGCGATGAAGCGGCGGCCGAGGCGGCCCTTGATTCAGCCGCAACAATCGTCGAGCTGGAGGTTCGCAACAACCGCCTGATCCCGAATGCCATGGAACCACGCGCGGCTCTGGCCGAGTATGATCCGATCGACGAGGCCTACACGCTGTTCACGACCTCGCAGAACCCGCATCTGACACGGCTTGTGATCGGGGCGTTCATGCTCAGCATTCCGGAGTCGAAACTCCGCGTCGTGGCACCCGATGTCGGCGGCGGTTTCGGATCGAAGATCTATGTCTATCCGGAAGAAGCGGTCTGCACCTGGGCCAGCAAGAAGCTGCAGCGGCCGATCAAATGGACCGCCGACCGCAGCGAATCCTTCCTTGCCGACGCGCATGGCAGGGATCACATCAACAAGGTGCGGATGGCGCTCGACAAGGACAACCGGATCACAGGTCTTCGTGTCGACAGCGTGGCCAATATCGGCTCCTACCTGTCTGCCTTCTCTGTTGTGACGCCGACGATCCTGCATGCCCCGCTGCTGTCAGGCTGCTACAAGATCCCGGCCATTTACACCAACGTGAAGGGGATGGCGACAACCACCGCCCCGGTCGACGCCTATCGCGGCGCCGGCCGTCCGGAAGCCACCTATCTTCTGGAGCGGGTGATGGACAAGGCGGCGCGCCAGGTCGGAATGGACCCGGCGGAATTCCGCCGCATGAACTTCATTCCGAAGGACGCCTTCCCGTACCAGACGCCGGTGGCGCTGCAATATGACATCGGCGACTACGAACCGCCGCTGGACAAGGCGCTGGAGATGATCGACTACAAGGGTTTCGAGGCCCGCCGCACCGAAGCCGCATCGCGCGGCAAGTACCGCGGTATCGGCCTGTCGAGCTATATCGAGGCCTGCGGCATCGCCCCCTCGGCGGTGGCCGGCGCCCTCGGCGCACGGGTCGGCCTCTATGAATCGGCAACGGTTCGCGTCGATCCCACCGGGACGGTGAACGTCTTCACCGGAACGCACAGCCACGGCCAGGGCCACGACACCACCTTCGCGCAGATCGTTGCCGACAAGCTCGGCGTCGATATCGGCAGCGTCCAGATCATCCATGGTGATTCGGACAAGATCCCGTTCGGCATGGGAAGCTACGGCTCGCGTTCGCTGGCTGTTGGCGGCGCGGCGATCGCCAAGGCCGTCGACAAGGTGATCGACAAGGCGAAGATCATCGCGGCGCATCTGATGGAGGCGGCCGACGCCGATGTGGTGTTTGCCGACGGCAAGTTCACCGTCGCCGGCACCGACAGCGAGAAGGGCTTCGGCGATATCGCGCTGGCAGCCTATGTGCCGCACAACTACCCGCATGACAGGCTCGAGCCCGGGCTGGAGGAGACGGCGTTCTACGATCCGCTCAACTTCACCTATCCGTCCGGAACGCACATTGCCGAAGTCGAAATCGACCCGGCAACCGGCGTTGTCGAGCTTGTCGACTGGGCCTGCTGTGACGATTTCGGGAATCTGATCAACCCGATGATCGTCGAAGGCCAGGTTCATGGCGGCATTGCCCAGGGGGTCGGTCAGGCGCTTCTCGAGAACGCGCATTACGACGAGACCGGACAGCTGATCACGGCGTCCTACATGGACTACTGCATGCCGCGCGCCGACGACCTGCCGAACTTCAAGGTCGACTACACCGTCACCGCATGCACGCACAACGACCTCGGGGTCAAGGGCTGCGGTGAAGCTGGGGCCATCGCGTCGCCGCCGGCACTGATCAACGCCGTCATCGACGCGCTGTCGCCGCTCGGCGTCACCGACATGTCGATGCCGGCATCGCCGGAAAAGGTATGGCGCGCGATCAACGACGCCCAGGCCGAAGCCGCGGAATAAGGGAGGAACACCATGCATCACACAACCTATGTGAAAGCTGCCAGCGCCGATGATGCGGTGGCGAAGATGGCCGATGGAGCCCAGCTTCTGGCCGGCGGCATGACGCTTCTTCCAACAATGAAGCAGCGTCTCGCCAGCCCGGAGTCGGTCATTGACCTTGCAGGCTGCGGTCTTGCCGGCATCGAGGATGCCGGGGATACCGTGCGGATCGGGGCGATGACCCGCCATGCGGATGTCGCCGGATCATCGCTTGTACAGAAGGCCGTGCCGGCGCTCGCCGCGCTGGCCGGTGGCATCGGCGACCGCCAGGTCCGCAACCGCGGCACCATCGGCGGGTCGGTGGCCAACAACGACCCGTCAGCCTGCTATCCGGCGGCCGTTCTTGGTCTTGGCGGCACCGTTCACACCAACAAGCGTGACATCGCGGCCGATGATTTCTTCGTCGGCATGTTCGAAACCGCGCTCCAGGAAGACGAGATGATCACGGCCGTGAGCTTCCCGAAGACCGCGAAAGCGGCCTATGTGAAGTTCCCGAACCCGGCCTCGCGCTATGCCATGGTCGGCGTGTTCGTCGCCAGCAGCGGCGGCGGAACACGGGTCGCCGTTACCGGCGCCGGCAGTGACGGCGTATTCCGGCACGGCGACATGGAATCGGCCCTCGACGGCAGCTTCAGCCCCGACTCGCTTGACGGCATCGGGGTCGACGCCGACGACATGATCAGCGACATCCACGCATCCGGCGACTATCGCGCGCATCTTGTACGCGAAATCGCCAAGCGCGCCGTGGCGGCCTGCTGAACCGACATTTACCGAACATGACAAAGGGCGGGTTTTTCCCGCCCTTTTTTTGTCCGCTGACCGTCATGGAGCGGGCGACGGGGTTCGAACCCGCGACCCCGAGCTTGGGAAGCTCGTGCTCTACCAACTGAGCTACACCCGCATGCGAACCAGATTAGAGGCTGCGCCGGCGAAGGCAAGACGAAAGGCGGCATCTGACGGCGTTGTGTTATTGACGCCTGAACTGTTGCCTTGCACATTCATTAGCGCCATATAGGCACAATCGGGAAGCGGCCCGCGGGCCTGTCGTGGCAGAGGAACGTGATGACACCCTATGACAATGGCACCGGCAAGGCCGTCAAGCGGCCGACTTCGGGCTTAGACCAGCGACCGACACGCGAGGAGGCCGAAGCGGCCGTCGAAACCCTGATCCGCTGGATGGGCGAAACGCCCGGCCGCGAGGGACTCGTCGACACGCCGGCGCGCGTTGTCCGCGCCTGGGAAGAGTTCTGC
>JAYYLR010000211.1:0-8686 GCA_036143955.1 Pseudomonadota bacterium | reverse complement strand
CGGCATCGACGACACGATAGACGGGCGCGGGCGGCTGTTCACCCTTCCCCTGCCAGGATAATCCACCGCCTATCCGAACAGCGTATCTTTCAGCAGCGTGTCAAGTCGCCCGACATGGCCGGCGATCGACGACAGGCACCTGGCAATGTGTTGCCAGAGCCTCAAGATCGCCAAGCATCATCATTGTTTTCGTGCCAAGCAGGCAGGTGGCCAGCTGGCGAAGGCAGAGCGCCGCGTTCCAGCTCCATTCGACACCGTGGCGCTCGGCCTCGGCTTCCAGGACAGCCAGATCAAAGCCGATGTTGTAGCCGAGAATGAGATGCCCGCCGATCTGCGTACGAAGCCGCGGCAACACCATCGGGAACTCGTCTGCCCCGGCCACCATCTCGTCATCAATCCTGTGAATGCGGGTGCTCGTGACAGGGATCGGCACACCCAGCCTGACAAGTGCAGCAAAAGGCGGCACGGCGTCGTCCGAACGGATGGCACCTATCTGGACGATCCGGTCTGTCCGCGCGCGAAGCCCTGTCGTCTCCAGATCGAGCGACGCCACAGGCACACGATCAAGCGGCATCGTCGCAAGCTGCATCACGTCCCCCCTTCTTTGCCTTTGACACTTTAGAAGAACTTAATCATCAGGCCACATGGCCGCCAAGCGCGAAGCTGCCGAATTGTCTTTCGCCAGCATTCAGCTTGGTCTAATTTTCGTTCCGAAAATACGAGAGGCATGCCCATGTCACAGACGACTGTTTTCGCGGCAAAAGACATCATCACCATGAACCCGTCACGTCCGCGCGCGACCCATGTCGCTGTCCGCGACGGCCGAATCCTTGCCGCTGGCAATCTCGACGAAATGTCGGGCTGGGGACCCTATCAGCTGAATGACGATTTCGCCGGCCATGTCCTCACCCCCGGCTTCGTCGAGGGGCACGCCCATGCCATGGAAGGCGGTATCTGGGACTATACCTATGTCGGCTTCCAGGACCGCTGGGATCCGGACGGGAACCGGTGGCCTGGCGTGACAAGCTTCGATGCCGTCCTGGCACGGCTGAAAGAGGCGGAGGCGCGCCTCCCCGATGGCGAGACTCCGCTGTTCGCCTGGGGTCTCGATCCGATCTATTTCGACGGCGGCCGGATGTCGGTGACGCATCTCGACCAGGTGTCCAAGACGCGCCCCGTCCTTGTCCTGCATTCGAACGGGCATCTTCTGAACGTTAACAGCCGCATCCTTGAGATGGCAGGCATCGATGCCAGCACCAACATCTACGGCGTCCTGAAGGACGAGGCCGGCAAACCGACGGGCGAGCTGATGGAGATGGCGGCGAAATATATGGCCTACCGCCAGACGGGAAATCCGTTCTTCGGCGGCATCCGCACGCCCTCCCTGCTGTCCTACGCGAAATCAGCAGTAAACTGCGGCGTCACCACGGCAACAGATCTCTATGCCACCTTCAATGACGACTCGCTTGCCGCCTATGAAGAAGCGAGCCTGACGCCGGGCTACGCGCTGCGGCTGATGCCGGCGATGAACACCATCGAACAGCCGATCACGGAAGGTCTTGAGCTGATGCGCAAGGCCATGGCCATGAACAATGACAGGCTCCACCATCGGCTCTGCAAGGTGATGACCGACGGGTCGATCCAGGGCTTCACCGCGCGGCTGAAGTGGCCGGGCTATTTCAATGGCAGGCCCAACGGATTGTGGAACATGGAGCCGGGGCAGCTTGCCGAGCTGATCCTGCGTTACCACGAGGCGGGCATGCATCTCCATATCCATACCAATGGCGACGAGGCATCCGAACTCATGCTCGACGCCATTGAGGCGGCACAGGAAGCGCATTACCGGCCGGACCACCGCCACACGCTGCAACATTGCCAGATGGCCGATGCCAGCCAGTTCAGGCGCATGCGCAAGCTCGGCGTCTGCGCCAACCTGTTCGCAAACCACGTCCATTACTGGGGTGACCAGCACGCCGCCATCACCATGGGCCCCGACCGCGCACGCCGCATGGATGCCTGCGCAACAGCGCTTCGCGAAGGCGTGGAGCTTGCCATCCATTCCGATGCACCGGTCACGCCGATGGCGCCGCTCTTTACTGCCTGGTGCGCCGTCAACAGGCTGACGGAAAGCGGTGCCGTATTAGGGCCGGAGGAGCGGATTTCGGTCGAGGACGCGATCCATGCCATCACGCTTGGCGCCGCCTACACGCTTCGCATGGACCATCTGATCGGCAGTGTCGAGCCCGGCAAATACGCCGATTTTGCCGTTCTCGAGGCCTCACCCTTCAATGCCGCCCCGCAGGAACTCCGCGACATCAAGGTTGCCGGCACGATTACCGGCGGCGAGTTCCATGCCGCCGCAACGCGGCAGGGATGATGGAAGGCCCCACATGCAGGAAACAGGTGACATTCACCGTCATCGGCGGCTTTCTTGGCGCCGGCAAGACGAGCCTCCTGAACAAAGTGCTGGCGCAGGCCAAGGACATCCGCTTTGCCGTTCTGGTGAATGACTTCGGCGCCCTTAACATCGACCAGAGCCTCATCGAAAGCGCCGACTCCCAGGTCATGCAGCTTTCGAACGGCTGTATCTGCTGCTCTCTTGCCGGAGGGCTGTTAGACGCGATGGTTGCACTGATGAAATACCGCGATTCCATCGACCACATCCTGATCGAGGCCAGCGGCGTATCCTACCCGCGTCGGATCATGGATTTCGCGCGGATTGACCCAGATCTCAGGCCGGGCATGACGCTTGTCCTGGTCGACGCCGCCAGTCTGGCGGCGCAGCGCGCCGATTCGAAGCTGGCTGAGGTCATCGCGGCACAGATGGACGGCGCCGACCTGTTCCTCCTCACCAAGACCGATATTGCCAGCGAGGCGGAGATCGCCGAAGCCCGCCGCTATCTGACAGAAACGCAACCGCTGGCGCCTGTTCTTGCCGCGCGCGCCGACGACCCTGGCATCCTCGCCATGCTACTGGCCAACGCCGACGGTGAAGCGCTGTTGGTGCAGGATGTGGCAGTGCCGCATTATGACTTCGTTTCAATGGCGCTGACAGCAGACGGCCTCATCGACGAGCCAGCCTTCCGCAAGACCTGCGCCTCTATCAGTGGCGAGATTATCCGCGGCAAGGGATTCGTACATTTTGCGAACGGGCTTCATGTCTGGCAGCAATGCGGCCGTCTGGTCGATATCGATGCGGTCGCTGACAGCAGCGACAACTCATCGCGCATCGTTCTCATCGGAACCGGCCAGCTCGATGCGGCAGAGTCTGTGTTTGGCAGGCTCGGCTTCTCTCGGCTGACGGCCTAACCCTCGCCTATCTCCGCGACGCGGTGGCAGGCGACTCTATGCGGTGCCGCCGTCTCCAGATATTCCAGTTGCGGAACCCGTTCGCTACAGGCCGGAACAGCGTGGCGGCAACGGCTGGCAAACCGGCAGCCGGCCTGTGGTTGCGTCAGGTCGGGAATGGCACCCTCGACAAGCTTGGTTTCCGGCGCCTCAAGGGGCCTGTTTATACTCGGCACCGCCTGCAGCAGGGCCCTGCTGTAGGGGTGGCGCGGTGCGGTGAAGAAGCTGTCGCGGTCAGCCTGTTCGACGATCTTGCCCATATACATCACGGCGATCTCGTCACACATATGTTGCACGACACCAAGATCGTGGCTGATGAACAGGTAGGTCAGGCGAAACTGCTCCTGAAGCGACTTCAGCAGATTCAGGATCTGCGCCTGCACGGCAACGTCCAGCGCCGAGACCGGCTCGTCGCAGATGATCAGCGACGGGCGTGTCGACAGCGCGCGGGCGATGCCGATCCGCTGCCGCTGGCCGCCCGAGAACTGGTGCGGGAACAGTGCTTTCTGCTCCGGTCGGAGACCGACGGCCTCGAACAGCTCGTCGATGGTCCGGTCCTGATCCTGCCGGCCGAGACCGGCGTAACGCATCGGTTCGCGAACGATATCGGCGGCGCGAAGACGCGGATTGAGCGATGAATAGGGATCCTGAAAAATGATCTGGACACGCTGGCGGGCGCTGCGAAGCTGGCCGGGATCAAGCTCACCGAAGGGCTCGCTGTCAAGCATGATGGCGCCGCCACTCCTCTCGACAAGGCGTGCCGCCGCCATCGCGGCCGTTGTCTTGCCGGACCCCGACTCACCGACGATGCCGAGCGTGCGGCCGCGCGGGATGCGGAAACTGATATCATCAACCGCAAGAAGACGTTTCCTGCTGCCATCGGCGTTACGCCCACGCACCGGATAGGCAACGCTTAGATTCTCCACCAGCAATGCATGTTCAGCGACCGGATCAGCCATTGTCCTTCACCTCTGCATGCGGATGGCGGCAGGTCACCGAATGGCCGGGCTGGCCAGCCACCGACATCTGCTGCGGCTTGCTGCTCTGACAGTCAGGCGCGGCGCGCGAACAGCGCGGTGCGAACAGGCATGTATCTTGGCCGAAACTGGCGATGGGCGGGACGATTCCGGCAATCTCCGGCAGCCTTGCCGGGCGTGTGGCGGCATTCAAGATGTGCGGCACACAGGAAATCAGCCCATGCGTGTAGGGATGTGCCGGCGCTTTTACGATGTCGGCAACACGTCCCTCTTCAACCCGGCGCCCCGCATACATGACAAGCATGCGTTCGGCCATCTGTGCGACGGCACCCATGTCATGGGTTATCAGGATGATGGCTGTCTGCAGCTTCGATCCCAGATCGCGAAGAAGGGCGAAAATTTCAGCCTGCACGGTCACGTCCAGCGCCGTTGTCGGCTCGTCAGCGATCAGGATCTCCGGCTCGCAGGCAAGCGCGATGGCAATCATCACACGCTGCCGCTGGCCACCGGAAAGCTGATGCGGGTAGTCATTCACCCGTGCCGCCGCATTCGGGATCCGCACCGCCTCGAGAAGTTCGACAGCCCGTACACGCGCCGCCGTGCGGTCGAGCCCGCGATGAAGCTGCAACACCTCGGCAATCTGCCGCCCGATGGTGAAAAGCGGGTTCAGAGAGGTCATCGGCTCCTGGAAGATCATCGAGATCTCGTTGCCGCGGATCTGCCGCATCCTCGCTTCGTCGACCGTCGTCAGATCCTCGCCCTTGAACCGGATGGCGCCGCCGCACACCTGCCCCATCGCTGGCAGCAATCCCATGACAGCCAGCGCCGTCATCGACTTGCCGCATCCGGATTCACCGACAAAGCTGATTCTCTCGCCCGGCTGCAGCGTGAAGGACACCTCGTCAAGAACCGTCACCTGCCCGTCACGGGTGGTAAAACGAACGGTGAGGTCCTCAACCTCGAGCAAGGGCGAGGTCATCGTCACCTCCACCGAAGCTTCGGGTTCAGGGCGTCATTCAGCCCGTCGCCGATCAGGGAAATCGAAAGAACCGTCACGAAGATCGCGAGGCCAGGGATCGTCACGGTGAATCCGGCATCAAGGATATAGGGCCGGTTCGAACCGATGATCTGGCCCCAGCTGACAACGTTCGGATCGCTAAGCCCGAGAAAGGCGAGGCCGGCCTCGAACAGGATGGCCGACCCGACCATGAGCGCTGCCTGGACAATGATCGGCGGCAGCGCGTTCGGAAGGATGACGCGGGCGATCAGCACCGGGTTTGACGCGCCGGCGGCGCGCGAGGCGGTTACATATTCGAGCTCGCGGATGCGCAGGAATTCAGCCCGCGTGATCCGTGCCACCGCCGTCCAGCTGACAATGCCGATGGCCAGTGTCACAACCGTAAGCGAAGCGCCGAACAGTGCCACGATCACCATCGAGAACAGCAGCGTCGGCAGCACCTGGAAAAATTCGGTGATCCGCATCAGCACTTCCTCGACCAGCCCGCGATAGAAGCCGGCAAGTGCTCCGAAGGTGATGCCGATGAACACACTCATCAAAGCTGCCACCAGGCCGATCGTCAGGCTGACCCGTCCGCCATTCAACAGCCCGGCAAGCATGTCCCGGCCAAGATAGTCGGTGCCAAGGACAAACCCGTCGACCCCTGGCGGGGTAAAGGGCGCCCAGACCATTTCGAACGGATCGGTGGGATACAGCATCGGACCGAAAAACGCCGCCACCACCACACAAAACAATACGGCCGAGGCCACCACCGCGGCGCGGTTGGCAACGAACATCTGCACCACCTCGCGCGCCGGATGCTGCGCGCGGGCGGAGTCCGGATGATGCTTCACCTCTTCCATCACGCGCCTCCGCCCCGAATGCGGGGGTCGATCAGCCGCAGGACAAGATCGGTCAGCAGATTGCCGACAATCACGACAAGCGCCGAGAAAAACAGGATGCCAAGTATGGTCGGCGTGTCACGGGCCAGTATCGACTGCAGCGCCAGCGTGCCGAGACCCGGCCAGCTGAATACGGTTTCGACAAGAACCGCGCCGGAAACGACGGCCGAGAACTGCAGACCGGCAAGCGTGACCACCGGACCAAGGGAATTTTTCAGAGCATGGCGATAGACCGTGTCACGCTCCGAAAGTCCCTTCGCCCGTGCCGTACGGATATAGTCCGCACCAAGCGCCTCGAGCATGCTTGCGCGGCAGAGGCGGCTGTAGAGCGCGAGGAAAATCGAGGCCAGCGTCAGCGCCGGAAGAAACAGATGGTGCGCAACGTCCAGATAACGCCGCCAGGCCGGCGCATCCAGCAGCGTCACGTCGGTCATGCCTGCAACGGGAAACAGCGGCAGCATCAGTGACAGCCCGATCAACAGCATGATCCCGGTCCAGAAAACCGGCGCCGAGAAACCGAAAAGCGCCAGCAAAGTGACAAAATGGCTGAACAGCCCGTTCGGGCGGCGTGCGGAAATCACGCCCAGAACCACACCGATCACAAGGGCGAAGATCTGTGCCGTGAAGACCAGCAGAAGTGTCGCCGGCAGGCGTTCGGCTATCAGGCTTGTCACTGGCGTGTTGAAGAAGAAGCTGTAGCCGAAATCAAGCCTAATCACATTGCCGAGATAGATCCCGAGCTGAACGAAGAAAGGCTTGTCGAGGCCGTAATCAGCCCTGATCCTGGCCATGACCTCTTCCGTCGCGCCGCCCATGTCGCCGGCAATGGTGTCGGCAATGTCGCCCGGCGCAATATGGATCAGCGTGAAATTCAGCACGACCACCGCCAGCAGAAGCGCCAGCGCATAGGCCAGCCGGATGGCTGTCTGTTTGAGAAGAGACACGGCGCGGTCAGCTCGCGAAAAGGAATGTATCAAGAAGTGCCCCGCGCCAGCATCGCGGCGCGGGGGCATGTTCGGTGCCTACTTCAGATAGACACGGTCAAGCGGCGAGACCGTTGCCCAGATTCCGACCGGCGGGTTGCCGACCTTGTCCGAATAGACGGTGTGATAAGGAAGCGCGTAGGTGTGATACACCGGAACATCCTCTGCGACGATCTTCTGGAACTCCGAATAGAGCGCCTTGCGTTTCGCCGGATCCGTCTCACTGCCAGCCATTTCCATCAGCTCGTCGACGCGAGAATTGGAGTAGCTCTGCGTGTTCGACCAGATCACGCCTTTCTTGATGTTGCTTGTCTGGTAGGTACGGTGAACGCCGATCACCGGGTCACCCCAGTTGAAAACGACATCCCAGGTCATTTCGAAATCATGACCGCCGACCCGCTTTGCCCATGTCGGGAAGTCGGGCGACGAGCGGATTTCAACGTCGATACCGACCTTTTTCAGCTGCGGCTTCACATATTCGGCCTGCGCCTTGATTCCGGCCCAGCCGTAATCGACCGTCAGCTTGAAGCGGGTGCCGTCGGCACCGCGCGGATAGCCCGCCTCGTCGAGAAGGGCGTTCGCCTTGTCCAGATCGAGATCATAGGTTTCGACGTTCGGCTCGTAGAAAGGCGAGCCGGGATGGATGCCGGTCAGCGCCGGGGTCGAGGTGCCGAGCATGATCGCCTTGTTCACGAAGTCACGGTCGATGGCGTAGGCGATGGCCTGCCTGACCTTCTTTTCGGCGGTCGGACCGTCGGCCTTCGTGTTGAAGGCAAGCCACGCAATCGGGCCAATGGCGGCATAGGCAACGCCGTCGCTTGTCGCCGACACGCCGCTGGCCTTCTTGAGCCGATTGATGTCGCGCGGGTTCTGCTCGAAGCCGCTGAGATGCGCCTCGCCGGTCTCCAGCGCAATGGTGCGCGCCGAGCCATCCTTGATGATCCGCATCACAACCTTGTCGAGATAGGGCCGGCCATCGATGAAGAAGTCGTCATTCCGCTCCAGAATGATGTGCTGGTCGCGCTTGAATTCGACAAGCTTGAACGGACCGGAACCGACAACGCCCTCGGAATTGGCGGGGTGCGTCTTCGGATCCTGACCATCGCCATAGACATGCTCCGGAATGATCGGCAGAAGCTGCGACGACATCGCAAGGAGCAGCGCCGGATGCGGCTTGCTCAGCTTGATGACCGCCGTGTGATCGTCGGGTGTCCCGACCGACTCGACGGGCGCAAACATCGTCTTGAACGGATGGTTTTCCTGCACCGTCTTGATCGAGAAGGCGACATCGCTCGAGGTGATCGGCTTGCCGTCATGGAATTTCGCGCCCTTGACGAGGTTGAGCGTGACAGTCAGCCCGTCTGCCGAGGTGGTCCAGCTTTCGGCAAGGTAGGGTTGCGGCGTCCAGTCTTCGTCATAGCGAAGTGGCGCTGCGAACAGCTGGTTTCCCGGCTCGCCAGTGGCGATTCCGGACTGGAC
>JAYYLR010000210.1:0-8818 GCA_036143955.1 Pseudomonadota bacterium | reverse complement strand
TGTCGGGGATGTCTGTGCTGATGGTGACCATGAATATCTTGTCGACCAGATCCCTGACCGCGTTGGCAATGACCGGCAGGTCGCTGGCGAAAAGAATGATTCCGTCACGGCGGTTGGCAGCGGCATAAAGATGTGTGACGAGCCGGCCTGGGTCATTCGCATCAAAATGCGTGCGGTAAATGGTGACCGGATAATCGACGAGTTTGTTCACTGCCGCGAGGGATTGGTTCAAGCGCTCGGAATAGGCTGTGGCATTGCGCGCGAACACCGCTTCGATCGAAAGCTGTCGCCGGTTGCCAGTTGGCAGAACGCGTTTGGTGCCAAGCTCGCGCGCGCTGTCGAGGACACGGGCCGTTGTCCGTTCGCTGACACCTCCACGTTCATTCAGCACCCGATCGACGGTGGCAAGGCCAACGCCAGCATGTTTCGCAATATCTTCAAGGCGCGCCTTTCGCGGAAGCGTTGTCATGATCGAAGATCTGCGGGACCCAACTCGCCGATGGAAGCCGCCATGGAGTCGCGTCCGCGCGCCGGCATGCCTTCGCTCGGCACCGGTGTGTCATAGGCATAGTCCGGATCCGTCTTCTGGCGGCTCCAGGTCTCCCGCATCTCCTTCCAGGCCCCGAAAAGCGTCCTCGGCGCCGGCATGTCATCGGACGTGGCCGCATGCAGTGCCTTGAGATTGTAGCAGGGCACCCCGGCGAACATATGGTGCTCGAGATGCCAGTTCATGTGCCAGTAGAGGAATTCGGACAGCGGGTCGAGGGTGATGGTGCGGACCGATTTACGGAAATCCGTATCGCTGCTTTTCAGCCCACAATGCATCGGCACCCCGACCAGATAGCGCCACAGGTTAGCGATGAACGGGGAACCCGAAACCAGCAGCGCCAGAATGGGCTGGCCGATGGCGAAGGCACCGGCGATGACGACGCCATGAAACAGCAGCGTAATCCGCGCCCAGACGCTGGCGCGACGACGATGCTCATCATACCCGTCATACAGTTCCTCGCCCCATGAATTGAACGGGTTGTCGAACCTGTTCGCCGCGATCGCGACAAAATTATGCAGCGTCGGCACGATGCCCTTCGACTGGTATCCCCCAAAAATGTTCACGGTCAGGAGTTGCAGAAGATACAGCGCGCGCAGGGACGGGGTCGCCGGCATGACCTCTTCCCGGTCGCCTTCGGGGTGCAGGGTGAACCGGTGGTGATAGTTGTGGCTGAACTGATAGATCTCAAAATTGTTCCAGCCAAGAAGCGCGAAGACCCTCAGAAACGCTTCGTTCATCCATTTGGTCTTGAACACCGTGCGATGGCACAGCTCATGATGTGGTGCGGTGAAGAAGGACCCGACCGTCCCATGGATGAACAGCGCTGTAGCAAACCCGACCCACATCTGTTGCACGAACAGATAGAAGGCGATACCGCCAGTTGCCGCCCAGAGGCCAAGATGGCCAAGCGCCATGAACAACCCGCGTGTATCGTCGGGTGTCATCAGGCCGCGAAGAACTTTCTTATCGACGGGACAACGATACCAGCGGATCTGCAGCGTTTTGCTGACTTCGCGCATTGGTGCCAGTTTCATATCCGTTATCGTGTTTGAAAGGGGGTTCATCGAACAATTGCTCCGATTGTCGGGCAGGCAGATCTCCTGCCGGTCCAGCCTGGTTTGCCATATTCTGCGCCTGTCGCAGTCCCAGCGACGGCACGCATCACCTTACCATGCCAACAGGAACAGCCACAGTATGCAAAGGGCAAAAATGATCAAAACCCATCAATCACGTTTATTGAAGTATCCTCTTCAACCGGTAGCATCTCTCAGGTTCGGACCCCCGCTTGGAGCCGGACGGAACGCCGCGGAATGAACAGGCCGCTGTTTCTGGAGGAGTTACGCAGATGAAAACAGATACCAAGCCGATTTACACCTGGGATGCGAAGCCGTCGCGCCGCAACCTGACCGCCGCCGACATACGGGCCTGCAAAGGTGCACGCAAATTGACGCAGACGACCGCGAACACTATCGAGGAGGCGGCGGCGGCGGCGGAGTCCGGGATCGACATGCTTATATGCGGCGCCGCCAACGTGGAGCTTGTGCGTCAGGGCGCACCACATCATTTCCTGACCGCGGCCTTGACGATCCCTGATTACCCGACAGACGATGATATCCTTCGCGGCGCCCTGACGGCGCTGAAGAACGGGGCGGATTCGGTAATGACGGCACGCCGTTTCGCAGTCGTCGAAATGCTGGCGAATGAAGACATTCCGGTTATGGGACATCTTGGACTGGTACCGCGGAAATCAACCTGGCGCGGCGGCCTTCGCGCCGTTGGCCGCACTGCAGACGAGGCGCTGACGCTGATGCAGGACTTTCGCGACCTGGAAAATGCCGGGGCATTCTCTGTCGAGGCCGAGGTAATCCCCGCCGAAGTCATGGCAGCGATCAGCCCACGCACCGGTTTGATCACCGTGTCTCTCGGCTCGGGGCCCGGCGGCGACGTCATGTATCTGTTCCAGAATGACATCTGTGGCGAAAATACGTTGCCACGACACTCCCGCGCCTTCGGCGACCTCGCCGCGCTGGCCGACCGGATGGCACGCGAACGCCGCGCCGCGCTAACCGCCTTCCGCGACGCAGCGCTTGACGGCAGTTTCCCCGGCCCGGCCGAGAATGCGAGAATTCCCGCCGAGGAACTTGAGGCTTTTCTTGCCGCGTTGGACAGGTAAGGTCAGTCGCGGGATGACAGAATGACAGAATACTTGACGCGTTTGGAGCCGGCCATTGACCATCCGTCTTGCCATCGATATCGGCGGCACCTTCACGGACCTCGTACTTGAGGAAGATGGCACGCGCCACACCGCGAAGGTGCTGACCACGCCTGATCACCCCGCCGATGGGTTGATGCAGGGAGTCGACCATATCCTCGAACAGTCCGGGATCGAGGCAGGCAGCGTGGAGCTGATCGTGCATGGCACCACCCTTGCCACCAACGCGCTGATTGAGCGGACCGGGGCCAGAACAGCCCTGATAACCAGCGAAGGCCATCGTGACACACTGGAAATGGCGTTCGAGAGCAGGTTCGACCAATATGACATTCAGGCTGACCATCGTCCTCCGCTGATTGGACGCGAACTGCGTTTGCCTGTCAGTGAGCGGATGAATTATCGCGGCGAGCCGCTGTACCCCCTCGACGAGGCTTCGGTGAGCGCGGTGATCCCCACCTTACAGAACGCGCAGATCGACAGTGTGGCCGTGGGATTGCTCCACGCCTACGCCAACCCGGCGCATGAACAGCGGGTGGCGGCCATTCTTTCCGAGGCCATGCCCGGGCTGTCCATTTCTTTGTCATCCGACGTCTGCCCCGAGATCCGGGAATATGAACGGCAATCCACCACCGTCGCCAACGCCTATGTCAAACCAATGATCGCCAGCTATCTTGCCGACCTTGAAACCCGGCTTGCGGCGCGCGGATTGCGTTGCCCCTTTCTGCTGATGACCAGCGGCGGCAGCTTAGTGACGATCGAGACGGCGTCGCAATTTCCCATCAGACTTGTCGAATCGGGTCCGGCGGGCGGCGCGATCCTGGCGGCCCATATGGCCCGGCAGCTTGGTGAGGACCGTCTGATATCCTTTGATATGGGCGGGACCACAGCAAAAATATGCCTGATTGATGATGGGGCGCCCCTGCTGAACCGCGAATTCGAGGTGGATCGCGCGCACCGGTTCATGAAGGGAAGCGGCACACCTCTGAAAATTCCGGTCATCGAAATGGTGGAGATCGGTGCCGGCGGGGGATCGATTGCCTCGGTTGACAGGCTCGACCGGATCCGGATCGGCCCGCGCAGCGCCGGTTCCAGCCCCGGGCCCGCCTGCTACGCGCGCGGGGGCACCGAAGCGACGGTGACCGACGCCAATCTGACGCTTGGAAGGCTCGACCCGGCGGGATTTGCTGGTGGGACCATGACCCTTGATGCGGCCGCCTCGGACACCGCTCTTGCCGTCCATATCGGCGACAGGCTGGCGCTTAACCCCATGGATGCAGCCCGCGGCATGATCGAAATTGTCGATGAGAACATGGCCAGCGCCGCGCGTGTCCACGCAGCGGAACGCGGACTTGACCTTGAAGGGCGCACCATGATCGCCTTTGGTGGCGGGGCCCCGCTTCACGCCGCGAGGCTGGCCGCAAAACTTGGGATCGACCGGATCATCGTGCCGGCGGATGCCGGCGTTGGCTCGGCCGTGGGCTTTCTGCTGGCCCCGGCGGCGTATGAAGTTGTCCGGAGCAGATATGTCAGGCTTGCCGATCTGGACAGCAAAAGCCTGACCTCCCTTCTCGGCGAGATGGAAGCCGAGGCGACATCCATCGCAGGTCTTGCCGCCCCGGACGCCGATCTGACCGTTATCCGCCACGGCTACGCCCGTTATGTCGGCCAGGGTCATGAGATCAAGATCGAACTGCCGGACGGCCCGTTCGATGACCGGTCCGGCGACGCCATACGCGCCAGATTCGAGGCGGCATACAAAGCCGCGTTCGGTCTTCTGGTCCCGGGGATGGAAATCGAAATTTTGACCTGGTCGCTGATCGCCAGCGCCGACACCACGGCCGGCGCGAAATCCAGTCCCCGGGACATCCCCCCCCAGGGCAATTCCCGTAGCAATCATCGGGCTGGTGCTCCAGATCACCGGTCCGGTCCCTCTGAACGCCAGCTGTTCGACCCGGGCTCACCCGACCCCCTCACGGCCAGCGTGACTGACCGGCACCGAATCATCGGCAGGCTGCCAGGCACGGTGATTATCGAGGAGCCCCAGACAACGACGATCGTTCCAGCCGGATGGAGCGCCGAGGTGAACAAAACCGGTGATCTGGTCCTCACGAGGGACGGGTCCAGCGCCGTGGTGGCTGCCAGCGCTGGCGTTGCCGAGGGGATACGCTATCAGGTTCTCTGGGATCGGCTGATTTCGGTTGTCGAGGAACAGGCACTGGCGATCATGCGCACTGCCTTTTCAACGTCGGTGCGTGAGTCCGGCGACCTTTCGGCAGGCGTCTTCGACCCGAACGGGCGGATGCTGGCACAGGCCGTCACTGGCACGCCGGGACATGTCAACGCGATGGCAGCGTCGGTTGGACACTTCATGAAGAAATATCCTGCCGCCGATATGCAGCCGGGCGATGTCTATGTGACCAATGACCCGTGGCTCGGCACCGGCCATCTGTTCGACTTCACCGTCGTGACGCCGGTGTTTCTCGACGACATCATGGTCGGGCTGTTCGCCTCGACGGTCCATGTCGTGGATATCGGCGGCATCGGATTCAGTCCCGACAGCGGCCAGATTTTCGAAGAAGGGCTGTGCGTCCCCATCATGCCGCTCTTTTCGCGGGGCCAGGCCAACGAGCAATTATTCGAGATCGTCCGCGCGAATGTGCGCGAACCTGAACAGGTTGTCGGCGATCTCTATTCGCTCGCTTCAAGCAACGATGTCGGCGCCCGCCGATTACGCGTCCTGATGCGCGAGGCCGGGCTCGGCGATCTTGAGGCGCTGGGCGACCATATCATTTCCACCTCACGCCGGACAATGCAGGCGGCCATCGGGCGTCTACCATCAGGTGTGTTCGAAAACAGCATGACCGTTGACGGCTATGACAGGCCAGTCACCCTTCAGGCCAGAATGGAAATTCATCCCGACAGGATCACCGTCGACTATGCGGGCACATCGGGGACCTCCGCCTTCGGAATCAATGTTCCGCTTAACTACACCCGCGCCTACACGGCATTCGGCCTTCACTGCCTCATCGGCGGCGGCGTTCCCAACAATGCAGGATCACTGGCCGCCATCGAGGTGACAGCACCGTCCGGTTCGATTCTGAACGCCCCACGTCCCTGCGCGGTCAATGTACGTCATGTCATAGGTCAGATGCTGCCCGATGTTGTTCTTGGCTGTCTTGCCAAAGCCCTGCCGGGACAGGTTCCCGCCGAAGGCAGTTCCAGCCTGTGGAACCCGATGCTGTCCGGTGGACATGGCGTTGTGGGTCCAGCCAGCTATGGCGATGCGACGCCCTTTGCGGTGACCATCTTCCATGCCGGCGGCACCGGCGCGCGGCCAGGCAAGCCTGGACTGTCCGCCACCGCCTTTCCATCCGGCGTGCGCGCCACCTCAGTCGAGGTCACTGAATCGATCGCGCCAGTGATCTACCGCCGCAAGATGTATCGCGACGGTTCGGGAGGCGCGGGCAAATGGCGCGGCGGTGATGGACAGATTATCGAAATCGAGCATAGCGAGGGAGCCCCCTTCGCCGTTTTCGCCCTGTTCGATCGTATTGAACACCCGGCCCGCGGCCGTGATGGTGGCCTGGCAGGAATTGGCGGGTGCGCCTACCTTTCAGACGGGAGTAGATTGAAAGGAAAAGGCAAACAGGTCGTCCCGGCTGGCCTCAGTCTCATACTCGAGTTGCCCGGGGGTGGCGGGCTTGGCACGGGTGAAGAACAATGATGAACGTCCTTGTGCCGACCGCGCTGTCAGGCCTTTTCACGGCGCCACATGACGCAGACATTTGGCAAGCCTCGCGTTGAATGCGCCGCAAGCCACCACTCTCATGATCGCAGCAGGCCACTGTCATTATGAGAATGACAGGATACGGGAACCCGGCTCCAGTAAACCTAGGACTAGCCGCTGAACGCCGCCGCAACCGTCGCGAACTCGCGGCATTCGGGAACGGGGCTGAGCACCCGGCCATCGCTCAGATGCTGCAACAGATTGTCGATGACAAGATTGCCCATGGCGCGCCGGGTTTCGACTGTCGCGCTTCCGATATGCGGCGTCAGCACAACGTTCTTCATGCTGAAAAGAGCTTCCGGAACATTCGGCTCATCCTCGAACACATCAAGACCTGCGGCGCCGAGCCGTCCATCTTCTAGCGCAGCGACAAGCGCTTCCTCTTCGACCACGGACCCGCGCGATACGTTAACCAGCATCCCCTCGGGACCAAGGGCCTCAATCACCTCACGGCTCACGAGGCTGCGCGTGTCGGCACCGCCGGGGGTCACCACAAACAACACCTCGCTTTCCGATGCCATTTCGGTCAGATCGGCAAAATGCCGATAGGGAACATCACGCGGGTTGCGGTTGTGATAGCTGATCTCTGCGTGAAAGGGCTCAAGTTTCTTCGCCAGCGCGAGGCCGATCCTGCCAAGACCCAGAATGCCAACGCGCCGGTTGTCTGCTGATCGTGAGAGCGCCATATGCCCGGTGCGCGACCAACCGCCACTTCTGACATGGGCATCACTTGCCAGCAAATTGCGGAAGCCTGCCAACATGAGCATCAACGCGGTTGTGGCAACCTCGTCATTCAGCACCTCGGGCGTGTGGGTAACAAGAATCCGGCGCGACACCGACAAATCTACGTCGATGGCATCATACCCGACACCGTAATTGCTGATCAGTTTAAGATTCGGCATCGCGTCCATCCAGTCTCGTGGCACACCATAATGGCCATCGGTCAGCGCGTAGTGGAGAGCCGCGCCATCCTGCGCCAGAAACGCCGTCATGTCGTCGATCCGATCGGCGTCATGGATCTCCAGACTGCCGGTCAACCGGTCACGCATTTCACCAGTGATGGCGCCAATCACAAGAAGGCCGGACATTTCACATTTCCCGTTTTCTGGCGGATGAGTTTGAAGGGTCTGTATAACAGGGAGCCAAGCAAGCTGCCCTCTTTGTCCGCTCGATCACGACAGCCTGCCATCTACATCGTTGCCCCGATCTGCCATGGGACGAACTCGTAGTCGCCGAGTCCCTGCGCCTCGGATTTGGATGGTGTTCCCGAGGCAACGGAAAGCAGCATGCGGTAGATCTCCTGCCCCATATCTTCGAGGCTTCTGCCCTCGGTCAGAATCGCGCCCGCGTTGATGTCCATGTCGGCGATCAACCGCTCGTACATCTCGGTGTTGGTCGCGATCTTGATGCAGGGCGACGGCTTTGATCCGAAGGCCGAGCCGCGCCCGGTCGTGAACGTCACAAGGTTGCATCCGCTGGCGATCTGGCCGGTGACCGAGGCCGGGTCATATCCGGGTGAATCCATGAAGGCGAAGCCACGCTCCGTGACCGGTTCGGCATATTTGTAGACGCCGGTCAGCGGCGTTGTGCCTCCCTTGGCTGCCGCGCCAAGCGATTTTTCCAGGATTGTCGTCAACCCGCCCTTCTTGTTCCCCGGGCTCGGGTTGTTGTCCATCGACCCGCGGTTCCGGCTGGTATAGTCCTCCCACCATTCGATCAGGTCGACGAGGCGGCGTCCCACCGCCTCATTCGCCGCGCGCCGTGTCAGCAGATGCTCGGCACCATAGATTTCCGGTGTTTCGGCAAGCACGCCCGTGCCGCCCTGCGCCACCAGCAGGTCGCAGGCGTAACCAAGCGCCGGGTTGGCGGTGACGCCGGACAGCGCGTCCGACCCGCCACATTGCAGCGCCACCATGAGCTCGGAGACAGGACAGGGGGTGCGCGTGGCCTTGTTGACCTCGGGAAGCATCTCGCGGACCATCGCGATCCCGGCTTCAACCGTCTTTGCCAGCCCCATTGAATCCTGAATATTCATGGCCTTGAACAGCGGCCCCTGCTTCAGCCCATAGGCCTCGAGAAGCCAGTCGATCTGGTTCATCTCGCAGCCGAGACCCACCATCAGCACCCCGCCGTGGTTCGGATTCCTGGCGTAACCCCACATGACCCTTTGCAGCGCCTCGAACCCCTCGCCGGATCCAGCCATGCCGCATCCGGTGCCATGAACAAAGGCCACCACGCCGTCGACATTCGGGTAATTCGCCATCTCCTC
>JAYYLR010000209.1:0-5476 GCA_036143955.1 Pseudomonadota bacterium | reverse complement strand
ATCAGAATGTCGCCACATAATGGGGGATGACATGGAAAGCGCTGGCTCGATCGACATCGCCAGAGACCTGAACGAAATGGATGTAACGCCGGCAGAGTTGCGACGCGCCCTAGGGAAGTTCCTTACTGGCGTTACGATCGTTACGACGCGAACGGAGTCGCAACCTCCTTATGGCCTTACGGTCAATTCGTTCAACTCCGTGTCACTCGACCCGCCACTTATTCTGTGGTCGCTGGATCTTGCCAATGACTGCACGAAGATGTTCCGTGACGCAGGCGCATTTGCCGTAAATGTGATGCCAGCTGGTAGCGAAGACCTTATCCGCCGGTTCTCGACGGCCGACATCGACCGTTTCGAGGGCGTCTCCTGGCATGGTGGTGGAACGGGACAGCCTGTTCTCGACGACGCTCTGGCATCATTCGAATGCCGGCTCTGGGCGGAATATCCGGGCGGTGACCACGTCATTTTTGTGGGCGAAGTACTCAAGATAAAGACCCGTGACGGCGACGCGGCGGCATATTTCAAGGGACAGCTCGGTTCCTATCCGTCCTGATGCGCGCTGTCGTACCCACAACAGGTGAACTTGTGCTTGTGGGCGGTGGTCATGCGCAGGTCGCCCTGCTCAAGTCACTTGCCATGAAGCCCGTACCGGGACTTCGCACGACGCTGATCTGCCCCGACGTGCAGACGCCCTATTCGGGCATGCTTCCCGGATATGTCGAGGGTGTCTGGAAGGCACAGGACATCCACATTGATCTTGCGCGGCTTACGCAGATGGCCGGAGCCAGACTGATTGTGGCGGCGGCGACCCGCCTCGCCGTAGATGACCGGCTTGTCCATGTCGAGACACGCCCGCCAGTCCATTTCGACATCCTGTCCGTCAATGTCGGCGGTGTGCCTGACCTCAACGCAATCCAGGGGGCTGCGGATCACTGCATTCCGGTAAAGCCGATTGGCAGGTTCAGATCGCAGCTTGCCGCTCTGACCGCACGGGGATATCCGCAGCAGCTCGCCATCATCGGCGGCGGTGCCGCAGGGTGCGAACTGGCACTTGCCCTGTCGAAACAATGGCAGGATGCCACCGGGCGCCGACCTGAAATCACGATCTTTGCACGCGGAGCACGGCTGGTGCCCGAAATGCCGGCCCGCGCGGCGCGCCTGATCTTCGAAGCTCTGACCCGGATCGGCGCCACGGTCCATTGCGGGCGCGCCGTGACGAGTGTCGAGGCAGGCAGCCTGCAACTACAGGACGGCAGCCGTCATGAATTCGGCGCCTGTTTCCTTGTCACTTCCGTTGCGGCGCCGCAATGGATTGCCGATTCCGGGCTTGATCTGGACGAGCACGGATTTCTTAAGGTGAACAGAACACTTCAGTCATCCTCCCACCCCTTCGTTTTCGCCGCTGGAGACATCGCCTCAATCGCCGATGACAAACGGCCGAAATCCGGCGTCTATGCCGTGCGTGCGGGGCCGGTGCTTGCCCACAATGTCAGGCAACATCTGCACGGCCGACGCCTGAAACGCTGGTCACCGCAGTCGAAGGCGCTGGCAATCATCGGCACTGCCGACGGGAAAGCCATTGCCGTTCGCGGGGCGCATGCCAGCGCTTCACGCGCCTGGTGGTGGCTGAAGACATGGATAGACCGTCGCTGGATGGCGAAATACAAAAACCTGCATATGCAGCCACCGCCGAATTGGCGGCCATTCGCCGGGATCTCGAGCAAAACTGCAGTGGCAGACGACCCGGTGTTCGAAAGCATGCGATGCCTTGGCTGCGGGGCGAAGACAGGGCACGAAACTCTGGCCGCGGCGATGAAAGACGCGACGGCAATCGCCGTGAAAATGGGTGCCGACCCGCGTCTCATGCCACCCGAGGGTCTTGAGGACGATTCAGCTGTGCTTCCGATTCCGGAAGGCGGTGAACTGCTGCAGTCGACGGACGTGATCTCGGAAATTGTCGGCGATCCCTTCCTTCTAGGCAAAATTGCCGCCGTGCATGCGATGAGCGATATCTATGCGGCAAACGGCGTTCCGGTCTGGGCCATGGCGAATGTAACAATGGGAATGGCTAAGATCGATCTCCAGCAACACCAGCTTGCGCAGCTTATGGCAGGGTCGCTTGTCGCGCTGAGCGAAGCTGAGGCGCAGCTCGTTGGCGGCCATACCGGAGAAAGCCAGGCGCTTGGCATCGGATTTACCGTGACAGGATGGCGCAAGGCGCCGCCGGCACCGCCGTCTGAAGATAGCGAGATTGCCCTGATCCTGACAAAACCGATCGGAACCGGTGTCATCATGGCAGCGCATATGCAACTGGCGGCACAGGGCGAATGGGTGGAAGCCGCCATTGCATCAATGGCCGAAGGCAACGCGGCGGCAGCCTCCGCCCTCGCCCCGTTCGCCCCTCTCATGACAGACGTCACCGGCTTCGGACTGGCACGCCATGCGCTGAATCTTGCCGGCCGCTGCGCAAGACCCGGTGCCGAACTTGATCCGGCAGCGCTGCCCTGCCTTGACGGGGCGCTTATGCTTATCGAAGGCGGTCACCGCTCGACATTGCATCATCAGAACCGAGCCGCCGTGCGGATGGCGGACGCTGCATTGTCGGCTCCCGCCATTGATATTCTCTTTGACCCTCAGACCAGTGGCGGGCTTCTCGCCGCCGTGCCGGAAGCCGAAGCCGACAGTGCCCTCGCCCGCCTTCATGAAGCTGGCATAAATGCAGCGCGGGTCGGCAGGCTGACCGACACCGCGGTCGGGTTGAGCCTCAGCGGCTGAAAGGATCCTCGCGATGTCGCCCCCCATTACCCGCACAAAGGACTGGCTGGACAGGCCATACAGCATGATCATTGATGTCCGGTCTGAAAGCGAATTTTTGGACGACCATATTCCGGGCGCCGTCAGCATGCCCGTCCTGAATGACCGTGAGCGTGCCGAGATCGGCACAATCTACAAGCAAATCGGCGCCTTCGAGGCCAAGCGGCGCGGCGCCGCGCTTGTGGCGCGCAACATTGCAGCGCATATCGAATCCAAGCTGCTGGACGTCCCAAAGGACTTCTCCCCTCTCGTCTATTGCTGGCGCGGTGGCCAGAGAAGCGGAGCCATGGGCAGGATCCTCAGCGAGATCGGCTGGAAGGTCACACTTGTCGATGGCGGTTACAAGACCTACCGCAAGGCTGTTCTCAACGGTCTTGACGAGGTGCCGCCCCGCCTCCGTCCGATCATTCTTCGCGGCCGCACCGGCACCGCAAAGACGCGCATACTTCGTGCGGCGATGGATGCTGGCGCCCAGGTGATCGATCTGGAGGGGCTTGCCAACCACCGTGGATCACTTCTCGGTCCCGAGCCGGGGGGTGCGCAGCCTTCTCAGCGGCAATTCGAGTCGCGCCTGTTCGCAGTCCTTGGATCGCTTGATCCCGAGAGGCCCGTGTTCATCGAGGCAGAAAGCAACAAGATCGGCGATATCCATATCCCGCCTGTTCTCTGGAAATGCATGCGCGGCGCACCGGCGTTGCAGGTTGTCGTGCCGCTTGAGGCACGCGTGAAATTCCTGATGTCGGACTATGCCCATATCGTTGCAGAGCCTGCCCTGTTGAAGCCACTGATGAGCTGGGTTGTCACGCGGATCGGGCACGAACGCGTGGATGAATGGCGCAGCTGCGTCGAGAGCGGCGACTGGACCGGATTCGTCTCTCGGGTACTGGAGGATCATTATGATCCGGCCTATGACAGATCCGGCGCAACACGCGGCCATGATGATCTTGGTGAACTTACGGCAGACAATCTTGACGACGCTGCAATCGCCTCGCTGGCAGGCAGGCTTGCCGCTTGGCAATGATGCGGAAAAAACCCTGTTGCATCGCCGAATTTGTGATGTATAAACCTCCGCAGGCTATTCCCCGGTAGCTCAGCGGTAGAGCAAGCGACTGTTAATCGCTTGGCCGGCGGTTCGAATCCGTCCCGGGGAGCCAACTCCTCAGCGTCGGTTGAGGTTTTTTTTGGTTCCGAGGGGGCCATCGGCCAACTGATTTCTAGGTCGAAACATCAGTTGACTTCGACCCTAGCAGAATCAGTGTCGCTTGCAACACCTTAAATCCGCTGTTTTTCCGGATTCTGTCATTGGAATCTGTACGTTAGGCTTCAGCCTGTCGTCAGTTACATCGGTTGGTTTGACCAAGCGACCTACGCGTTTTCAGTCAACTCAGTCAAAGCGATAGCCTGATACCTTATTCTTTAACTACGCCTGAGCGTGCCACGACGAATCAGCCATATTTACAAAACGAACCAAAGTGTTTTGTGGAAAGTACCAGACCAACCCCAATTCAGTGATCCATGTATCTGAACGCTTTCATTATTTCACCAAAAGCACTCTCTAATTCTTTGTGATTTGCGCCAATAAAAGATTTCCCAACACCACTCTTGCCTCGCCAAAAAAATGATTTTTGTGGAACAGATTCAGCAAAGCCGCCTTCCCCTTCCAAACGTTGTAAATTTTTGAAAGACGTAAGTTCAACAAGGCTCGCTACTGGTAAATTTGTTTTGATATTAAGAAATGCTAAAAGTCTAGGAATTTGAAGATATGGAGCGGAAAGCAAGTCTTCATAGCGTAGTACCAAAACTGGGAACTCTTTTTCTTGCCAAGACAAGATATGGTTACCCCAAGACGACAGAAATTCAGCTCTGCCAACATCAAAGGTGTAATTCGTCTCATCTACCATCCGCTGGATAGCTTCGTTCACATCAATATCGTAATGCCTCGCATAAGACACTGCTATATCTCTTGGATCTCTGACTACATAGACCGCTTTTGAGGTAAACTTTTTATTCGGAAACTCTACTCCATTGAAGATCGCTGCAGCATTGTGCGTTTTGAACATTTGTAATTTTGGAGAGGAATGTTTTGAGGCAGTTTGTTGAGCCTGATCCCAACACAAAACTTCCGCATCAAGAGCGTCAACGGCCTCATTTGACGATCCTGTAATCAATGACGCATTGAACGCTGGAACAACGTCCCCGAATTTATTTAAAGAAACATTTCCCACCAAAGCTGCATAAATTATTGATCTAACCCAAGTGTTTCCACTTTTCGGGTAACTGGCTATCCAAATTAGGTTTTTCATTGTGATCACTGATACGAATGAAGACCGTTTAAAGCTCACGATCGCAAGGATGCATAAAACAATAAAGATGGCCGAAACATCTTTGAACATCAATATCGGATGTTTTCAATTAAGACGCTGGTCGCTTGGCCCACCAAGATAATCAGCGGTAGAGCAAGCGACTGTTAATCGCTTGGCCGGCGGTTCGAATCCGTCCCGGGGAGCCAGCCTGTCGATCACCCCGAATTTCCTCTTGAAGACCGCTCGTTGCCCCACCTGCCACAAGCGCCTGGCGTCCAGCGGCGCCTAATCGCGTTTCTAGGTTTCGTAGCTGACATCGCGATAGGCTGTGACCTTCATAGAGACGCCAGCGAAGACCA
>JAYYLR010000208.1:0-11482 GCA_036143955.1 Pseudomonadota bacterium | reverse complement strand
ATGTCCAAGGAGAAGTTTGATCGATCCAAGCCTCACGTGAACATCGGCACGATTGGCCATGTTGACCACGGCAAGACGACGCTGACGGCGGCGATCACGAAGGTGATGGCGGAGGCCGGCGGTGCAGAGTTTCAGGCGTATGATCAGATCGACAAGGCGCCTGAGGAGCGGGCCCGCGGCATCACGATTTCGACGGCGCATGTCGAGTATGAGACGCCGAACCGGCACTATGCGCATGTGGACTGTCCCGGTCACGCCGATTATGTGAAGAACATGATCACCGGCGCGGCGCAGATGGACGGCGCGATCCTGGTCGTATCGGCGGCCGACGGTCCGATGCCGCAGACACGCGAGCACATTCTTCTGGCGCGTCAGGTCGGGGTTCCGGCGCTGTGCGTATTCATGAACAAGGTCGACCAGGTTGACGACGAGGAGCTTCTGGAGCTTGTGGAGATGGAGATCCGCGAGCTTCTGTCGTCCTACGAGTTTCCGGGCGACGACATTCCGATCGTGAAGGGCTCGGCGCTTGCGGCGCTTGAGGACAGCGATCAGACGATCGGCTCGGATGCGATCAAGGAGCTGATGGCGGCGGTCGACGAGTACATTCCGCAGCCCGAGCGTCCGAAGGACCAGCCGTTCCTGATGCCGATCGAGGACGTGTTCTCGATTTCGGGTCGCGGCACGGTCGTGACGGGCCGTATCGAGCGCGGTATCGTGAATGTCGGCGAGGAGATCGAGATTGTCGGTCTGAAAGAGACGACGAAGACGACCTGCACGGGCGTGGAGATGTTCCGCAAGCTTCTGGACCAGGGCGAGGCCGGCGACAATGTGGGCGTCCTTCTTCGCGGCACGAAGCGCGAGGAGGTCGAGCGCGGCCAGGTTCTGTCGGCGCCGGGCTCGATCACGCCGCACACCGAGTTCAAGTGCGAGGCCTATGTGCTGACGAAGGAAGAGGGCGGCCGTCACACGCCGTTCTTCTCGAACTACCGTCCGCAGTTCTACTTCCGTACGACGGACGTGACGGGTTCGGTCGAGCTTCCGAGCGGCACCGAGATGGTGATGCCTGGCGACAACATCGCGATGACGGTGACGCTGATCGCGCCGATCGCGATGGATGAGGGCCTTCGCTTCGCAATCCGCGAAGGCGGCCGCACCGTCGGTGCCGGCGTCGTCGCGTCGATCGTCAAGTAGATACAGACAGCAAAGGGGGGCGTTCGGCGCCCCTCTTTATTCGTAGGTAAAAGGGAAAGCAGTCATGGAAACCCAGAACATCCGCATCCGGCTGAAGGCGTTCGATCATCGCATCCTCGACCAGTCGACGAACGAGATCGTGAACACGGCCAAGCGCACCGGTGCTGAAGTCCGCGGGCCCATTCCGCTGCCGACCAACATCCGGCGCATGACGGTGCTGCGCTCGCCGCACATTGACAAGAAGAGCCGGGAGCAGTTTGAAATGCGGACGCACAAGCGTCTGCTCGACATTGTTGATCCGACACCGCAGACGGTTGACGCGCTGATGAAGCTCGATCTCGCCGCCGGCGTTGATGTCGAGATCAAGCTCTAGGGAAGGGGCAGGACCAATGCGTAGCGGAGTAATTGCTCGCAAGCTGGGCATGACACGGGTCTTCAACGACGCCGGCCGTCACGTTCCGGTGACCGTTTTGAAGATGGACGACGTTCAGGTCGTGACCGTTCGCAGCGGCGAGCGCGACGGTTACACGGCGTTGCAGCTCGGTGCAGGCGCGGCCAAGGCGAAGAACGTCTCGAAGGCCATGCGCGGTCATTTCGCCAAGGCGAACGTGCTGCCGAAATCCAAGGTTGCCGAATTCCGCGTGTCGGATGACGCCGTCGTCGAGGTCGGTTCGACCCTGGCGCCAAGCCATTTCGTCGCCGGCCAGAAGGTCGATGTTGTCGGCACAACCCAGGGTAAGGGTTTTGCCGGTGCGATGAAGCGCCACAATTTCGGTGGTCTCCGCGCGTCGCACGGCGTGTCGATCTCGCACCGTTCGCACGGGTCGACAGGTCAGTGCCAGGAGCCCGGCAAGGTCTTCAAGGGCAAGAAGATGGCCGGCCATATGGGCGCGACCCGCAACACCACGCAGAACATCGAAGTCGTCGCCGTCGATGACGAAGAGGGCGTCGTTCTTCTGCAGGGTGCCGTTCCCGGCCCGAAGGGTGGATGGGTTCTCATCAGCGACGCCGTGAAGGCGGCGCTTCCCGAGGGCGTGCCGTTTCCGGCCGGCCTGATGTCGGACGCTGTCGCTGACGCGGCACCTGCTGACGAGGCGCCGGCCGAAGAGGCTGCCGCTGACGAGGCGCCGGCTGAGGAAGCTGTCGCCGAGGAGGCTGTCGCTGAAGAGGCACCGGCCGAAGACGCCGCTGCAGACGAGGGTAAGAACGATGAAAGTTAAGGTCACCACGCTCGAGAGCAAGGCGGCTGGAGACATCACGCTGTCCGACAACGTGTTCGCGATCACTCCGCGTTCCGATATTGTCGCGCGTGTCGTCAACTGGCAGCTCGCCAAGCGCCGCGCCGGCACCCACAAGGTGAAGAGCCGCGGCGAGATCACCCGCACGACGGCCAAGATGTACCGCCAGAAGGGCACCGGCCGTGCCCGTCACGGCGCCGCATCGGTCGTCCAGTTCCGCGGCGGCGGGGTTGTCCATGGTCCGGTTGTCCGCGACCACGGCCATGCGCTTCCGAAAAAGATCCGCAAGCTTGGCCTGCGTTCGGCGCTGTCCGCCAAGGCCGCCGAGGGCAAGATGATTGTCGTCGACGAGCTGAAGGCCGCCGGCAAGACCGCGGCCCTGAAAGCGAAGCTTGCGAAGCTCGGTGCGGAGAACGCGCTGTTCGTCGGTGGCGCCGAGCTTGACGACAAGTTCGTCCGCGCGGCCAGCAACCTGCCATTCGTTGATGTCCTGCCGCAGCAGGGGATCAATGTCTACGATATCCTGCGCCGCGACGTGCTGGTCCTTTCGAAGGATGCCGCGGCCCATCTCGAGGAGCGTCTGAAATGAGCGTTCGTCCGCGCAAGCCGGCCAAGGTGGTGATGAGCAAGGCGGCAGCCTACGACACCATCCTTCGTCCGATCATCACCGAAAAGGCGACGATGGCCAACGAGCACGGCCAGGTGACCTTCGCCGTTCCGCTGTCCGCGACGAAGCCGCAGATCAAGGCTGCCGTCGAGATGCTGTACGACGTCAAGGTGACCGCCGTGAACACGATCCTGCTGAAAGGCAAGTCGAAGATGTGGCGGGGCCGTCCGGGCCGTCGCTCGGATACCAAGAAGGCCATGGTCACCCTCGAAGAGGGTCAGACCATCGACCTGATGGGAGTGTAAGTCCATGGCATTGAAGAAGTTCAACCCGACGACCCCCGGCCAGCGCAATCTGGTCCTGGTCGACAAGAGCGACCTGTACAAGGGCAAGCCGGTCAAGAAGCTGACCGAGGGTCTGTCCAAGTCGGGCGGCCGCAACAATTCCGGCCACGTCACCTCGTGGCATCGTGGTGGCGGTCACAAGCGGAAGTACCGCATGGTCGATTTCAAGCGCACCAAGACCGGCATGTCCGCGACCGTTGAGCGTCTGGAATATGATCCGAACCGCACCGCCTTCATCGCGCTGATCACATACGAGGACGGCGAGCAGAGCTACATCCTGGCTCCGCAGCGTCTTGCTCCGGGTGACATGGTGATGTCCGGGATCGGTTCCGACATCAAGCCAGGCAACGCGTTGCCGTTGGCCAATATTCCGGTCGGCACGCTGGTTCACAATGTCGAGCTGAAGCCCGGCAAGGGCGGCCAGCTGGCACGTTCGGCAGGAACCTATGTTCAGCTTGTCGGCCGTGACCGCGGTTACGCCATCCTGCGACTGACCTCCGGCGAAGTCCGGCTGGTGCGCGGCGAGTGCATGGCATCGATCGGTGCCGTGTCCAACCCGGACCAGCAGAACATCAAGATCGGCAAGGCCGGCCGCAGCCGCTGGCTCGGCAGGCGCCCGCATGTCCGCGGCGTCGTCATGAACCCGATCGACCACCCGCATGGTGGTGGTGAGGGACGCACCTCGGGCGGTCGCCATCCGGTGACCCCGTGGGGCAAGCCGACCAAGGGCAAGCGCACTCGTTCGAACAAGAAGACGGACCGCCTGATTATGCGGCGCCGCAAGCCATAAGGGACTGAAATCATGGCACGTTCTGTTTGGAAAGGTCCTTTCGTCGACGGTTATCTGCTGAAAAAGGCGGATAAGGTTCGCGAATCCGGCCGCAGCGAGGTCATCAAGACCTGGTCGCGCCGTTCGACCATCCTGCCGCAATTCGTCGGGCTGACCTTCGGCGTTCACAACGGCAACAAGTTCATTCCGGTCTCGGTCACCGAGGACATGGTTGGTCACAAGCTTGGTGAATTCGCGCCGACCCGTACCTACTATGGTCACGCGGCGGACAAGAAGTCGAAGCGGTAGAGGGCATCATGGGTAAGCAGGCAAAACCAAGAGCTCTGGCAGACAGCGAAGCAAAAGCGGTCCTCCGCAATCTTCGTGTCAGCCCCCAGAAGCTGAACCTTGTCGCGGCGATGATCCGCGGCATGGATGTCGAAAAGGCACTGGCAACGCTGACCTTCTCGCGTCGCCGTATCGCCATTGACGTGAAGAAGGCGCTTCAGTCGGCGATCGCGAATGCCGAGAATAATCACTCGCTTGATGTCGACCGGCTTTTCGTCAAGGAAGCCCATGTCGGCAAGGCGATCGTCATGAAGCGTTTCAAGGCGCGTGCCCGCGGCCGCGGCGCCCGCATCCTGAAGCCGTTTTCGCACCTGACCATCGTCGTCGGTGAAAAGGGAGACCAGTAAATGGGTCAGAAAGTCAAACCGATCGGCCTTCGCGTCGGGATCAACCGCACCTGGGACTCGCGCTGGTACGCCGGCCGCAACTACGGTGAGCTTCTTCACAAGGACATCGAGCTTCGCAGCTATCTGATGGACCGGCTGAAGCAGGCCGCGATCAGCCGCGTCGTCATCGAGCGCCCGGCAGGCCGCGCCCGCGTCACGATCCATGCCGGTCGTCCCGGCCTGATCATCGGCAAGAAGGGCCAGGACATCGAGCGTCTTCGCGCCGATCTTTCGAAGCGCGTCGGCAGCGAGGTCAGCCTGAACATCGTCGAGGTCCGCAAGCCCGAGATCGACGCCAAGCTGATCGCCGAGAACATCGCGCAGCAGCTTGAGCGCCGCGTCGGCTTCCGCCGCGCCATGAAGCGCGCCGTGCAGTCGGCGATGCGCCTTGGCGCGCAGGGCGTCCGGATTAACTGCGCCGGCCGTCTTGGCGGTGCCGAGATCGCACGGACCGAATGGTACCGCGAGGGCCGCGTTCCGCTTCACACGCTTCGTGCCGAGGTCGATTACGGCGAAGCATCCGCTTTCACCACATACGGTGTTTGCGGGATCAAGGTTTGGGTCTTCAAGGGCGAAGTCATGGCCCATGACCCTATGGCCCAGGACAAGCGTCTTGCCGAGCAGCAGTCCGGTCCGGCGCCGCGGGCCAACGGTTAATCGAGAGGAGTTGGGTAGATGCTCTCCCCGAAGAGAACCAAGTTCCGGAAGGCCCACAAGGGCCGCATCCACGGCAATGCCAAGGGCGGAACGCAGCTGAATTTCGGTGCCTATGGCCTGAAGGCCGTGACGCCCGAGCGGGTGACCGCGCGCCAGATCGAGGCCGCGCGTCGCGCCATCACGCGTCACCTTCGCCGCGCCGGTCGGGTCTGGATCCGTATTTTCCCGGACGTTCCCGTCTCGTCGAAGCCGGCCGAAGTCCGGATGGGCAAGGGTAAGGGTTCGCCCGAATACTGGGTGGCCAGGGTCAAGCCCGGTCGCATCATGTTCGAAATCGACGGTGTTCCGTGGGATCTGGCAAGAGAGGCGCTGACCCTGGCGTCCGCCAAGCTTCCGCTCGACACCCGTATCGTCCGCCGCCTCGGCGACTCTGACTAAGGGAGAGGGTGATGGCAATTGTGAAAGCCGAAGATCTTCGCGCCAAGACGCCCGACGAGCTTAAGGACCAGCTTGTCGATCTGAAGAAGGAGCAGTTCAACCTGCGCTTCCAGACGGCAGGTGGTCAGAACGAGAACCCGGCGCGTGCGCGTACCGTCCGCCGTGAAATCGCGCGTATCAAGACCGTCCTCGGCGAAAAAGCCGCGGCGGCTGGTGCGGCAGAGTAAGGAAGTCAAGTCATGCCAAAGCGTACAATGCAGGGCACGGTCGTCAGCGACAAGAACGACAAGACGGTTACCGTCCTCGTCGAGCGCAGGATCATGCATCCGGTCTATAAGAAGTTCATCACCAAGTCGAAGAAGTTCTCGGCCCATGACGCCGAGAACCGCTGCAAGCAGGGCGACAGGGTGAAGATCCGCGAATGCGCGCCGATTTCGAAGTCGAAGTCGTACGAAGTCGTCTACGAAGACGCAGCCGCGAACTGAGGGGGACTACCATGATCCAGATGCAGTCGAATCTCGAGGTTGCCGACAATTCCGGTGCGCGCCGCGTGCAGTGCATCAAGGTGCTTGGCGGTTCCGGCCGCAAGGTGGCCGGTGTCGGTGACGTCATCGTCGTCTCGGTGAAGGAAGCCATTCCGCGCGGCAAGGTGAAGAAGGGCGACGTCCATCGTGCCGTCATCGTCCGCACCGCCAAGGAAATCCGACGTCCCGACGGAAGCGCGATCCGCTTCGACCGGAACGCGGCCGTGCTGCTGAACAAGCAGGACGAGCCCATCGGAACCCGTATTTTCGGACCGGTCACGCGTGAGCTTCGCGGCCGGAAATTCATGAAGATCGTATCGCTGGCACCGGAGGTGCTGTAATGGCGCAGAAATTCAAGATCAAGAAGGGCGACCAGGTCGTCGTCAACACCGGTCGCGACAAAGGCCGTCGCGGTGAGGTGATCGAGGTGCAGCGTACCGAGAACCGCGTTCTCGTGCAGGGCTGCAACATCGTCAAGCGGCACACGCGCCCGACGCAGACCAATCCGGGCGGCATCATCAACAAGGAAGCGCCGCTTCATATTTCGAACGTCTCGCTGATCGATCCGGACAGTGGCAAGGCCACCCGCGTCGGATATGAGGTCAAGGACGGAAAGAAGATCCGGATCGCCCGTGCGTCCGGCAAGGCTCTGGACTGATCCGGGGCAAGGAGACAAGGCTGAGATGAAAACGCGTTTGGAAGAACATTACCTGACGGCTGTTCGCCCGGCTCTGATCGAGAAATTCGGCTACAAGAACGAAATGCAGGTGCCGAAGATCGAAAAGGTCGTCATCAACATGGGCGTCGGCGAGGCGGTCCGTGACTCGAAGAAGATCGAGCACGCGACCCGCGACCTGACAGCCATTACCGGTCAGAAGCCGATCGTGACCCGTGCGAAGAACGCCAATGCGGCATTCAAGCTTCGCGCTGGCATGCCGATCGGCTGCAAGGTCACGCTGCGCCGCGAGCGCATGTATGAATTCCTTGACCGCCTGGTGAACATCGCGCTGCCGCGCGTCCGTGATTTCCGCGGGCTGAACGGCAAGAGCTTCGACGGCCGTGGCAACTACGCCATGGGCATCCGTGAACAGATCGTGTTCCCGGAAATCGATTATGACCAGGTTGATGAGGTCCGCGGAATGGACATCATCGTCGTAACCTCCGCACGGACGGATGACGAGGCACGCGAGCTTCTCGCGAACTTCGAATTCCCGTTCGTCAAAGCGTAAGGACTGACCGATGGCTAAGAAAAGCGCTGTAGAAAAGAACAACCGCCGCAAGCGCATGGTCGCCCTCAAGGGCGGTCGCCGTGCCGCATTGCGGGCGAAGATCCGTGACCGGTCGCTGCCGATGGAAGAGCGTTTCCAGGCAGTGCTGAAGCTGTCCGAGGAGCCGCGTGACAGCGCTCGCACCCGGCTTCGCAACCGGTGTGAGATTTCCGGTCGGCCGCGCGGCTATGACCGCAAGCTGAGAATGTCGCGCATTGCGCTCCGTGACCTTGCCTCGATGGGCCAGGTTCCCGGTGTCGTGAAGTCGAGCTGGTAAGCGAGGAGTAAGAAATCATGGCAATGAGCGATCCCCTCGGCGATATGCTGACCCGCATCCGCAACGGCCAGAGTGCCGGCAAGACCGTCGTGTCGAGCCCGGCCTCGCGGTTCCGGAGCAATGTTCTCGAGGTCCTGAAGCGTGAAGGCTACATCCGCAACTATTCGAGCGTTGATGTGCGTCCAGGCATCCGGGAACTCAAAATCGAGCTGAAATATCACGACGGCGAGCCGGTGATCTCCGAGATCAAGCGCGTTTCACGCCCCGGCCGTCGCGTCTATTACGGCATCCGTGACCTTCCGCGCGTCTATAACGGGCTTGGCATCGCCATCCTGTCGACCCCGCGCGGCGTCCTGTCAGACAGCGAAGCTCGCACCGCGAATGTCGGTGGCGAGGTTCTCTGCCACGTATTCTAGGGAGGCGATGGGATGTCTCGAGTAGGTAGCAGCGCGATTACCATCCCGGCCGACGTGACGGTGTCGCGTGACGGTCAGATGATGGTCGTTAAGGGCAAGAATGGCGAGCTTAGCGCATCGCTTCACAATGACGTCGAACTGACGCTGGCGGACAATGTCGCCACGCTGGCCCCGGCGCGCGATACGCGCCAGGCAAAGGCGCTGTGGGGCACCATGCGCGCCAATCTCAGCAACATGGTGGTCGGGGTCTCGGAAGGCTTCACCCGCAAGCTTGAGATCAACGGCGTCGGTTACCGCGCGGCGATGCAGGGCAACAAGCTCGTGCTGTCGCTCGGCTTCAGCCATCCGGTTGAAATGGAAGTTCCTGCCGGCCTGAAGGTCGCTGTCGAGAACAACACCAGTGTGACCATCACCGGTGCCGACAAGCAGCTTCTTGGCCAGTTCGCCGCCGAGGTGCGCGCCAAGCGCCCGCCGGAGCCGTTCAAGGGCAAGGGTGTGAAATACGCCGACGAGTACATCGTCCGCAAGGAAGGCAAGAAGAAGTAGGGGCAACGGGATGATTTCATCGAAGCAACTTTTCGAGCGCCGCCGGGCGCGCAATCGCACCGCCCTGAAGAACGTCTCTTCGGGCCAGCCGCGCCTGTCCGTGCATCGCTCGTCGAAGCACATCTACGCGCAGGTCATTGATGACAAGGCCGGCCAGACCGTCGCCTCGGCATCGACCCTCGATGCCGAACTCAAGGGCGCGGACAGCACCAGCAACAGCACCGCCGCCGCAGCGGTCGGCAAGCTCGTCGCCGAGCGTGCCAAGGCCAAGGGCGTCGAGGTCGTGGTCTTCGACCGCGGTGGCTACATTTATCATGGACGGGTGAAGGCGCTTGCCGAGGCAGCGCGCGAAGCCGGCCTGAAATTCTAGGGAGCAGTGACAGATGGCACGCAATAACGACAGGCAGGACCGCAGCGCAGCGCGCGAAGAGCCTGAGTTCATCGAGAAGCTGGTTGGCATCAACCGCGTCGCGAAGGTGGTCAAGGGTGGACGCCGCTTCGGCTTCGCCGCCCTGGTTGTCGTCGGTGACGGCCGCGGCCGCGCCGGCTTCGGTACCGGCAAGGCTCGTGAGGTTCCCGAGGCAATCCGCAAGGCGACCGAGGGCGCGAAGCGCAACATGGTTCGTGTCCCGCTTCGTGACGGGCGCACGCTGCATCACGACATCAAGGGACGCTATGGCGCCGGAAGCGTTCTGCTTCGTGCCGCGCAGGCCGGTACCGGCATCATCGCCGGTGGCCCGATGCGCGCCGTCTTCGAGGTGCTCGGCGTACAGGACGTGGTTGCCAAGTCGATCGGTTCCTCGAACCCGCACAACATGATCAAGGCGACCTTTTCGGCGCTGACAGCGATGCAGGCACCGCGGAGCGTGGCCCAGAAACGCGGCAAGCGGGTCGGCGACATTCTCGGCAAGCGCAGCGGCGGCGACGACCAGGCCGCAGCGTCCTGACAGGGAGAGGTGAGATGAGTGGCAAGACAGTGCGTGTAACGCAGACCAGAAGCGCGATCGGCCGTCTCGGCGGGCAGCGCAAGACCCTTATCGGCCTCGGTCTGAACAAGATCGGCCGCACCCGCGAGCTGGAGGACACTCCGGCCGTCCGTGGCATGATCAACAAGGTGAAACACCTCGTCCGCGTCGAGGGCGAATAGACCGCGGGAGCGGCAGGCCGCCGAGCGGCGCCTGGCAGGAGAGTAAAATGAAACTCAATGCAATCAGTGACAATCCGGGCTCGACGCGGAACCGCAAGCGTGTCGGTCGCGGCATCGGATCGGGAACCGGCAAGACTTCGGGAAGCGGCCACAAGGGCCAGAAGGCGCGTTCCGGCGTGTCCATCAAGGGCTTCGAGGGCGGCCAGATGCCGATTCACCGCCGTCTTCCCAAGCGCGGTTTCACCAACATTTTCCGCAAGAAGTATGTCGAAGTGAATCTCGGCCGTCTTCAGGTCGCCATCGATGACGGCAAGCTTGACGCCAAGAAGCCGGTCGACGTCGCAGCGCTGATCGGCGCCGGCGTCATTTCGAAGGCACGCGACGGCGTCCGCATTCTCGGCAAGGGTGAACTCACCGCCAAGAATGTCGAGATCCATGCGGCTGGCGCTTCGAAGTCGGCAATTGCGGCTGTTGAGGCCGCCGGCGGCAAGATCGTGCTTCCGGCCGGTGCGGACGCCTAGGGTATACGGATCAGGTCAGCAGGGTAGAGCGCAGCAATGGCAACGTCATCAGAACGCATGGCCGCGGGTGTCGGTCTCGGCGCCTTTGCCAAGGCTGAGGAGCTGAAGAAGCGCATCTGGTTCACGCTCGGTGCGCTGATCATCTACCGGCTCGGCACCTATCTACCACTTCCGGGGATCAACCCCGATGCGCTTTCGGACATCTTTTCGCAGCAATCCTCCGGCATTCTGGGCATGTTCGACATGTTCTCCGGTGGCGCGCTCGGACGGATGACGATCTTTGCGCTCAATATCATGCCTTACATCACCGCCTCGATCATCATGCAGCTGATGACGGCCATCGTGCCGACCCTCGAGCAGCTGAAGAAGGACGGCGAGGCGGGCCGCAAGCAGATCAACCAGTACACCCGTTACCTGACGGTGCTTCTGGCGACGGTGCAGGGTTACGGCATCGCCGTTGGGCTCGAGTCCGCCTCAGGGGTGGTGTCCGATCCGGGACTGTTCTTCCGTGTCACCACGGTGACGACGCTCGTCGGCGGCACGCTGTTCCTGATGTGGCTTGGCGAGCAGATCACCAGCCGCGGCGTTGGCAACGGAATCTCGCTGATCATCTTCGCCGGCATTATCGCCGAGGTGCCATCGGCTCTGGCCGGGACACTGGAGCTCGGCCGCACGGGCGCGCTGTCGGCAATTCTGATTGTCATCCTGTTCGCCATGGCCATCGCGGTCATCGCCTTCATCGTCTTTATCGAGCGGTCGGTCCGCAAGATCGTCGTCCAGTACCCGAAGCGCCAGCACGGCAACA
>JAYYLR010000207.1:0-10004 GCA_036143955.1 Pseudomonadota bacterium | reverse complement strand
TGGTCGTTGCGCGTTCCGGCTGGTCGAAGCAGGGTGGGTACGAGCTCTATCTTCAGGACGGAAGCCGCGGCGAGGAATTGTGGCGCCTTGTAGCAGAGGCGGGAGCGCCATACGGGATCGGACCTGGAACGCCGAACTACATCGAACGTGTTGAGAGTGGGTTGATCTCCTACGGCGCGGATACCGATGATGCGGCCAACCCGTTCGAGCTTGGGCTCGGGCGGTTCATGGACATCGATCAGGGCCACGACTTTGCCGGAAAGACGGCGCTTCATGGCATCCGTGAGAGTGGCGTGACGCGGCGGTTCATGGGGCTGTTGATGGAAGGGGAACCCTTCCAGGGAACAAACGAGTCCCCATGGCAGCTCAGTTGGGATGGCGGCAAATTCGCCGGTTTCGCGACCGCCAGCGCATATTCGCCGCGCGCGAAGTCGAATATCGCCGTCGCGATGGTGAACATTGAGCCTATAGAAGCGGGCGCTCCGGTGCTTGTGCACACCGGAGGCCCTGTTCTTCCAGCAAGCGTTGTCGAGCTGCCTATCTTGTAGACGGACAGCTATCGCAAACGATCAATCGACGATGGAAAGATCGACGGCGGCGAAACGGCCGTTTCGCTGCTCGGCCAGCTCGTAAGAAACACGCTGACCTTCGTTCAGTCCGGTGAGGCCGGAATTCTGAACCGCGGTAATGTGAACGAAGACGTCGTTGCCATCTTCGTCGGGGTTGATGAATCCATACCCTTTCTGGGTATTGAACCACTTAACAGTGCCTTGTGCCATTCCTGTAGTCTCCTTGGGTGACGTCCTTGCCAAAGGCGTCGTCTTCACGTCTGCTATGAGGCAACTGTTAGCACGGTAATCAGATCCCACATACTTTCGGCTTTATAATGAAGCGGACCGGCAGACATTTTGTCAATCACCAAGCCTGCGGCAAAATAGTATTGATGAAACAATGCGGTACAAGTCGGTCGCGGCTTTGCGAAAAAAGTGCCGTTCGCCGCGGCAGCAGCCATGGCATGACATGGCGTCTGGATGTCTTGTCGATAGCTAGTGTGGGAGGACCATAAGCAATGTTGTCATTCAGCGGCCTTGTCTATGCCTCGCTAGCCGCCCTGCTCTGGGGCTTCGTTCCTGTCTATATCGGTTATCTGGGCGATGTTGACCCGATGGAGATCGTTGTCCATCGGGCTCTCTGGTCGGGCGTGATCCTGTTGGGACTTGTGACGCTCGCCCCCTCGCTTTTTGGTGGCATCAGGGATGCGCGTGCAGCGCTGGCAACGCCGCGGATGAGGCTCGGGTTTTTCGTGACCTGCATTCTTCTGAGCGTCAATTGGATTGTCTTTGTCTACGCCGTCCAGGCCCGACAGGTTTTTGACGCGGCGCTTGGTTACTTCATTTACCCGCTTGTGACGGTAGTGCTTGGGATATGGGTGCTGCACGAACGGCTTGACCGCTGGGGGTGGGCAGCTGTCGGCATTGTCTTTTGCGGCGTTGCCCTGAAAACCTTCCACCACGGCGGTGTGCCGTGGATCGCGCTTATACTTGCTCTGTCTTTCGCGCTGTATGGTGTCACCAGAAAGCGAATGATGGTCAATCCAGTGATCGGAATGTTTATCGAGACGGTCTTCCTGATACCGCTTTCGATCATCTATCTTGCCTGGAGCCATTACGCAGGTCAGAAAATTTTTTTCGGTGGCGGTGCGGTTAATGTCGCACTTGCCGTTTTTTTCGGTGTGGTCACAGTGGTGCCACTGCTTCTCTACCATGCCGGAAATAGAGCCTTGCCGATTTCTATTGCCAGCCTTCTTTTCTACATCAACCCGACGACACAGCTTGTCGTCGGGCTGGTATATTTCGATCTTGTTGCCGCGCCGAAAGAATGGCTCGTATTCGTCCTGATCTGGTCCGGGCTGGCGTTATATTTTACCAGCCGCAGGACCGGTGCCTCAGTCAATCACGCGCGCTGAAACGATCTGATCCGGCGAAGCGGGCGGCTCACCGGGCGCGATGTTGTAGACATTCTCCATGCCACGCTCGACCTGTCCCCAGACAGTATATTGGCCGGTCAGATGCCCGCATCCTTCGAAGCAGATAAAGAACTGGCTGTCGGCCGAGTTGGGGTTCATGGCGCGTGCCATGCCGACCGTGCCGACCTTGTATTCATAGTCGGTGAATTCCGCGTCCAGGTTCTGCCCGGATCCACCCATGCCGGTGCCCTGCGGATCGCCAGTCTGGGCCATAAAACCCGGAATGACCCGATGGAAGATGATGCCGTCGTAAAATCCGCTGTTGGCAAGTTCCGTGATACGCGTGACATGGTTGGGCGCGAGGTCCGCAAGAAGCTTGATCTCGACCTGGCCTTTGGTGGTCTCGAGGAGAAGGGTCGATCCGGTGTCGGATGTTGCTGCTGTGCTCATGGTGATAAAACTGGCTCCCAGTAAGGTCATAAGAAGATGTCGCATCAAAGTTCCCTTGTTTCGACAGGAAAGGCTGAAGGCTGGACGCTAGAATAGGGCGTCGATCTGATCGTCGGTCAGGTTGCCTGGAACGACGGTTATCGGTACGCGGCATTTCGCGGCGCCCTTGGCCATCATGAAGGTGATGAGAGGGCCTGCCGTTTCGGATGTTGTGTCCGCACCCAGAACAAGAAGACTGATCTGGGTCTCTTCGTCAATAAGCGAGAGCAGCTCCTCGCGAACATCGCCCTCACGAACGTACATCACAGGCAATTCGCCGGTAAGTTCCCGGGCATAGGAGGCATGGATCGCCATTTTGGCCTCGGCCTCCTCGCGCGCCTCTGCGCGCATCAGTTCGCCAACGCCGGCCCAATATTCAAACTCGGCTGGCGCGATACAATACATGAGCCCGACTTTGCCGCCGATGGCGCTTGCGCGGCCGCAGGCAAACTGGAGCGCATGATGCATTTCCTCTGAATCGTCTACCACGACGAGGAACAGGGGATCCTTTTTCGCCATGTAAGCGCTCTCCTTAATTTAGCCGCGGCGGAACGCCACCGCAGCAAGCCAGCCGGAAGCCACTGCGAAGATGATGGCGAATATGCCGTACAACGCTGAGTGATCATGCGCGAACCGGTAGATAAGCGCGCTGAGGCCTGCCTTCTTCACATTCATATCGGTCGTTCGCTCACTCATTGCAACGCCGTCACGAAAATGCAGGACGCGAACCACATAGTCTCCAGGCGGAATGTTGCTTGGCAGAGCAAGGGCTGCACGAAAGAGCATGTCCTGCTGGGTCGTGATTGAAGACGGCATGGTAAGCCACAGGCCGTTCGCCTCCATATTCCTGCGAAGACCGTCCATCTCTTCTTTATTGCCAAAACTGGCGGGGGTGATTGGTGCCCGTCCCGCGCCGCCATGCCCCGTATCGTCACCGCGCGCGCCGCGAACAAGTTTGAGATTGACCGATAGTGGCCCGACCATCGCCTTCGCCAGCGTCGACGGCTCAGCAATGTTATCAAGCCTGCTTGTCGAAAACATATGATAGAAGCTCGGTGCTTCCTGCCAGGTGACTGTCTCGCCATTGACCCATATGCCGGCCCGCTTCTCCTTGCGACGCTGGATAATGTCGGTTGGCGGGCCCTGAACGATCAGAACGATGTCGTCCCCGGCGCGGCCCTCATACGCACCGAAGAGAAGAAGTTCCGTGCCATGATAGCTGCTTGTGATATCGACGCTGCTGTTTGAAAGGTCAGCGACCACCTGCTTGGGTGCCGCGACAGCCTGCGTGGCTGCTGTTGCAATCATGGCGCATAGCGAAGCCCCCACGATGACATTTGTCACCCGGCCGGTCATCGGATCAGTTCCACGGACAGCAGGTCTTCGGGAGTGACGACCAGGTCGTAGCCTATCTTGACGCAGACAGCGAGAACCAAAAGTGCGAGCAGGCCGCGAAGCTGTTCGCCGCGAAGAAGCGCGCCTGCACGGCTACCGAATTGCGCGCCAATCACGGCGCCAAACAGGAGCAGGCCTGCAAGAATGAAGTCAACGGTCTGCGTCTGGATCGACTGGAGCAGGGTCACGTTTGCGGTAACGAAGATGATCTGAAACAGCGATGTTCCGACAACGACCGAGGTCGGCATGCCGAGAAGATAGATCATCGCCGGCACCATGATGAAACCGCCACCGACGCCCATGATAGCGGCAAGAATACCCACAAAGGCCCCAATGCTCAATGGCAGGATGGCACTGATGTAGAGTTTCGACCGGCGAAACCTCATCTTGAAGGGAAGGCCGTGAAGCCAGTTGTGCTGGTGAAGCTTGCCTCTAACGGCTCCCGGCTTTCGCGAGCGGACGATCGTGCGAAGGCTTTCCGTCAGCATCAATGCGCCGATGATCCCGAGGAAGACGACGTAGGACAGTTGGATGACAAGATCGATCTGTCCGATTTCGCGCAGGAAGGAGAACAGGGCCACACCAAGCGAAGAGCCGATCACGCCTCCGGCCATGAGGATTCCACCCATCTTGAAGTCGACATTGCCACGGCGCATGTGCGCCAGCACGCCTGACACCGAAGATGCCACGATTTGGTTGGCCTCGGTCGAGACCGCTACCGCGGGAGGGATGCCGAAAAAGATCAGCAGCGGGGTCATCAGAAATCCGCCGCCAACGCCGAACAGGCCGGACAGGAACCCTACGCCACCACCAAGCCCGATGATGATGCCGATATGCATCGAGACTTCGGCGATGGGAAGGTAAATATACATGGTTATGGGGCCGGAATTGCGAACAGTGATTGGTCTAGCAGACAGGCCCCGTAAAGTCGCTAGTGAATGCGACGCGGAATGTTCAGGACCGGAACCGTGTCACCGTTTAGCAGGGCGTGCTGGGGCTCAATGGCGCTTTCGTTTCATAACCGGGTCGTCGTTATAAATGTGCCCCAGAAGACGCAGGATGCGAAGGACGTCGGGGTCGTCTATCGAATAGTAGATGGTCTGTGACTCGCGTCGTGTCTTAACGATGTTCGCCCGTCGCAAACGCGCCAGATGCTGCGAAAGGGCGGACTGGCTGAGCGAGGCGATGACACCTTCGAGTTCCGAGACTGACCGTTCTCTGCCGTCGGACAGTTCATTGAGTATGCGTATTCGCTTCGCGTTGCTTATCGCGCGAAGGACGGTTGTCAATTTTGACTGTTCGCCCTCGATGTCGGGTAGCCGCGCCATAGTCCCGTCGCCTCCTTCATGGCGTTCGAGGCCTCCCTTCGTGTCAGGGTTGGGCGCGCCTGCGATACAGGGGCCACGCGCAATGTCTGTGCAAGGCGTTTGAGACTGCCTTTTGGCGTGGCCGGAGTTCGCAGTTTATCCGTCTTAGGTTATTAAATTACTAATTTTCCAATAGAAAATATGTGGTTGGAGAAGTGGCTCTGGGCAAAACAGATCACGCATTGGCATCACGATCCCGCATTTTGATCTTGCTCAGACGATATTCAGATCGGGACTGTCCATAAGTTCGGCTGTCGTCAGTACCCTGTAATTGCTGGGGCGTTCCTGAAGCGGGGTGATGGGGTAGATAAATCGCTGGAACGGTCGCATGGGGCCGCCATGAAGCCTCAGGAAACCATGCTGGAACAGGGGCGCCTGAATGGCAAAGGCGGCTTCGTAGACAAGTGCCAGCCATCTCAGCGAAGAGACATCAGGGCTTTCGTCGAGGGGCACCCCGGCTTCCGGCAGCGACGCGGGCCATGCATGATCTGGCGGGTGGGCAAGGAAATAAAGGCGCATCGACCTGTTCTGACCAACCGAAACGAGGTTTTTGATGTTGGCGGCACTCGCCTGCATGAGGGCTGTCGGCGCGTCCTTGTTGGCAAGGTCGAGCTTGGCGAGGCGAAGCAGATTTTCTGATTGAAGCGACATCGGCGGCAGCATCGCGTCAAACAATTCAAGGTTGCTCATGAAAGCTGCTTCATTCGCCCTTTCAAGGGTTCCAAGTGCACGCAGGGCGATGTGATGGCAGGCTTGCTGGCGTGTCAGCTGCTCGGCAGGTCTGTCACCTGTTTCGAGGCTCATCTCGAAATCCGGTGCCAGCGCCCTCAGCGATCGCAACAGCTGAACAAGGGCTGTCTCGCTGACTTTCCGATGCATTGTGACCCTGAAATCCCCATTTGTTCGTCGGGCCAACACGCCTCCGTCAGGTGGCTCGTGATTTGAACTCGCCTGCGTGACGCCGGTGCGGGTGATGGCAATCTGTGCGCGCATGAAATTCCTGCAAAGAGGTGATGGTCTCCGTCCTTGCGGGGAGGGGCACGTTCCCGCGCTTCACGAAACAGCCCAGACTAATTGTGGCAGACTAATGTTAACAAGCCGTCAATTTTTGAAATTTATTTGGCTCGGGGTCTGCTGTTGATAAGCGGGATATGCGGCGAATCGAACCTGTTGCCTCTTGGGAATTTGGCTTTTCCGTGCTTCGGGCTAGACTGCCCCCATGACATCTTCAACTGACATTTCGGCCGGCGATCAGACAACGGCCCTTCGTGAGGTGACGCGTCCGACGCCACAGGATTTTGACATCAGGATCGCGGCCGATGGAAGCTGGTATCATGAAGGCGGGCTCATTGGCAGGCCTGCTCTGGTGAAGCTGTTCGCCAGCGTGCTGCGCCGTGAGGCCGACGGAAGTTACTGGCTTGTCACGCCTGTCGAGCGGGGCCGGATTACGGTCGATGACGTGCCATTCGTCATGGTTTCTGCCAGCTTTGACGGCATTGGCGAGGCGCAGGTAATCACGCTTAGCAGCAATGTCGGGGATGAAATCACGCTTGGCGACTCGCATGAACTGTTCATGCGCCGGACCGACGCGGGTGAGGATGCGAAACCTTACGTCAGTGTCCGCCCTGGATTGGAGGGACGTCTGGCGCGGCCGGTGTATTATGAACTTGCCGAGCGCAGCACTCCCGGACCGGATGGCAGGTTTGGTGTCTGGAGCGCCGGCAGGTTTTTTGCCCTTGAAAGCGATCTGCCATGAGCCCCACACAAATGAACATGCCTGTTGCACCATCAGTGCTCGATCCGATCCCGACGCGGCTCAATATGAAGTCCGGCTGGCCGGCGGCGGTTCTGGTCGGGCTGACGCAGCGTGATATGGAGTGGCACGTCATCATGACCGAAAGATCCGCGCATCTCGCCCATCATGCTGGCCAGATCAGCTTTCCCGGCGGCAAGGTCGAAGATGGCGACGCGGGCCTCGTCGATACCGCACTGCGCGAGGCGCGCGAGGAAATTGCGCTGGCAGCGGAACGTGTCGATGTTATCGGCGGGCTCGGGCAGGTCACGAGCCCGGTCGGATTTGTCGTTCAGCCGGTGGTCGGCATCGTTGCCGAAGGAACGCGTCTTTCCGCCTACCCGAACGAAGTGGCGCGAATTCTTGTGCTGCCGCTCGCAGACCTCGTCAGCTCGCGCAGCCATCGGCAGGAGAGCTATCTTCGCGATGGGCGCCAGCGCACGGTCTGGGTCATCGACCATGAAGATCATTACATCTGGGGTCTGTCGGCCGCCATCCTTGTCGATCTTGCAACAAGGATGGAAGATTTGTCCGCCGGACAGGCCTCTGCCGTCAGCATTGCAGAACTGGGGACCTGACCATGCGCCGCTACATCATTCTGGCCACTGCCGTTCTTGCCGCGATCCTTGTCATGAGTCTTATCAAGGCGTGGCAGGCGCGTCGTGCGAAGGCGCGTGGAGAAGAGGTGAAGTCGGGTGCCGGTATTGGCTTTGAGCACGTCATCGGTGCACTTGTCGGCCTTGCAGTCTTTTTCGCGGGCGTTGTGTTTCTCGAAAGCGACGCATCCAGACCTGGCACGAAATATCAGCCGGCGCAGCTGAAAGACGGGCAGATCTCTTCCGGTGATTTCACCGAACCGCCAAAGTCCAGCGACTGATTTTGTGACGAAGGTGTTTCCCATATCGCCCCTGGCCAGGCGCATTTTTGCCCTTGCTGCGGCAGCCGACGCTTCGGCGCGGATTGTTGGTGGTGCGGTGCGCGACTGGCTTCAGGACAGATCGATGGGTGATATCGACATGGCGGTGGCGATGCCGATTGCCGACGCGGCCGCTCTGTTCCGCGACGCCGGCCTGAAGGTCGTGGAAACAGGTCTTGAACATGGCACGGTGACCGTCATCGCTGATGGCGAGGCTATCGAGGTGACTCAGACGCGTGTCGATCTGGACACTGACGGGCGGCATGCCACCGTGGCCTTCAGTGACGATTGGCGGGCCGATGCGGCGCGGCGCGATTTCACGGTGAATTCCCTTTATGTAACAGCTGATGGCATGGTCGAGGACCCGCTGGACTGCGCGCATCAAGATTTGGATGCCGGCCGGCTGCGATTCGTCGGCGAGGCCGCACGCCGTGTCGAAGAAGATGCACTTCGGATGCTGCGCTATTGCCGGTTTCTTCCGCGTTTCCATGATGGCGGGGTCGATGCCGAAGCGATGGCGGCGCTTTCGGCAGCGGCACACCTTGCCGCGGGTTTGTCTGGTGAACGTGTTGCCGGTGAAATGCGCCGCCTGCTTGGTGAAGAGGGCGGGCAGATCGGGTTGCGGGTGATGGAAGAGACCGGATTGTCCCTTCAGGCACTCGGCGTTTCGACGCAGTCAGACAGGCTGACACCAGAGATCGACCGTCTTGTCGATGTTGCCATGGGAGACAACGGGGCGACTTGGCTTGTCAGGCTCGCTGTGGTCATGCCTCTTTCATCGGCCCCATTACTCTCGTCGCGGCTTCGCCTGTCCCGCCGCGAACAGGGAGAGCTCACCAAATTTGACACGGTCTCACCGGAAACCGAATTCGCAGCGCTGACGGGACAGCGCTGGCACCAGGCCGCCTATTGGTGCCACCGGGAGGGCAGTTTGCCGGGGCCGCAGCTTATTGTTGCCGCCGCCCGCCTGATGCGCGAGATCGACAAAGGTCATTTTGCCGAGATTGCAGCCTGGGTTCCTCCCGTTTTTCCTCTGACTGGCGCGGTACTGTTGTCGCACGGCGTTGACAAGGGACCGGTGGTGGGGGAGATGTTGCGGGAGGCTGAACAGATCTGGGTCGCAGCGGATTTTAGCCTCACCAAAGACGAACTGGCCACCCGCATCGGTGTGAGCTCGAAAGCCTGACGGGCGGTGCGTGCTCGAACCGGTATGCCAGAGAACAGGGACAGATGATGGCGGCGCAGACAGACGATGAAATGAACCTCCGCAAACAGGCCGCCGAAACCTGGTTCGCCGAGCTTCGCGATCAGATTTGCGCAACTTTCGAGGCGATTGAGACGGAAGTCCCCGCAGCTCGGCAGCAGGGGCTGCAGGCCGGCCAGTTCGACCGCAAGGTCTGGCAGCGCGATGGCGGCGGCGGCGGCCAGATGAGCGTCATGCATGGCCGTGTCTTCGAAAAGGTCGGGGTAAATATTTCAACCGTACACGGGGAATTTTCCGAAGAGTTCAGGAAGAACATTCCCGGCGCTGGCGATGATGGGCGATTCTGGGCCTCGGGAATTTCCCTTGTCGCGCATCCCTGCAACCCGCATGTTCCGGCAGCGCATATGAACACCCGCTTCATTGTTACCAGCAAGGCCTGGTTTGGTGGCGGTGGCGACCTGACCCCGATCTTCCCCGACGAATCGGCCGGCACCGACTTTCATGCGGCCATGCGGTCGGCCTGTGACATCCATGATCCGGACTATTATCCCCGCTTCAAGAAATGGTGCGACGAATATTTCTATCTTCCGCATCGCGAGGAGCCGCGTGGTGCCGGCGGCATTTTTTACGACAATCTGGACAGTGGCAGCTGGGAGACCGACTTTGCTTTCACACGCGATGTCGGCGCCGCCTTTCACACCGGCTATGCCGCGATTGTTCGGGAACGGATGGACCGGCCCTGGAGCGAGGCTGACCGCCATCACCAGCTGGTGCGGCGCGGCCGCTATGTCGAGTTCAATCTTCTTTATGACAGGGGCACGCTTTTCGGCCTGAAGACCGGTGGAAACATCGAGGCGATCCTGATGAGCCTGCCC